>CAZPYK010000164.1:0-1057 GCA_964590755.1 uncultured Ruminococcus sp. | reverse complement strand
CCACTTCCGCGCCCCAACCCTCACCTGCTGGATCGCCCTTTGACCCTTGTCCGGCATATTGAAGGCGGCTTTCCAAATAAAAATCCCACAAAAAACAGGCAGGGAGCGCATCAATCGCTTTCCCTGCCTGTTTCTATTTTAGCTTTCCAGTTGCAAAAGGGACATCCGCAGACAAATGGAGCTAGCCCTCAAATCACATATCCTGCGTTATTTGCCTGATTTATTTCGTATCTTTCTCTATGAATTCGTACGGCCATGGATGATGATAGCACGGATTCGCATCACGCTTTTCCCACTCATAGCAATCAGATTTTTCGAAGAGCATTTCTGCTTTTTCTCCAACGATAACAAGCTGTGCATCTGGTTGAAAACCATAAAATAACAGTAGCGAGTTAGGAAGTTTGCTCTGTAGCTTCAGCAACGATTGCAAACTGGGGGCTGTTAGGAGATTGGAAAAATTGTCAAAAATCATCCCAACAATTTGAGCATCGCCAATCTGCAAATGCTTTGGCAGTAACATCTCCAGCGAAGCATTATTATTCTTAAAATCTGTTACACCGTGACCTATACGGACGCCAATATATACCCGTACATCCCTTATATCGTAATAAGTGCTATATGTTCCACGGGGCAGGTCTGTCAATCCCCATATCCCTTTGTAATCTGTTATGCGGCTTACTTTGCTTTTTTCAAGCGTATAAGAATAAATATGGTAGATATCGTATTGCTCAAAATCGATTTTCAAACTGATAGCATCGTCCCAACATTGTGGCGTCCCCAGCACAAACTCCCCCTGTTCATCAGAGGTGCAGAGGTAGTAGTCCGCATTTACCATAGCATACTTGCACCCTTTGTTGAGCCTGTAATTCATAAATGTTTTCATTTCAGTACCCCAAATACGACCAACGCAATATTTCCTAATCGATTGTATCTATGCATTTCGCTATTCCGGTTTTTAATTCTGGAATTCTTTCTTCAATTTGTATCAGCCCACTTTTGAGTTCCTTGTTAAGAAGTTCCAGCTTCTCATTTTTGCTGCCATTGATATAATGATCAT
>CAZPYK010000163.1:0-1083 GCA_964590755.1 uncultured Ruminococcus sp. | reverse complement strand
CCACACTTTTGGAGGTTTGTCAAGCATTATTTTTTCGTCATTTTACACAAAAAAAAGAGTGGATAAAAATCCACTCTTTCTGTATACTTATGAACGGGGTGCAGAGAGAGTTATCTTGTATTTCTTTCCGCTATACTCAAAAGTAAATTCCCGTTCGGGGTTGATAATCTCAATTTCCTTATCCACTTCGGGCGAAAGTGTCTTGACAAGAAAATCAATTAGAAAACGCTTGTTTTCATCAACCTTTTTACTGCGCTTGCCCTCGCTGTTATCCAGCTTGTAAACAGTGGGTTTGCGGTCGGCTTGCCTTGCCTGCTTCGCTACCTTTTCTTTTTCGGGGTCAAGTTCAAACAGTTTTTCCCCTCGGTCAATGCGCTTATCATCTTCAAGCAACTGTTTAATTTCTTCTTCGCTCATTCCCAACTTACGCATTGCTTCAATCTGCTTATTCATCTTTATCACCTCTTGGATGATTTGTCAAGGGGGATTTTACTCCCCCCTGACTTTTTCGGTCAGATAGCCTTGAAATAGGCTTTCCGCTTATCCTCGACACGCTCAACCTTACCATCCAGCACAAGCTGTCGGATGAGTGCCGACATACGCTGATTAGACAGCTCGGACAGCTCGGCGCAAGACTTCTGAACCTCGGTAACAGTCATCTTATCGCCGTTCTCAATAAGGATATTCAGAATAGTATCTTTAGTGCCCTCATTCGCTACCTGCTGGGCGGTGGGCTTCTTATCGCTGGAGTTCTTGCGGGTCAGCAGTTCAATCTCATGGTCGATAAACTCAACCAGCAGAGCGTTATCCGCAACGGCAGGGATAGCTTTCAGCATCTCGAACTTCTCACGCTTCGTCATCTTCTTAGTAGTAGCCATAGTATCAATTCCTTTCGGTTTTAACGACTTGAACCTGTCGATGATTTATTTGAGTGGGAGTGCTCTCCCTTAACTCTGTAGTTATTATAGCACATTCAGTGCGGTTTGTCAAGCATTATTTTTGCCCCTTAAAGGGGCGCAAGCCCCTTTCCACTTCGGGAAACACTTGTTAAACTCTGCGCCCTTGCAATCCCACTGATGGGAA
>CAZPYK010000162.1:0-1085 GCA_964590755.1 uncultured Ruminococcus sp. | reverse complement strand
AAATATCCATCCATTCCTTCTCCAAATGAAATAGTAAAATAGCCTCGGCCAATTAAATTCATATATTGAGTAAATGACATTTCACTAACCGTAATTATTTTCCAATCGAGAAATGCACATTCTATTTTTTCAACAATAGATTTTTTCATATCGTGTTTATCAGGAGATAGTACAATAATCTTATCTTTTTCTTCAAACGTATAAGATTTATATTTACTCATGTCAATATTTACAGAAAATAAATGCGTGGGCATTTGCCATTTATCACAAACATCTTGTGTTGCGTATCTGTCGTGAGCGATTGTTTGAGTAATATTTTTTGTAAGTTTGTACAAATCTTTTAATTTTTTAGGTTTTGGCATTAATTCAATATTTTGGTTCATTATGTTGAGGTGAAGTTTTTTTATTGATTTAAGAAAACAGATATCTTTTCTTTTTAAATGTTTATAAAATCGTTTTGAATAACATTCTGGAATATGGATAATTAATTCTTCGAGATTTTTGCAATTATCAACAATTTGCGAAAAACGATATATTTGTTCATTGTTTAAAAACATGTCATTACTTGCATAAGTATATTTGTCATTTGGATATGTTGAAAGAATGCAAAGTGAATCCGGCACTAAATTTCTGCTGGTTTCGCAAAGAGAATAAATAGACATTACACCACCGCAAATTTTAGCTTGTGATGGAGTTAAAAATAAAATAAGTTTTTTTGCTAATTTAAGAGGTGTTAAATTATAGTTATCTTGGATCTTGATAGCTTTTTCTGTTTCCATTTTGAATTTATCAACAAAAACAGGATTTCTTACCGAAAATTTAATACCAAAAATTCTGTAAATAATATGTTTTTCAACCACTTCTCTTTTTCCCTTTCTGAGAATTATCTCGTTTTACATCACTTCCATTTAAGTCGAAGGTCACATTTTCTTCATTTTGTGGTCTTGGAGCAAAAACCCGACTATATCTAAATTATAGCCACGATAATTTCTCAAAAAGTAAAGGAACATATCATTTTTTAATAAACTAATATGCTCAATTTTATTTGTGTTATTATAGGTTTGAGCAGTTCAAAAAATGATATC
>CAZPYK010000161.1:0-1096 GCA_964590755.1 uncultured Ruminococcus sp. | reverse complement strand
ATTTAGAAAAAATGCCGGATTTGACTATAACAATTGATGCTGATGTTATTCAAGCAGATGGCGGAACTCGTACGGCAAGCATTTGCGGTGGATTTCTTGCATTAAAAATTGCAATAGAAAAACTCTTAGCTCAAGGAAAACTTGCGGAAAACCCGATTATAGAGCCAATTGGGGCTATTTCTGCAGGGATTGTTGACGGAGAAGTAAGACTCGACCTTGATTATATTGAAGATTCACGTGCTCAGGTTGATAGCAATGTTGTGCTTACAAAAAGTGGTAAAATTATTGAATTTCAAACAACAGCAGAAGGCGAACCCTATGAACAAGAACAAATGCTACAAATTTTTAACACAGCAAAACAAGGTATTGACAAAATTATAACCATGTATGATAAAATTTAGTTGTAGTAAATAGGAGAGAAAAAATGAAAAAATTATTAATCGCAACTTTGATTTTAGTTATGACAAGTGCAATAGCAGTAAAAGCGGCTGACGATTCAACTTACACCGGTCAGTTTATAAATAAATATACTCAGAAGGTAACTGACAAAGAAAAACAGCTTCAACAACAGAAAAAAGCTAATGAAGAAGCAAGAGCTAAACAAAAAAAAGAATTGCAAAAGAAAATCGAAGCTGATAAAAAAGCGAGAGAAAATGCAGCTAAAGCAAGACAACAAAAAATTGACCAAAAGAAAAAACAATGGAATGATTTAATCAGTAAATAAAAAAAGCGCCTCCGGCGCTTTTTTGTTGGGGTAATAGGATAAATTTTAATCTTGAAGTCGCTATGACGTTAGGACGATAAGACGGTAAGTTCGTTACAGTTTGCTTGCGCAAACTAAAATAAATTTCCTCCCCTATGGGGGAGGGTTAGGGTGGGGGCGATTTACTAATGTTAATTTCACAAACAACAAAGAGTTGAAAAGTTGAAAAATACATGTTATAATGATAAAGGATAGTAAAAATCAGGAGGAATTTACCATGCAAAAATTTAAAGCGGTTCAGTGCCCCCCCCCCGAAAGGCTGATGTAGCAAGGGTTTACGGGGTTTTAGAAAGTTTAGGGTTAGTAGGAAATGATAGAAATTTCCCTCGCCCC
>CAZPYK010000160.1:0-1240 GCA_964590755.1 uncultured Ruminococcus sp. | reverse complement strand
TAGTCCGTAACTCTTAAAACTATACATTTGTTAAAAAATGTGGTATACTAAAAGAAAACTCGCAAAGGAGTATACCACGATGCTGAATAAGGACATTTATCTAACCGAAAGTGAACAATCATACCTAAAGGACATTGTCAAAAAAGGTGTTCACAATTCTCATGTTATCACAAGAGCGAGGGTCTTACTCATGCTAGACCGCACTGGTAAATCAGACCACGTTCGCTACAAGAGGACGGCAGAGTATGCCCAAATTTCCGTCCAGGCAGTATACAATATGCGAGACGAGTTTCTGGCAAATCACGATTTAGACCTGTATCTGAACCGCAAGAAACGAGAAACTCCGCCTAGAGAGCCCAAGTTGGATGGAGAAGCTGAAGCAAAAATCATTGCATTGGCTTGCAGCGAACCTCCTAAAGGTTGTTCCAGATGGACGATACGGCTTCTAAGCGAAAAAGCAGTGGAACTCCACTTCGTAGACGAGCTGTCTCATATGACGGTATACCGTCTTTTAAAAAAACGGAATATAAGCCTCACCTAAAGACAGAGTGGTGCATCCCTCCTAAACAAAATGCAGAATTCGTCGCCCGCATGGAAGATGTTCTGGAGGTCTATTCCCGTCCCTATGATGAAAACAAACCTGTAGTCTGCATGGATGAAAAGCCTTTTCAGCTGCTGGATGAAATGATTGCGCCTATTCCCATGAGCGAGTCTAACCATACCAAGAAGTGTGATTCCGAGTATGTCCGCAAAGGTTCCTGCTCTATCTTCATGTTCACAGAGCCTTTGGGACAATGGCGAGAAGCCCATGCGCTTCCTCACAGAACAAGCGAGGATTGGGCGCACCAGATGAAGTGGCTGATCGATGAGGTTTATCCTGACGTAGAAAAAATAGTTCTCGTAATGGACAATCTAAACACGCATACACCAGCATCTTTCTACAAGGCATTTTCACCTGAAGAAGCCTTTAGATTAGCGCAAAAGCTCGAAATTCACTATACGCCGAAGCATGGTTCTTGGCTGGACATTGCAGAAATTGAGCTCTCTGCTTTGTCTATTCAATGCTTGCTGGGTGAGCGAATTCCCTCCTTGGATTCTTTGAACCAGATCCTGGATTCTTGGAGTCTGAGACGCAATTCTAAGCAAAAGGGTGTTTCTTGGCATTTTACATCCGCTGATGCCAGAATTAGACTTAAACATCTCTATCCAGAAATAAAGTTTTAAGAGTTACAGGCTACTA
>CAZPYK010000159.1:0-1259 GCA_964590755.1 uncultured Ruminococcus sp. | reverse complement strand
TATTTTTTGTTATCTCTTTTGTTTTTAGTATGGTCTGGATAATTAATATTTTTGATAATATATTAGATTTTTCAATGAGTATATATTTTTTTAATATTATACTTATTCTGCTTCTATATTTGCCATTGGTAATAATATTGTTATTCAAGTACCTAATTCAAAAATTTAAAATAGAGAATATAATATTATTAAAGACTTTACGAGTAATTATAAATATATTTAGTTTTATATACTATTTTTTATTTTTATTATATTTTTTAGTTATATATTCGCTATTTTCTGAATAAGTTTATGAACAAAATAAAAGAGATGATAAAAAATGTGTTTAATAATAACAAAATATTAACAGCTCGAGAGCTTATTATATTTTTTGTTATCTCTTTTATTTTTACCATTATAACTTTAATCCTTTATTGCGATGCAATATATAAAGATATATGTTATAGTAAGGAGCTCAATCATATTATCATCTATCTGATTTTTTATGGATTATTATATTTACCACAAATAATTGTGTTTTTTATTGATTTTTTAATAAAAAAATTCAAAATTAAAAATAAAGTACTACTAAAAGTTATCTATATATTAATCAGTATATTTAGTTGTGCATATTTTCTTTTTTGGGGTTGGGTAATATATGAACTTATAATTTTTCACTTGGAAAGTACTGGCTATATAAATACTACAATGTAAAAAATATATGAGGTAAACTTATGAACAAAATAAAAGAGATGATAAAAAATGTGTTTAATAATAACGAAATATTAACAGCTCGAGAGCTTATTATATTTTTTGTTATCTCTTTTGTTTTAACTATATCAGATATAACTTTCTGTTATGATAATATTCGTAGAATGATGCATTATGATGATCGTTACGAGTTTATTCTTTTTTCTCTGATTTTTTATACCTTATTATACTTGCCACAAATAATTGTGTTTTTGGTTGATTATTTAATAAAAAAATTTAAAATTACAAATAAGATATTAATAAAGGTTATCTATGTATTAATTAGTATGTTTAGTTGTGCATATTTTCTTTTTGGGGGTTGGATAATATACTTTGAATTGTTTGAGCCTTCATATTGGCAAAATTAAAAAACAGGAAGTAAATTTATGAACAAAATAAAAGAGATGATAAAAAATATATGAGTCGAGATTCCTCGGCTCATATATTTAAGTTTTTATAATTCTAAGACTTGTTTACTATTTCTTAGCAACTACTTTGCCATCAACAACATCTTTGAATTTTTTACCAGC
>CAZPYK010000158.1:0-1394 GCA_964590755.1 uncultured Ruminococcus sp. | reverse complement strand
TAGCAACTTGAATCCAGATTTGTTATCGTAAAAGCTTTTTATCTTTTACTTCTTATGGTTTCCCATAAGCTCAGCATACCTTTTCTAACTTTTAGTTAGTCCCGGCCTCGTGGTAGGATTATATCTTTTCACCTACTATGCGTTGCCCCTGACTTATCTTAGATAAGCCTTCGGTTCGGATTAGCATAGGCTTACGCCCTTAGCCTTCCCGCTTAATTCCGGGATTTATACACGGCAATAATAAATTACTTTTTATTATATCGGTCTAAATATAAATTATACTTTCTATCTAAATAAATGTTAGCATTTTCATATAATTTCTACAAAATTATAGAACTTTGTTGTTGTCCACTTAGTTCTAATTTATAAATAATACCATGCTCGTGAATTTTATTATTAGAAATATTATAAATATTTTCAGTAATAAAATCTTGAACATATTGACAAATCTCTTTACTACCAACGATGCCTAACCCATATTGAGTACTTCTGATATATCCATCACCGTCAATTAAACCTCTGATATAGGCCAATTCCAATTCTTTAGAAGAACATATATAAGGTTTTTCCTAGCCTGACTTTCGAGGTAAGACACCTTTATCTTTTAGATTTGCTATAATTTCAAGAGAACAAATTTTTACACTATTAACAGGATTATCTCTTGTATAGGCGCCTCCGAAACCATTTTTAATTATTTCTTTAGTTTCTTTTTCTTCAAGACCTAAATAATGACAAAATTTTACAAGATGATTACGGTCTTTTTTAGCTAACTACAAGCTAAGCCAACGGCCTTCAATGATACAACCATCAGCGGTAATAAATCCTAACCAATAAGCATCCTCTTCTGTCTCAATCTATTGAAATCGAGTTCTATTATAATGATATTTAATAGAACCGCCTTCAGTCTTTGTTTTACCCAAGATATCAAGATATCTATATAAAGTTGCCCTTTCAATCAATTTTTCTCCGAACTACTTAGCAACTTCTTGATAAGATATATTAGGATTTGATAAATATAAGTCTATAAAAGAAATTTCATCTTCCGAGAAATAATATAAATATTCATCGTTTGGATTTGAAAAATTTGCATAATGATATTGTAAATATAAATTATTTTTTTTATATTTTGCTATCGAATGTCGGTCAATATTAAAAATTTCTCCAACTTTAGTTATAGATACGGTTGGATTCTAAATTGAGTATTCAATAGCAGAAACTAATTTTTTCTTCATTTTTTTCATATAATAACCCCTTTTGTCTTTTTCTATTATTATATGAAAATTTTAGATAGTCGTTTATTATTTTTAGACCAATTTTTTGAAACTTTTTATTTTTGTTTACCGTGAAAATAAGATGTAGTAAGGGTAGAACCAACAATACCTTGACACTTTTTG
>CAZPYK010000157.1:0-1561 GCA_964590755.1 uncultured Ruminococcus sp. | reverse complement strand
AAGAACCCACATATAACACCCAATCAAGAGTTTTATCTTCCTCTATGATTTTTCTTAATCTGTTTTCGCCAAGCATTGAGTATGTCGCCGCTTCTTCAATAGTCAGGCACAACTTTTGGCTCGGTAATAAGTTTATTTTGCTCATTGTGCTAACCACCTTTATTTATAGAGAGGCGGTTCATATCACGCCAAATAATACAAACCATCCTCCCTTTTCTATTCTTACTTGTGTCTCCACAATACTGAACTTTTGTGTTGCTCTGCTTCTTCTTTCGAAGTGAATACCCTTAATTTAAGGCTGCCCTCACTATAAAGCACTAAATCGGGATTAACGGTGTCGCCAGTCAAAAATCTGGTAAAGCAGTATGACTGTCTCTTCTTCCTGTTAATACGATACAATCTCATTTCCTCAACTTGCGCATTGTTGAACTTGTCGAGGGTAAGAACAAAGTATGTATGACCAATCACAAGCTCGCTCTCATAACAACTCTTTACAATTTCTAATGCATCAGATAGACCAACCACATAATACTCTTGCTCTTTTGTCATATTGAGAGTTGTTTCAGATGTGATTTTACCGTTAAGTGCTTCAATTACCTTTTGCAATTTAGTTCGCTCCTGTGCTACCAAAACCGCCACGGTCTACGCCTTCAAGATGGTCAACCTGTTCCAATGCCACCTGTTCCATTCGTTTAACAATACGGAACTGACAGATGCGGTCATTTTCGTTGATGACGGTATCTCTCATAGCAAGCACGGGCATACCCCAAATGTCGTTATCGCCACTGTAACTGTTGTCAATTACGCCCATATGATTGGTCTGCAAGATACCCCACTTCTTAAAGGTGGAACTGCGAGGAACGATATGTGCCTCATATCCCTCCGGCAATTTCATAGAAATACCTAAAGAAATTATCTTAAAATCTCCCGCTTTCAGTTCGACTGTTTCTGCGGCACGCAAATCAATCCAATCGCCTTTGCTGATTTTTTCAATCTTGTCAATGTTGTCGTTGTGGTAACGGACTAAAATCTTATTCATTTTCTTCTCTCCTTTATTTTATATAATAATATGTTTTGTTGGCTCTGCGGCGATTTTGTTAGCAATATCTTCGGTACAAACTTCAACTTCATATATATCGAGCCAACTTATTAAGTTCTTAAATCGCTCTTTCGCCTCTTTAATAGTTTTTGCTCTAACATAATAATGTGGTTTATTAGGATTATGTTTACGATAATCGGCAGTTATTTTATATAATTTATATATACTGTTCACTATGCCCACCTCACACTACCCGTTAATTCGGCTTGTTTATACAAAACAAGTTTGCCCATTTGTGCAGTCTTTTTCACATCTATAATGCGTTGATTTGTACTGCCAGCAAACACAATATGTTCATTATATATATCTTGCTTATCTAATTGAAAATTACCATCTACCAAAACATCTATGTCTTTGATAAATTCGTGCTTTTGCAAAACAACAAGATTTTCCCACGTGTAGCCGGTGTATACCCAAACTTTTTTATTTGGATATAAAACTCTTATTTTATTTACAAGAGCG
>CAZPYK010000156.1:0-1565 GCA_964590755.1 uncultured Ruminococcus sp. | reverse complement strand
TGGATGCAAACGGCAAGTACGTAGAAACCAAAGAAAGCATATATACCAAAGACGCATTCGAGTGCAAAGGCTTGACGGTTACGCCGGAGTTCGAAAGTCAAGTGACTTATCAAATTTTCTTCTATGACGAACTCGGTGAGTTCCTCTATAAAACCGATGTTCTTGAAAAGGCATTCCGTGATGATGTTGCTATCGATGCAACTCACGCAAGAATCATTATCACCCCGAACAAGGTAGACGGAGAGGCTGTGACGATGAATGTGTTCAATAAGTCTGAATATGCAAAACAATTAACAATTACAGTAAGCGAAAATCAAAATTCATATCCGAAAACTTATGCCTTGGATATGTCGCGTGTAACCTTGATTAAAGGCATAATTTCGACCGGCTCTTCTGATGAATTGGTTAAACTTCGTGCGAATGATGAAACAACTAAATCATATTTGATTGATTTAAGTTTTTATAGTGAACATTACGATGTTGTAACTCTTAAAAACGATTCTAAAAACACAATGTGGTTCGGTTTCTTGACGGATGAGCCTGTTTTGGGTGAAGAAGTTTCTTTTTCTGTTGGGCAATCTCAACAATCATCCTCTGAAACTTCTGTTGACTTGCACATCCCTTCTGATGCAAAATATCTTTGTGTTAGATATTCTGTTACAGATGCTGTTTGCGCTCCGTCTGCTATCATATTTTCAAGAATATAAGAGGATTTTATGAAAAGTAAAATATGTGTTTGTTGTTTGCTTATATTTGCTCTGTTGTGTGGAATAGCCGTTGGTGGTTTGTTCATAAATACAGAACATAATAAGTCCGAAAATGAGGATTCGTTTAACGAACAAAGCACCTTGAACGATGTCATTCCTAAGAATATAGATTGGTCTGATGTGGTTATATCTTGCCTTGGGGACAGCATAACTAGAGGTGCATATATCTCATATGCTTACCCATATTGTTTGCAAAATGAGCTTGGCGCAACAACGGTTAATAACTATGGCATAAGTGGCAACACACTTGCTCGTAATCACTCGAACTATTCGACCGCAATGTGCGTGCGCTATACAGAAATTGCTCAAGATAGCGATATTATCATTGTTATGGGTGGAGTAAATGATAGAGGCAGTATTCCTCTTGGCTCTATCGACGATACTGATATAACCACATATTATGGTGCCTTAAATACGCTTTGTAGCGGTCTCAAAGAAAATTATCCTAACGCTTGGATATTCTTTATGACAAACTTCAATTATGCCGATTCCGAAACGACTAACAGTTTCGATGTAGAATATCGTGACTATTATTGCACGGCTGTTAAAGAGGTTTGCGCAAAACATAGTGTTGCAGTCTTTGATACATATAATATGTTAGAATTTGATACTTCGAAAAATACCACCGACACTGTTCATCCTAATCAAGCATTTGTCGGAAACAAATGGGCACCCGCAATCGCACGATACATAAAAGCAAATTATCCGGGCAAAACCGCAGTATAACTTTAACACATAAAAACACGAACGCCCCCTCGTAGACGAACAAGCCTACGTCGGGGCGTTTTCCATAAAGGA
>CAZPYK010000155.1:0-1632 GCA_964590755.1 uncultured Ruminococcus sp. | reverse complement strand
AGCCGCTATCGCGTCGATGGATAACCCCACCGATTTCGATAAGCTGAGCAAGGTAATGTCCGTTATCCCCGGTACCCTTTTACGCTTCACTATGTTCATTCTCAGGTGCCTTGATTACATTGGGCGCCTGCCTAAGCTCTTGCTTAAGCTGAGCCCTTTCCACGGCTCGATGATCATTACAAGCATGGGGTCGCTCGGCATCAAGCCGATCTACCATCACATCTATGATTTCGGAAACCTGCCCGTTTTTATTTCCTACGGAACTAAGAGCGTGGTGTACGAGTACGATCGCAAGGGCGAGCTTTGCCGCCGCAAATACATGGATGTGAAGGTGGTCACCGATGAAAGAATATGCGACGGACACTACTATGCATCCGCATTCAAGTTTTACAAGAAGATGGTCGAGCACCCGGACTTGCTTGAAAAACGCCCCGATAAGATAGTTGAGGATATCGATTGACTTGAATGCCGATCCGAGGCACCAAAGGCCGTCCGGTCTTTGGCGCCTCGTTTCTCGTTTGGCCTTTTACGTATACGTATATTTTTGAAAACAGACATTTTTGCTTGAAAGTCGGATCGATTTGTGATATAATTTGAAAGCGGTCCGACAAGCATTTTTTGCTCGGTGCCGCGTGTGCGGTATTTTTTTCTCGCTATGCGGCATACTAAAGAAAAAAGGTGTGCGGCATGAGGGATTTTTTTATCGGG
This sequence comes from uncultured Ruminococcus sp., assembly GCA_964590755.1. GTDB lineage: Bacteria > Bacillota > Clostridia > Oscillospirales > CAG-272 > CAG-390. The sequence continues at coordinate 924 of CAZPYK010000155.1, read as the reverse complement.
CTTTTTGTCGGGCTTTTGCTTTTCGGCTGTGTTGCTGTGATCGCACTGACTCTTTGAGTGTTGTGTGCCGAAACCGACAAGAAATATCAATATATAAATGAAAGGAGCGGCTGCGATTTGAGACTTGACAGATATCTCTCCGCGGCGGGCGAATGCTCGCGCCGCGAATGCGCTCGCGAGGTCAGAGCCGGTGTCATAACGATCGACGGGGTTCCCGTGCGCTCTTCGGATGCTTCGGTAACTCCCGGCGTGAGTCTTGTGGAGCGGCGCGGCAGAACGATCGAATGGCGCGAGCATGTTTACATTATGCTCAATAAGCCTGAGGGCTATGTCAGCGCTACCGAGGACAAAAGGGATGGTTGCCCGGTGGTGACAGAGCTTTGCCCGGATAGAGATCGTGCAAGAGTTTTTCCCTGTGGCAGGCTTGATAAATACACCGTCGGACTCATGCTGTTGACGGATGATGGTGAAATGGCGCACCGTTTGCTCGCTCCTTCGCGGCATGTCGATAAATCTTACGGATTTGTCGCGCGCGATCCGCTTGACGGCAGACAGATAGAAATGCTGCAAAACGGCGTTTATATAGAGGGTTGCGTACTGACCGCGCCCTGTTTGGTTGATATGCATGGCGAGACGTGCGGAACGATAACCATCCACGAGGGAAAATATCATCAGATAAAGCAAATGTTCGGTGCTGTGGGCAACAGGATAGATGCGCTTGAACGGATAAGCTTCGGACCGTTGCGGTTGGATCCGACCCTTGAAAGAGGCGAGTGCAGATATTTGACCGATCACGAGGTTGCACTGCTGCGATCGGCAGCGGGAATGCAAAAAGCTCCGAGATCGAACAGATCAAATGATCTTGATGTAAAGTTTGAAACAAATATCTAACACGTATGCTATGCCGAGTCTAAAAAAGAGCAC
>CAZPYK010000154.1:0-1901 GCA_964590755.1 uncultured Ruminococcus sp. | reverse complement strand
CCATTAAATCAATCACTCCATTCAACGTAATTTCACGCTCTAAACTATGTCCTCTTCTTTGCTCGGAACACCGCGCGAGCCTCGGCGCTTCCTCCAAAAAGATCGCCGCGACCGCACATCCTCGCGTTCCGCGCATCCGCCGCGAACCTGCCCCATTGAACGTTCCGGCCGTTTTTTGACATATTAAGCGATTATAATGCAGTTTATAATTATAGCATTGAAAGCAAGCCCTGTCAAGGGATTATGCAAAAAAATTCAAAAAATATTTTCCAAAATATGCTTTTTTCTCATTTTGCCGAAAAGAAGGCTCGATGCGACTCATTGCGCGCACCTCGGTGAATATCACGCGCCGCTTTGGCAATAAAATACAATAAGGCCCGAAAACGGCCCTGCCAATGAAAGGATCCGAAATCTGCATGAACGACTCAAAAAAGCATCACGGCCCGGTCGACGCGGCGGCGGTCGTGATCTGTTGTGCGGCGATCGCCGCCGCGATATACTTTGCGGGCAGGTATGTGCTCGGCTTTCTGCTGCCATTTTTGCTCGCATACGCCGTCGCAGCCGCGGCGGTACCGCCCGCGCGACGACTGTCCGCGCGTCTGCATCTCCCTTTTCGGCTCGTCGCCGCACTCTGCGTGCTGTTCATACTGGCAGCCGCGGCAACGCTTTCCGCGCTTGCGATAAATCGCGGAATATTCGAAATAAAAAAGCTGCTCTCGCAGCTGAGTGACGAGCGCTCGCGCACGCTCGGTGATATGCTCTGCTCGGCGATAGAGCTGATCGATTCACGCATCTCGGATATTCCGCTGATACGAAGTCTGCGCGAAGCGGAAGAACTCTCCGGCTTCCTTTCGGGGCTTGACAGCGCCATGGGGAACGCCGTGGGCGAACTGATATCAAAGCTGACCTCCGAGCTGCCCGCGCTCATAGCCTCGGTGATAAAGGCGTTGCCATCGGTGTTGCTGTCCTTCGCCGTGACGGTGATATCCGGCTTTTATTTCGCCCTCGACCGCGATCGCCTCGCACGGTCCATCTCCTCTCTGCTCCCGTCCGCCCTTCGGACGCGCCTGCCCGAGATCAAGCGGCTCATGGGCAAGACCGTCGCGGGATATATCAAAGCCTACCTTATTATATTGCTCATCACCTTTTGCGAACTTTTCATCGGGCTTTCGATACTCGGAGCAGACTATGCTTTTCTGCTCGCGACGGTCATGGCGGCAATAGACATCCTGCCCGTGCTTGGAGTGGGAACGATACTGCTGCCGTGGTCGCTCGTCAGCTTTATCTGCCGCGACACTCGCATGGGCGTCGGATTGCTGATACTCTATGCCGTCATCGAAGCGGTGAGACAATTCATCGAGCCGCGGCTCGTCGGCAACACACTCGGTATACATCCGCTCGCGGCTCTGGCGGCGATGTATGCCGGATTTGAGCTCTTCGGCATCGGAGGAATGCTCATCGGTCCACTGCTCGCGCTCGCGGCTCGCGTCGTAATAAGCACCGTTCGCGACATGAGGGAATGATCTCCCCGAAAAGTGCAGCCGGGGCGTGTCTCACCAACGTAAGACACGCCCCGCAGACTGTAGACAAAAGATTACGCAATATGTAAAAATGCACAAACTTCTCAGCCACTTTTCTCTTTGACACCACAGGCGCAAAGAGAAAAGGTCAAGGCACAACCGCACAATTTACGGCTAACGCCTTTTTCATCCACTTGCTTGCATAAAATCCGTCATATTTCGCAAATTCCCTTCGCGTAGCATCAACTACGCGCGCGGAAATTTGCTGCATCTGACGAATTTTCTGACTGCGCAATTGAATAAAAAAATTGTGCAGTGGTGCCTTGACAAAAGAGAAACGCCGGGTGGGAGTTTCGCGCTCTGCGGAGCGCGACGAGGGCT
>CAZPYK010000153.1:0-1913 GCA_964590755.1 uncultured Ruminococcus sp. | reverse complement strand
CGGGTGGGAGTTTCGCGCTCTGCGGAGCGCGACGAGGGCTGCGCGCCCTCGACCGGCGCCGCCTTTTGAAAAAGGCGGGCGAAAACTTTCGACATTCCGACGAGACCGTTTGTTTGGTCTACAAACTGCGACGCCGAGGAGGGTGCTTGACCCTCCTCGGCGTTTTTCGTGTGTTCAGATCCGGTTCTCAAGGTAGCCGCACACGTCGCCCACCGTTTCAAACCGTACAAATTCGGTAAATTTGAAGCCAAAGGCATCCTCAAGTTCCATCGACAGCATCATCAGTGCCAGCGAGTCGAAGCCGAGATCCTCAATAAGCCGTGTGCTCTCGGTCACGCTTGACATATCCACATCCGGCAGTACCTTGCCGAGCAGAGCCTTTAATTTTTCCAGCATTTTAATTTCCACACTCCTTGTATTTTAATCCGATATTTTTTTGGTGTATGCGCGCCGTCTTTTGTGCCTGCGCGCGGAAAAATATTTCCACTGTGCCTGCACGGGGGCGTTATCCTCAAGATTAAGATTCGTCTCGCACCGCTTGACCTCGCCCTTTTCCAGCACATCGAGCAGACGGTCGAGTATCACCGCGTTGATGCCGGAATTTTGATATTCCGGTCTGACCGCCACAAGCCCCAGATCGATGGTCTCGGGGTGCTTCACCGTCGATATCAGGCGCAAAAGCGTCGCGGGGGTCAGTCTGCCTCCGCTTTTTTGCACCGCCTTGCCGATGCCGGGGAAGCAGAGCCCGAACGCCACCACGTTTTCATCCTTGTCGCAGATGAAAACGGCGTATTCCTTGTTGACGATCAGCATAAATTGGTCTATCAGCTCATCCTGCTCGGTGCGGGTGAGCGGAACCGTGCCGTAAAGCCGCCGATAGCAGACGTCAAGGCAATCGAAAAAGCCGTCGCGGTATTTTTCGATATATTTTCGCTTGGGAAGCGAGGTGTCCGCGATATGCAAGCCGTTGAGCTCAAGCGTTCGCGCGGCAACGCGGGAGAGCATCTCGTTGCGCTTTTGCGGCATGGTGAGCTCGTATTCAAGCCAGTCGACATCCTTAAAAAGCCCCGCCGCCTCGCAAAGCGCGCCGTAATATTCGTAATTATACTGCTCCTCAAAGGTCGAGAGCTCCTCAAAGCCCTCAACAAGCAGTCCCTCGCGGTCAAGATCGCTGTAGCCCAGCGGACCGCACATCTCGGTCATGCCCCTCTCGGCGCCCCATTTTTCCACCGCCCGAAAGAGCGCACCCGACACCTCGGCGTCGTTTATCGAATCAAAGCGCGTAAAGCGCAGCTGAGATGCGTTGTGTATCTTGTTGTACTGATGCTGGATTATCCCCTGTATGCGCCCGACGGTCTTCCCGTCGCGAGTAGCAAGAAAGAACACCGAATCCGAGCTTTTGGTGTCCCCGCCGGTGGACACCAGCTTGATCTCATCCCTGTAGAGCGGCGGCACGAAATAGGGACAGGAACGGTAAAGCTCCAACGGAAAGCGCACGAACGCACGTACATCCGCCGGCGTTTTTACTTCTGTTACATAAATATTATTTGACATGTCTTACTCCAACGGCTCATCCTCGCGGCGCAGGAACGCCAGACCGTAGCCCGCAAGCCAGGGTCCGTTGTGACAGCCGCTGACGGGCGACATAATGACCGCCTCGTGGTTCGTTTCAATGCCGTATTTCTTTTCTATTTCGCAGAGCGATCCGATGAGAGAGGGACCGGTATAGATGTGCCAAAGCAGATAATCCTTCGGGTCGCGGTCGCCTATCTTCTCCTTGAGCAGCTCGCAGGTGCGTGCCAGCGCCTTTTTCGGAGTTCTGACGCTTTCGAGCGGCACGATCTCGCCGTCGCCGAAGTGTATGACGGGGCAGATGTTGAGCAGCTGACCCATAAACGCCTTGCCGCCCTTAA
>CAZPYK010000152.1:0-1965 GCA_964590755.1 uncultured Ruminococcus sp. | reverse complement strand
TCTCTAAAAGAACCTCGGGTACGGGAAGAAGAATGGTCGTATCTTCGGGAATGGATACTTCATCATTTAGGACGAATAACCCGATGTCATATGCGATCAGAAGGTCTGTCATTTCGACGACGGATGAGGCGTCGGAAATGTCTAAACGCGAGTCGATCGGAAGCCCTTGCGGGGAAGAAAGGGTAGCGTCTTCGGATTCGAGTGTGATGGGGAGAACGATACATTTACCGGGGATCAGGGTAACATCGTAGTCGATATTAGAGAAGACGGGGAGTATCTCGTACTCCCCGGGAGTATTGTAGGGAGCCACGGAAAGGGATATCCCTTCAAGGTCGCATTCGAGTACGTTCTCTTGGGTATAGGTTAGAGTTGGAACGCTCCCCAAAGGAATCTCGATATCGTTTGACGTAACGGTAGCTTGTCGTTTGAGTATTTCAACGCGGACACTACCGTAAATGTCGGTATGACCTTCGGCATGGATAACGTAATATACGACGGTATTCGTTACGTGTGTAAATGAATAGGTTTCTTCGGAATAGATCTTCTCCGCCAAGCCAAACAGAATATGCGGTTCGTAACCGCGCTCCGCGGTTACGAGAGAAAGATCTACGATGGGCGAATGCGCTTCCCCGTCATACGTAACGGATAAATCGGAAACAACCCCGTCTTGAACGGAGAGCGAAAGCGGAGTAACTGTAATCGGGATATATGCGTCATACCCGAGAGCCGAAACGGGAATGTCGATTGAGCCGATTTCGAGAAGAGGAAGAGAAGAATATGTGTAGTCATCTAACTCGTACCCCGCACACGAAGAGCACTCCGCAAATAGTCGAAGTCCCGTAGGGACAAAGACGTCCCCGTAACGATATGCGGTTTGATTGGGCAACTCTTCAACACGGATACCGATAACGGAATGCCCGAGAGAAGATAGATACTCGGTATTGCAAGCGCTACACACTCCCGTAGAAGTGCAAGTAGGAGCTCCGCCATAGTGGGCTTCGGTAGAAAGAACGGTAGTACAATTTTTGCAATATATATAATGATTCAGAGAATCGGTTACGTAAGTCGCACTCGGAATATGCCCGGCAGGAATAACGGTGGAAGAGATATTTTCAATAGGGAGATAATCAAGGTCAAACAACAAATCACAATCGGAACAGATATAGTAGGCAGTGTTTCCGCTTGTAGTGCAAGTAGCGGGAACCTCGGGAACAAGTGTGAGAGAATGAGCTTTAGCTTCACCATATTTTGAATTGCAATCCAAGCAAACCCTGTACTCTCCGCAATTAGGTAAAACATCGGTATGGCATGAGTTCGTTACAACATCTTGACAATTCGAACACGTTTTTGAATGAGTTCCGTCCCCGTTGGATACATAACTACCGTAATCGTGTCCGAGAGAAGATAGATACTCGGTACTGCAAGCACTACACACGCCTGAAGCCGTGCAAGTAGGTGCTCCGCCATAGTGGGCTTCGGTAGAAAGAATCGTAGTACAGTTTTTACAATATATATAATGATACAGAGAATCGGTTACGTAAGTCGTATTCGGAATATGCCCCGCGGGCATAACGGTGGATGAGATGTTTTCAATAGGGAGATAATCAAGGTCAAACAACAAATCACAATCGGAACAGAGATAGTAGGCAGTGTTTCCGCTTGTAGTGCAAGTGGCGGGAACCTCGGGGACAAGTGTGAGAGAATGAGCTTTAGCTTCACCATATTTTGAATTACAATCCAAGCAAACCTTGTACTCTCCGCAATTAGGTACGATATCTGTATGACAATTACCGGTTACAACATCCTTACAAGTCGAACACGTATTTGAATGTGTCCCGTCCCCGTTGGATATGTAACTACCATAATCGTGCCCGAGAGGCTCTCCGTAACTAAAACAAACGGAGCCTTTCGCTCCGCATTTACAGGAATAATAGTATTGGGAAGGCTCGGTGCAACTCGCTTCCG
>CAZPYK010000151.1:0-2143 GCA_964590755.1 uncultured Ruminococcus sp. | reverse complement strand
CCCCTTCTTTTCTTTTCCTCACGGTAAGGGGATTTTACTTTGGCAACTTACCCGGGGCAAAAAAAGCGGCAATTTACGGATTTTTTTGATTTTTGACTTGACAAAACACCGTGATGTAGATTATAATATAAGATGTTATTGTGTGTCGAGTCAATGCGCTCGCAAAAAACGGTTTTAAAGCTTCCGAATTATTACATTCGAGGGAGGTGCAGAGAATGCTTAGAACTTATCAGCCCAAAAAGCGTCAGCGTCAGAAGGAGCACGGCTTCAGAAAGAGAATGAAAACGCTGAACGGCAGAAACGTACTGAAGAGAAGACGCGCCAAAGGCAGAAAACGTCTGTCCTATTGATCGCGGCAGTCAGCAAATAAGGCTCCGGCGACCGATCAGCTTGTCGGTCGTCGGTTTTTTGAGTTATCTTACAATTGTTTATTTGACATCCGCTTGTCGAGCGGTCGGCGGAAGCATCGCAGACGGGCGGCACAAGTACCGGAGTGGATATGAAAAACACGGCTATCTGTGAAAATCATCTTTTTCAAAAGGCATATCGCAAGGGACGGCGCGCGGTCGGAAGATACGCGGCGGTCTATGTTTTGCGCGATTATGCCGCCAAAAAGATAGCCAAGGCAGACCCGCGCCGCGGAATGAAGAATCGTCTCGGGCTCACGGTGGGCAAAAAGCTGGGCGGAGCGGTGGAGCGCAATCGCGCGAAGCGGCTCATGCGCGAGGCTTACCGCCAAGCGGAGGCGAGCGGCTTCCTTGAGCACGGGTATCTTGTCGTCATAGCCGCGCGAACGGCGATAAATTCCGCGGGGTGCCGCGAGGTCACCGAGGATTTATATCGTTCTCTTTGTTCGGTGGGACTTATAAAGGACGAAGGTCAATGCCGAACGAGCCACGCACACAATAAAGCAGAGGAGCATATCGCTCCCGCCGAGAATATCGGCAAAGAGGGGGCATGTCCCCCGGTCGAGGGCGTCGACGCGTCCGATGCGGAGTGACTTTTTATGAAGCATGTCTGCATTTGGCTCATCGAGCTCTATCGACGCTATATCTCACCACTGAAGCGTCACCCGTGCTGTAGGTTTACGCCTACATGCTCAGCCTACGCCGTTGAGGCGTTCAGAAAACGCGGCTTTTTTGTGGGACTGATCCTCACCGTGTGGAGAGTTTTGCGGTGCAATCCGTTTTGCGCCGGAGGCTACGACCCGGTGCCGGAGAGGGGTCTTACGAACAAAAAACGGGATATTGGATCGGATGGTGGGTTTTCGCGGCTCGATTCGGAGTCGCAGGAGGAGCCCGAGGCTTGAGGGCTCAAAGCTAAAAAATATGAGAGGCACTGCCCTCGGCGCTTGCGGAGCATATCCGCGGCGGATGAGAGGCAACTGAAAAAATGATTGACAAATTACTATGCTGGATAGGTCAGTTTCTCGGCTGGCTTGACAAGCTCACCGGCAGCTATACGCTGGCGCTCTTTCTCTTTGCGGTGGTCGTAGAACTGCTTTTGCTGCCCGTGGCCATAAAGCAACAGAAGAACTCGATAAATCAAGCGCGTTTGCGTCCCAAGGAGATGGCGATTCGCAAAAAGTATGCCGGCAGAAACGATCAGGCGACGCAGCAAAAGGTGGCGCAGGAGATACAGGAGATGTATCAAAAGGAAAATTTCAGCCCCTTTGCGGGATGCCTGCCCCTGCTTTTGCAGATGCCGGTCATCTTGGCGCTTTATCAGGTCGTTATAAATCCGTTGCATTATGTTATGGGGGTCAGCACCTCGGTGATAACCGCGCTCAAGAGCTTTGTCACGACCGCGGTGTCGGAGGGCGGCTTGGGACTTGAGCTTTCCGCGAGATCGAACAGCACCATAGGTCTTATCGACATAATTCGCAACAACTGGAGCGAGATCAGCTCCGGAATTTCGGACTTTGTCGCCGGAGGAGAACACGGCGTCACCGGAGCCGACGCTCTTGCCGAGCTCGGCGCGGCGGTCGACAAGGGCTTGCCCGATTTCAGCCTTTTCGGCATAAATCTGGGCGACATTCCGGACATCAAAACGCCGAGCTGGCTTTGGCTGGTTCCGGCGCTCACCTTCGCGGTGTACTTCCTCAGCATGAAGCTGACGCGCAAGTTCACCTATCAGCCCACCA
>CAZPYK010000150.1:0-2221 GCA_964590755.1 uncultured Ruminococcus sp. | reverse complement strand
TCCCCTTCTTTTCTTTTCCTCACGGTAAGGGGATTTTACTTTGGCAACTTACCATTGACAGCGCGGCAAAATAATTTATACAAAAATGCAAAAAATCGTTGACAATCAACTGTTTATCATGTATAATGAATATGGGCACGAAGAACAGCTGTTCATAACGTGTTACTATATGTCAAAGGAGACAAAACAATGAAAACCAAAAAACTCATCATTACCGTCGCAGCCCTTATCGCCGCGATAACCGTTCTGAGTGCAGCCGTTTTGGCGATCTCATTGCCGAGCGCCAAGCCGGATGCCGAACCGACGCCCACTCCAACGCCGACACCCGCCAAGACGACCGCCGAGCCCGAAGATGCCGTTGTGCAGGATGTTAATGCCTCGCTCGAAGGTCTATCCGATGTCGATCAAGCGCCAAAGCCTTCAAGCGAGACAACACAAGCCACGTTGCAAACAACGGTAGATCACAGTTGGCTTGACGAGATACTGGCTCAAAGCATCGAATACTACTATGCCGATCAAGCCAGACGTGAATGCACGCATGAAGACAGTATTGCTTTTCTTGATACAGATACAGATGTCTGTTCTGCCTTCTGCACCTTTTGCGGCGTAATTCGCGAGCTTTCCGAAACGCCCGATACCGCGATTCTCACAAATACAGCCACACGCTCCACTTGCGACCATGAATATTCCGATTGGGGATACTTCAATGCGACATATCACATAAAATCTTGTCGTCTGTGCGGCAATTTCGTACGAGAAACACACACTATAGTACCCGCAGATTGCATCACATATGAGCACTGCTCGGCATGTAACGCACACCTTGAATCATGGGATAACGCCTACGGCCACAACATGGACTATCTTTTTGATTGGGACGACGTTTACAGCACGGATTTCGATTATGACGATCAGCTTTCATATTATCATGAATATCGTTGCTGCCGTCGTGACAATGACGATGTTCTGATCTGTGATTATGTGGCACTGCGCGAAAACTGCTTATTCCGCGAGTGGTATTGGGATCCGGCGTCCGACGGTATGCACGAGGTTTACTCTGTCTGCCAATTGTGCGGAATGTATTTCTTTGACGAACCGGTAGAATGCAAATACGCAATAGACGGATATTATTGCGATAAATGCGGCGTCCCTCACTCATACACGGGTTGACAAAACAATAGCTTCTATACTTCCCGACGGTGCGACGCACCGTCGGGATCTTTATTGACAGCGCGGCAAAATAAAAAATAATTTATACAAAAATGCAAAAAATCGTTGACAACCAACTGTTTATCATGTATAATGAATATGGGCACGAAGAACAGCTGTTCATAACGTGTTACTATATGTCAAAGGAGACAAAACAATGAAAACCAAAAAACTCATCATTACCGTCGCAGCCCTTATCGCCGCGATAACCGTTCTGAGTGCAGCCGTTTTGGCGATCATGCTGCCGACACTGCGGTCCGACCCACAAGATACCCCAACGCCCGAAATATCAGACACCGCCGCGCCCGAGCCTGTCTCCGATGAGACGACCGCCGCTCCCGCCGAAAAAAATTCGAAGTCGGAGACACCGCAAAAAGCGGCGTCAACACAACGATCCGAAAGCACTGCGCCCTCTCCCGAGCTTGCCAAGCTTACCCGGGATTCATCCGACCCCAACCAAACATTCGATCCTATTTGTAAACGTTGCGGCTGTGAATATACCGCCTGGTGGTATTATAACGAAACATTTCATATAAGAATTTGCCCGTCGTGCTGTCACCAAGATTGCGTTCGACACACGATAACTCCCGCATCCTGCTCCGAATTTGAGCGTTGTTCGGTTTGCCGCAACCGAGACCCATCATGGACCGAAGCTTACGGTCACGACCTGCAATACGTTTTTGACGCCGATGCGCTGTCAAGCGGAAATGTCGTAGACCCCGCGGCATATTTTCACGAATATCGTTGCTGCCGCCGCAATGAAGACGGTCAGCTGATCGGATGCGATTTTGTTCTCTCGCGCGAAAGCTGCACCTTTGTCGAAACGAAAAAGATGACCGCGTCCGGTGAGCAGATCTGCTACACCTGCTCAAAATGCGGAATATCATTTGAGGTCTCAACCGACGGCGAGCCCGATAAATAATCAAAGGATATGCAAAACGTTAAAATGCATAAAGCCCTCAGCCACTTTTCTCTTTGACACCACAGGCGCAAAGAGAAAAGTTAACAAAAG
>CAZPYK010000149.1:0-2251 GCA_964590755.1 uncultured Ruminococcus sp. | reverse complement strand
TCCGCGCGCGTAGTTCATCCTACGCGAAGGGGATTTGTGAAATATGACGGATTTTATGCAAGCAAGTGAGTAAAAAAAGGCGGAAGCCGCGAATTGTGCGGTGTTGCCTTTTAACGGGAACCGAAGCCGCGGCTTTGCGCCCCGTTTTTCCGCTCCGAACTCAAACGCTTATATATTTGAGTTTCAAGGTGCGATAAATATTTATGAAATAAGTGAGTAGCCCGAAAGGTGTAAGTCCGACTTTGTTGAACTTACACCTTTTTTGTGTTTGTTGAGGAGGAAAACAAAATGGAACAGATCGATCGATCATATCTTGCGACCGAGAGTGTCGGCAAGCTGATGGGCAAATATGCCGTACCCTGCATCATCTCGCTTTTGGTGGGAGCTCTTTACAACATCGTTGACCAGATATTTATTGCAAACGCATCATATCTCGGTTCGTACGGAAATGCCGCCAACACCGTTGTCTTTCCGTTGACGGTGATCGCGTTGGGCGTTGCCGTTATGATAGGTGACGGCACTTGCGCCTTTGTCAGCATTTCGCTCGGTCAAAACAAAAAGGATGCCGCGCACAAGAGCGTCGGAAATGCCGTTTTGCTTTGCGTCATCGGCAGCATCGTTTTGACTGCCTGTTATCTTGTCTTTGCGGATCCGATCTTGACGGCATTCGGCGGAAGAGTCAACGACGAGACCTTTGCATATGCAAAGGAATATTTCTTTTGGATAGCTCTCGGCATTCCGTTCTATATGTTCGGTCAGGCGATGAATCCGATAATCAGATCGGACGGTAGCCCGGCTTTTGCCATGCTTGCGACTCTTGCGGGAGCGATAACGAATATCGTCCTCGATCCCATCCTCATTTTTCCGTTGAAGATGGGAATGACGGGTGCCGCGATCGCGACCGTTGTCGGTCAGATGCTGACAGCGGCGTTATCGCTGTGGTATCTTTGCCACATGAAGTCGGTTAAGCTTGAAAGGAGCAGTTTCGGTTTCTTCGGCGGTATAATGAAGAAGTTCCTTTCTTTGGGGGTTACCAGCTTTTTGGCGCAGATCTCGCTTGTCTTTTCCATGGCTGCCGTGCAAAATATGTGCACAAAATACGGCGCGGCGGATGAGATATTCGGTCTGACCGAATATGCGCACATACCCTTGGCGGTCCTCGGCATAGTGATGAAATTCTTTCAGATCGCCATTTCCGTTGCCATCGGATTGGCTGCCGGATGCATTCCCGTTGTCGGGTATAATATCGGTGCGGGCAGAAAGGACAGAGCGAAACGGCTGTTTACATATCTGCTCATCGCGGAAGCGGCGGTGGGCGTGGTCGCGCTGGCGATAACGGAGCTTTTTCCCGAGCAATTGATCGAAATTTTCGGCGCTCGCAACGAGAGCGAGTATTATACGGCTTTTGCCGTTAAGAGTTTTCGAATTTATCTTTGCATGATGCCGCTTGCCATGCTCAACAAGGGGATCTTCATATATTTGCAGGCGTTGGGCAAGGCGGTCCTCTCAACAGTCGTTTCACTTACGCGCGAGATCGTTTTCGGTGTGTTTTTGCCGATACTTCTGCCCGCCTTTATGGGACTTGACGGGATCCTCGTTTCATTCCCGGCGGCGGATATACTGACATTTATTATCGCGGCGGTCATAGTTGTAAAGGTGTATGGGGAACTGAACGAAGGCGACTATTCAATAAATGCAAATGCGTGATCTCGCGTGACTTCAAATAATTAATAACAAAAACGGACGTTAAGGTCGGCCGAGACCTTAACGTCCGTTTTCGAGTTGTTCCGCACGCTTCGGATTGTTTGTCAAGCCCAACAGATAGTCGGTGGAAACATTGTAGAAATCGGCAAGTCGGATAAGTATATCGGTAGGAATATCTCTTTGCCCCAATTCATAGTTGCTGTAGACCTGCTGAGAGCAGTGCAAATATTTTGCAAGCTGCTTTTGCGTGATATCGGAATCCTCGCGCAAAGCACGTATGTTCGCGTACATATGGCTGTCCTCTGCAATCGTCCGAAATACTTTTTTATTGTAACATGCTTGATAAAAAAGTATTGACAAATACCGCATAATGCGGTATAATCGTTACAATAAACCACAAATTGCAGTAAATACGGACGAATGTTCGAACGCCGAGATCGCGGCGCTGCCGCAAACATGGAGCGTCGGAACGAGTACCTAACATCGTGCGGGGCGAACACACTGCGTAGCCCACCTCATCCACCGCTGCGCGGTCCCCCTTCCCCCA
>CAZPYK010000148.1:0-2331 GCA_964590755.1 uncultured Ruminococcus sp. | reverse complement strand
CTAAATATGGCAATAGCTCTTCTAGCATTACAACGACACTAGAAGACGGAGCAACAGGCATCACTGCGCAATATTTCCGATATCTAACTTCTGTTTCGGGAGGAACGGTAACATTCACCGCCACCTGGACAGCAGAGGCGAAAACTATAAATTATCAAATGTATATAGATTATGCTCATCTTTACTATTTGAGTATGTATGTGGATGATGTGTTGGTTACTGGTTCTTCAATAACGGTAACAGATACTACAACAATCACCCTCAAGGCAGAAAATATTAAGGGCTCATATATGAGTGACTCTTATGGATTGCAAGTTACTTATCCAGATGGAACTACATCAACACATGGCTCGCCTAGTGGTGTTAGTGGTAGAACAAACTCCACTGTTACCATCACTGGAGATAAACTATTGTCGGGTTCAGGCAATTTTATAATAAAATCTTATAGCGGTAGCACCTATGCCACTAAAAAGGTTGTGAATAATCACATTAAGTATAACTTATATAGACCAGCCGGTGGAACGCTAGAATGGATTAATGATTCGGATACCGCTACACAAAACACAAGACTATATGTTAATGTTGGAACTTCTGATAGCAATACCGAAATTTTAGGCTACATTTCAAGTGAAGGAACACTTTCGGGCAATGTGTCACTCATCGATGGGGCAAGCCTATATGTAAGTGCAAAATATGTATATTGTTCATCTACCTATTTGAATAACCTTGCCGAATTCTATGGATTTGTTGTTTCCTCCAGCACTTCAAGTTCAAACTTTGTAGAGCTTTATGGAGATGACAGCAAGCACTTCCAGTATGAGAAATATGCTGAAAACTGGTACAATACCAACAATATGCAAATTTCGCCATATGACGGATACAAAACCAGCCAAACACTCAATATTTATCCAGGAATAAAAAATGGTTCTTGGGATTATTGGAATGGCTCGAATATATCTAATGTGCTTATTACAGATTCGGGTACTACGACAGGTGAGGAATCTAACACTCCATCAAGTGGAGAATCTGAGGTTAGTGTTAAAGTCTATCTATATAACGAATCTAATAGCGGATTAATTTATTCAAGTGCAAATTCTTCAAAAACTGGAAAATATTTGTATTATGTTGGCGTATTTACTGTTGGCAGAATTTCAGATTTATATTTATACCTTTTAGATGTTAAAAGTAATATGAACTTACAGACAACAGATGCTTGTTATCATTATTCTTCCACTGAGTTAAAGGCTCAACAAATAACTATTTTAGATTCAAGTGGGAATAATATAACTTATAATGGAAATAATGACAGCGAAGGTGGTTTCAGTGGCTGGGTAGATGGTGGAACGGCTACTATTACTATAAGCTATGCAACATCTGCAACCTCACTATCCAATATCGGAATTGACAAAGCTGATATCCAAGGTTCATCCGGGGTGGAATTTTCCTCTATAACACTTGATGATAGTGGTGTGGTGACAAGCACAACGCAAGTGTGGCTGGATGATAAATTCCGCAAACTGCAACAAAAACAAGACACAGCGGTGGATTTTGATGGAGTGAAGCTTGACACTTAAAGAAATAAGTTCTTTTAACCTAAAAGAACCAAAAGGTTGGGGGAGAACAAACGGGGACCCCGCGAAAATGTGAAACATTTTGGTGGGGAAAGGAACGACCGAGTTCAGTCATCGCCACTTTGTCGAAAGACACAGTGGCTTTCTGGAGCGAGGGTAGACGATTCTGTTCTTTTTATTTAAAAAGAACCAAAAATTTGGGGAGTTGCGATTCTCCCCAAACCCCTGCAAACGCTTTAAATAAGGATAAAATATTTTTTATAGATAAAGGACAGCCTCAAAAGAGTCTGTTCTTTTGTCATTCTGAGCGTAGTTGTTATTTTTAGCCTCCCAGATGTCATTCTGAGCGCCAGCGAAGAATCTTTTAACGGCAATGCGTTTGTAAGATTCTTCATTTCGCTAACGCTCTATTCAGAATGACACAAACACAACCAGGCAAAGAATGCAACCAGGCAAAGAGCGCAGAGCATAAGATTCTTCATTTCGCATACGCTCCATTCAGAATGACACAAACACTTAACATAACACAAACACTCAAGATGACACAAAGTCAAAACAACTGTAGAGCGTAAGATGCTTCAACTACGCTTTGATGACATGCCCAAAGAGCAGAGCACAACAAACCCTCAATATGGTATAAAGACCAAATAACCGCACAACCTTATTTGAGCCTGTAACATAACAAAAATATGTTGACAAACCCCAAAACTTGTGCTAATATTTTAATCGTGCCACATGCTACGGGTTAAAGTTGGCTTGC
>CAZPYK010000147.1:0-2341 GCA_964590755.1 uncultured Ruminococcus sp. | reverse complement strand
CAGAGCCCGCAGCGGACTGCCCCGTTCCGGTCAAGACCCGGACTTTGGTATTATACCACATTTACCTTCTTTTTGCAATAGCTTTTTTCAATAAAAATCGAAAAAGCCGAAAATAATCCGTCAAAAGCTCACTTTTTGGCGCCCAAGCGACCGGAAAGCATACCGATCACTCCGCGAAGCAGCATCAGCGCGCCCTCGATTATCGGCTTGGCGTTCAACGCCGCGATAAGCAGGAAGCAGACAGCCTCCACGGCTATCCAATACCTCACCTGCAGCACCATCATGACGCACTGAAGCACGAGCACGGCTCCGTTTATAAGGATCACCGGCATGTGCATGTCGAACTTAACATATCTGCCGGTGTTCACCGCACGGATCAGAAAAACGGCAAAATAGCTCACCGCCGCCGCCACGGCGGCTCCTTGCGCTCCCATGCGCGGGATCAATATCAAACAAACGGCAACATTCAGCACCGCTCCGCACATGGAGGTCAAAAAAGACATCATGCTCTTCTTTTTCACCATATATATGCTGCCGAGGAAGGTCGTCACCGCCGAAACGGTGGTGGCAATGACCAATATCGGCATATATTCCCACGCCGTGTAATAGGCATCCGCAAGCATGATCCGCGCAAAGATCTTGGAAAGCGCGGAAAGCGCCGACGCCGCAATAAATATCAGCCCGGAATAGGTCCTGAAGACCTTTTCATAGAACTCCCCGCGGTCGCCGTCATCGGCGTCCGCGACTGCCGAATACTGCCATGCCTCGATAAAAATAGTGGTCATGAGAGTCAGCACGGTTGGTATCTTATAGGATGCGGCAAAGATTCCGTTCACCTCGTCGCCGCACATGTATTTGACCAAAAACTGCCCCGATACGCTGGTCACCCACCAAAAGATCGTGGTGGGTATCATGGGAATGCTGTATTTGAGCATATCCTTCGCCGTATTTTTGTTGAACAGCGAGAGCTTTATGTCGCGATACAGCCGCTGCCATATCACCATCAGCGCGGTAACGAGCAGGTTTGCCACCACCACCGACAAAACATAGCCGGTCACTCCCATATCAAAGCCGACAAGAAAGATAAGATTGAAGGCTATATTGAGCGCGGTGTTTATTATTCCCTGCACCGCAAAAACGGTGGTCTTGCCTATGGCGCGGATATAATTCGCGCATGCGGATTGAAAATTTGCCGCTATGACATATATAACGGTCAGCCAAACATAACCGCTCAGCATATCAAAGGCAAAAAGCAATGGCGACAGCGCCAAAAAGGCGACCGTGCCGATCGCAAGCACCGTCATTCCCGAAGAGAACACCTCGCGCTTTTTATCTCCCGCATCCAGCGCGAATCTGAACAAGCCGTCGCACACGCCTATGGCGGCTATCGGCATTATCAGATTTGCCGTCTGCGATATAATGTTCGCATCGGAATATTCCGCCGGCGAAAGCATTGCCGTATAAAGCGGCAAGAGCAGATATACCAGCACCTTTGACGAAAAGGTGCCTATCGCCAAAATGACGGTATTTGATAACAGACGCTTATATTTATTCATCACGCCACACGTTGAAGGAGTATGGTATCACTCCTCGTCGCAGTTCTCCCAGTTGTGGTAAACGTTCATAACATCGTCGTCGTCCTCAAGCTTTTCGATGAGCAGACCCATAAACTTGCGATCATCTTCGCTTTCAAGGTCAACGGTGGTGTCGGCGACCTTTTCCTTTTCCGCGGAGTCGACCTCATAGCCCGCCGCCTTCAGCGCCTCCGAGATCTCATAAACGTCATCCGGCTCGGTATAAACGATATATACGCCCTCGTCCGCCTTGAAGTCCTCGGCGCCCGCCTCAAGCGCGGTCTCCATCAGCTTGTCCTCGTCGATCTCTCCGTATTCGTCGGTGATGACTATAACGCCCTTTTCGTTGAACATAAAACCAACGCAGCCGCTTTGACCGAGGTTGCCGTGATATTTTGAAAAATATGCGCGAATATTTCCCGCGGTGCGGTTGCGGTTGTCGGTGGTGGTCTCAACGATTACGGCAACACCGGAGGGACCGTAGCCCTCGTAGGTGATCTCCTCGTATGCAACATCGGAGGAGCCCATCGCCTTCTTTATCGTGCGCTCGATATTGTCGTTCGGAACGTTGTTCGATTTAGCCTTTTGGATAAGATCGCGCAGCTTTGAGTTGCTTGCGGGATCTCCGCCGCCCTCCTTGACCGCTATGGTGATCTCCTTGCCGATCTTTGTAAAGACCTTTGCCTTTTGCGCGTCGGTCTTTTCTTTTTTGTGCTTAATGTTGCTCCATTTGCTGTGTCCTGACATGGTTTTATTTCCTCACTTTT
>CAZPYK010000146.1:0-2415 GCA_964590755.1 uncultured Ruminococcus sp. | reverse complement strand
CGCTAAATCCACCGCCTCACCCCTGCCAGTTACCGCCCAGAGTGCGGATGGTGTTGGGCCCGGCGATGCCGTCTACGGTCAGGCCGTTGTCTTTCTGGTACTCCTTAACTCTGGTACGGGTAGTTCCGTAGAAATTGCGGCTGCTGGATGTATTGGTGGTGATGCCTTTGCCGTAACCTGCACTGCAGAACGGCTAAAGGTAACCTTGCATCCGTAACTTTGGTACCGTTTTTAACTCAAAATAAGCCACAATACAAATCGAAGTTAAGAAAGAATGAAAAATGCGCAAAATACGCTTTGCTCATTTCGCAAAATGAGCTTGAATTAACAAAATCCGTTTGTTATAATTAGCGCATTGAAAGGCGGTGTTAGTTTGTTAGCTGAAGAACTCATTGAATTAGCAAACAAAATTTGCAAACAGAAAGCCGAAGAGCAAACAATTGAACTGAAATCTGCGCAGACGGGTTGTCCTAAAAGACTGTACGATACGCTGTCCAGTTTTTCCAATCAGGACAATGGCGGCATTCTTGTGTTCGGTATTGATGAGAAGACTGATTTTCAGGTCGTTGGAGTATACGATTCGCAGGATTTACAGAAAAAAATAACGGAACAGTGTTTGCAGATGGAGCCTCCAGTTCGTGCTGTATTCACTCTGGCAACATACCAGGGGAAAACAATTTGCGCCGCGGAAATCCCTGCCATCGATGTTGCGGATCGTCCCTGCTACTACCGTGGCGCAGGGCGTATCAAGGGGTCTTATGTTCGTGTCGGCGATGCAGATTTGCCGATGACAGACTATGAGCTATACAGCTATGAAGCCTTTCGTAAGCATTTGCACGATGACGAACGTCCCGTTGAACGAGCAGCACTTCAACTGCTGGATATGAACAAAGTTCATGCCTATATTGAAAGAATGCGTGCGGATCGGCCTGGGTTTTCCAGGCTGACCCAGGAGCAGGCCATGGAGATGCTGAATATTGTTAGAAACGGCGTTCCTACTCTTGCGGCAGTTTTGAATTTTTGTCCTTATCCCCAGGGATTCTTCCCTCAGTTCGGCATTACGGCAATTGTTGTGCCCGGCAAAGAGATTGGCGATGTAGACCAGGATTCCGCACGGTTTATCGACAACAAGCGAATTGGCGGCACCATTTCGGAAATGGTGGAGGAAGCCCTGAACTTCTGCCGTCGGAATATGAAGGTCAAAACCATTATCAGTAAAGAAACCGGTGTGCGTACGGATAAAACCGAGTATCCTATGGATGCTCTCCGGGAGGCCATTCTCAATGCCGTAATTCACCGTGATTATAGCATTCACACGGAGGGCACCCCGGTTCAAATTGACTTTTTCGCAGACCGTGTCGAAATCCATAGCCCCGGCAATCTGTATGGGCGAATGAGTATCGAGCAATTGGGTATTGCAAAACCGGATCTTCGAAATCCAGCACTGGCTGTCATGGCAGAAAACCTGACCGCAGCAGAGCACCGCTACTCGGGCATTCCCACCATGCGCAATGCGATGAAAGAATATGGCTTACCGCAACCGAAATTTGAAAATCGCAGAAATGAGTTCGTGGTAACGCTTTACAACAAAGCAGAAGCAGAGAAAGAAACGGAAAATAACGAGCCTGGCGGAGATCTGCTGGCCTTTTGCCGTGAGCCAAAAACACGGCAGGAGATCGCCGCATTTTTGGGCGTAAAAACCGTGTTTTACGCAATGCAGCATTATGTTCAGCCACTGCTTGCTGACGAAAAGCTTGCAATGACCATACCGGAGAAGCCTAAAAGCAGAAACCAGAAGTATTATACGGTTCGATAGGCTGCCCTGGCACAGCCTTTTTGTATTTGCAGAAAAAAGAATACGCCCATCCAGAGAGTTTTCTCCGAGATGGGCATAGTTTTGTTGGGGATTTTGGGGGTCATGTCACTAAGGCCATTTCCCTCACCCCTGCCAGTTACCGCCCAGAGAACGAATGGTGTTAGGCCCGGCGATGCCGTCCACGGTCAGGCCGTTGTCCCGCTGGTACTCCTTTACTCTGGTGCGGGTAGTGCCGTAGAAGTTGCGGCTGCTGGATGTGTCGGTGGTGATGCCTTTACCGTAGCCCGCCTTGATAAGCAGCTTCTTGAGCTCGATCACATCGTCGCCCTTTTTTCCATACCTGAGCTGACGGGTGAAGGCAAAGCTCCCCTCGGTTTCCGGCTGGGTTACAGAGTCTGCGACTCTGTCGGCGGTCTCCTCATAGCTGAATATCTTCGTCATAAGCCCACGGTACTTCCATTTGCGCTTGCTCATACGGGTAACGACGCAGCCATAGGCAAGGCCACGCTCCTCCACCACCAGTGCCTCCCCGTCGGGCATAAAACCGCAGACCCAGCCAATGTGGGTCTTTTTGCTGTCGGTGCCGTTAAAGACGGCCT
>CAZPYK010000145.1:0-2428 GCA_964590755.1 uncultured Ruminococcus sp. | reverse complement strand
AAATAACCAAACATTTTTAGAAATAAAAGTGCGGCGACACTAATGAAGTTCGGTATGGTAAAATCATTTGATGATGGATAATCCGCAGGCAGATTTCCGCAAGGAAAGGACCTCAACGACTATCACGGGGGGCGTTTTTACGCAATGTATAGTCTAATCCTTTTAGAAATAAAAGGTGGCTGTCGTGCGATGGCTATACTTCAAGTTCCATTCTCTGGAATTACACTAAAATGGTCTTCCCCAATGCCAATATGCGTTTCACTTGTCATACGCATAAACAGCACGGCTTGGAGGACAAAATTGATTGGTTATGTGATGAAGAACATTTTGATTTAGTTATGTTACCCGACGCCGGTTCATTTGATGGTGAATATATGCTGCGGCTTCAAGAAATAGGAACAGAAGTATGCTGTCTGGATCATCACCAATTACCCAGTGACTACTCAATGGAAGAACAAACTCCATCAAATGCCATCGTTGTAAATAATCAACTCTCACCTAACTACTTAAACAAATCACTTTGCGGTGCTGGCGTAGCATACAAGTTTTGTAAAGTGCTTGATGATAAATTGGGTCTTAATTTGGCAGATAACTACCTTGACCTTGTAGCATTGGGGGAAATTGCGGATTAATTTTAGTCCGGCTATATAGGAATATGTAGAAAAATTATTCTTTTGAATTGCTGAAAACTCTTAAAGCCCACACACTACAACGCAATGATGAAATACGCATAATCGTGAAAGTTGTGAAAACAGAAAAAAGTTGTGGGATGATACAAGGTTAAATCCTAAATATCAACAATAATAGAGAACCAGCAGCCAAGTCTCAAATAGAGAAAGGTTCAACGACTAAATACTCGCAAGCGACAGGCGAGTTAGTGGAAGAACTCCGTGAGGAGTATGATATAGTCTGTGCTTATAGGAAACTATAAGAGATAACCCGCTTGGCGAGCGGCACTTCTTAATACTTGACCTTTACTATAATTTGTGTTATAATTATAGTGAAGTAAAGTAAAAGGAGGTGATAAGTTTGATTAGGTCTAAAATAATAAGATTATACCCAACCGAGGAGCAAGAACAAATATTATGGAAACATATAAATTGTTCTCGTTATATCTGGAATTATATGTTGGCTTATCAAGAAGATAGATATAAAAATGGTGAAAAACATTTAAGTAAGTTCGGAATGAATAAGTATTTGACTGAACTAAAACAAGATGGTAATCATGAATGGCTTTATGAAATAAATAACGCTACTCTTCAAACTGTCTGTGGGGATTTAGATGACGCGTATCAAAGATTCTTTAAAAAGATTAGCAATTTCCCAAAGTTTAAGAGTAAAAAGAAAGCAAAAACAAGTTTCCCTTTACGAAATGACACTTTATATTTTCTTGAAGATGTGGTTCAACTCCCCAAAGTAAATAAAGTCAAATATAAAACAGATTATACAATTCCATTAGGTAAAGATGTAAAACTTTCTAATCCGCGTATAACTTATACTGCGAATAAGAAATGGATACTAACAGTAGGATTTGAATGTGATAACCAAGCATCAGAACTTACGGATAACTTAATGGGAATTGACCTTGGAATTAAAGAATTAGCAGTTATTTCTTATGGAAGCGAATGTTTAAAGTTTAGAAACATTAATAAAAGTAAGAAAATGAAAAATCTTGAAAGTAAGTTAAAGCATCTCCAACGGAACCTTTCAAGAAAATATACACAAAACGGTTCTTACGAAGAAACTAAAAATAATCGCAAAGACATAGAAAAAATAAAGCGACTTTATTATCATATTTCTAACATACGAAAAAATTATCTTCATCAAACTACTCACAAATTGATTTCATTACTTCCCGCAAGAATAGTGATGGAAGACTTAAACATTAGTGGAATGATGAAAAATAAACATCTATCAAAAGCAATACAAAATCAGTGCTTTTACGAGTTTAGAAGACAAATGACTTACAAGTGTGAAGAAAAAGGTATTGAAATTGTATTCGCCAACAGGTTCTTTCCAAGCAGTAAGACTTGTTCTAATTGCGGTTCATACAAGAAAGAACTAAAATTAAGTGATAGGGTATTCATATGCGAAGATTGTGGTATTAAAATTGACCGTGATTATAATGCTGCTATTAACTTAATGAATTACAGAGTTTTACCTTAAACAAAACTCTAATTCTGGGTCTTTGTTAGGACCTTAAATACTGTGGAGCGTTATACAAACCTGATTAGCCTTGGCAAAAAGGAACGCTATGAAGCAGTTAGTTAAATTTATGTTTTAACATAACAGGTTATGGATCGGCGGTCAAGTGAAACTAATTATCTAATGATGGAAGGCCTTCGCCGCATTCAAAATGGTGGTTTTGCGGCGCTACTCGCCGCACAAGATTTCTCCCTTAAAGGGAAAGGCTTGCCACCTTATAACG
>CAZPYK010000144.1:0-2480 GCA_964590755.1 uncultured Ruminococcus sp. | reverse complement strand
TATATCGCGATATGCCGCGCCTGAGCTATCTCCTTGGTGCGCTTTTTGCCTATGATATCCTCTTTCGGAATGTCATATTTGCGGTAGACCGCGGCAAATATCTTATCCACCGTGACGCTGACCGGCTCCTCGCCGCCGAGAAGCTCGGAAATGCAGCTTCTTGCCAGCTCCATGGTTATCTCCCGCCCCGACAGGAACGCCAGCGCGCCCAGCTTTTTGATCGAGCCCTCTATCTGACGGATATTCGAGCGCAGATTCTCCGCAAGAAAGGTCAAGACCTCGTCCGAGACCTCTATATGTACCTGCTCGGCTTTCTTTTTGATGATAGCTATGCGAAGTTCGAGATCCGGCGGCTGTATATCCGCCAAAAGACCCCACTCAAAGCGGGTCTTGAGTCTGTCCTCAAGCGTTTTTATGTCGCGCGGAGGGCGGTCGGAGGTCAAAATTATCTGCTTGTGCTCCTCATACAGCGCGTTGAAGGTGTGAAAGAACTCTTCCTGCGTCGATACCTTGCCCGCGATGAACTGGATATCGTCGATAAGCAGCATGTCGCAGGAGCGGTATTTGTTGCGGAATTCCGAGGTCTTTTGGCTTGCAAGCGCTTCGATCAGCTGGTTTGTGAAGTCCTCGCCCTTGATGTAAATGATCTCGGCGTTCGGCTTTTTCTTTTTCACCTCGTTGGTTATGGCGTAAAGCAGGTGGGTCTTACCCAGACCCGAGGGACCGTAGATGAAAAGAGGGTTGTAATTCATTGCCGGAGCTGCCGCAACGGCGGTCGCGGCGGCGTGCGCGAATTTATTGGAATTTCCGACTATGAAATTATCGAAGGTGTATTCGAAGTTGAAGGGCGGCATGGTGGAGCCTATAAGGTGCTCTCTTTCCTCCGCTTGCGGGGGCTTTAGGTCGTCGCGATCCTCAAGGATCAGCACTATGCTCACGTCAAAGCCCAGATATTTCGCAAAGCGACGCTCGACCTCGCCGAGGTATTTTTGCGAAACTATGTCACGCTTGTATTCCGTGCCTATCGTCATGGTGATCTCGTTGTCTCTGACCGATATCGGCTTCATGGTGCCGAACCACAGGTTTATCGTTTCGGAGGACAATTTGTCCGAAAAAGACCCTCTGACGATCTCCCATACCTCACATATATCGTCGTAGTATGCCATATGATATCCTCATAATACTTTTATTTATTATATTATATCATATATTTTAGAAATATGCAAGAAAAAATGCCGATTTCCTTTGACATTCACATAAAAATTTGATATAATATATAAAGGGAGAATACAGCGTAAACGCAAAGCTTATCTTTATCTTATCGGCGCGGCGCCGAAGTCATGCCGCGGGAATGAAAAATGAACAAAAACGAACTGACTTTTGCCGTGCTGTCCCTGAATCCGGGCATCGACTGCACGCTGACGCTCGCGTCGCCGTTTCGCGCGGGCGAGCTGAACCGCGCCGCAAACGAGCGGCTCGACACCGGATCGAAGGGCTCGAATGTCGCCATGCTGCTCTCGCGCTTGGGCGAGAGGGTCGAATTCCACTCATTTTCGGGTGGAATATACGGCGGGCTCTATGAGAGCATAATAAACAAAGAAATTCAAAGATCTTACTTTGTTCCCACCGCGCGCGGATTGCGTGAAAACGTCAAGATCATCGACTCGGCGGGCGTTTGCACCGAGGTGAATTCAAGCGGAGGCCCCTTTTCGGAGGCGGAGACCGAGGCGCTTCTCGGTGCGCTGCTTGAAAGCGACGCGGGGGCTGTGTGTTTGTGCGGAAGTATTCCACAGGGTGTGGAAAAGTCTGTGTACAACTCGCTTGTCAAAAAACTGCGCGCCGCGGGCAAAATATGCATACTTGACTGCGACGGCGAGGCCATGAAGCTCGGAATCGCAGCTTCTCCCGACATTATCAAGCCGAATATGCGCGAAGCAGAGGAGATATTCCGCTCATATGGGCTGAAAATTACAAAAGATCGCAAAATTACACCTGTGGAAAATCCTTGGGAAGATTCGGGGAAAATCCTGTGGAATAATTTTGAGACGATAAAAAACGTTGCAAATATTTGTGGAGAGATCTCGTCCGCATTCTCGGTGCGGGTGCTCTGTACGCTGGGCGGAATGGGTGCTTTGGTCGCCGCGGAAGCGGAAAACGACGGGATCCTCTATTGTCCGGCACCGAGGCTCAAGCTGCGAGGCTTTGCGGGAGCCGGAGACAGCTCTCTTGCCGCATATATTTCATCGTTTTTTTCAAAATCTTACGAAACCGATGAAGAAAGGGAGAGATCGGCCCTGCTTTCGGCGGTCGCCGCCGGCTCGGCAAAGGTGATGCTTGAGGGCAGCCTGCTTCCCCGCCCCGAGGATATCGAAAGCGTGCTCGGCGGTACGTTTACGGCGTAGCCGGAGAGAATGCAAGATTCTCATCTTTTCGGCGGGAGCAGCAGCTCGCCGCAGGCGAGGTAGCACGCCCTACGGTGT
>CAZPYK010000143.1:0-2529 GCA_964590755.1 uncultured Ruminococcus sp. | reverse complement strand
TGTGGCACTGCCTCTTTTCCTCACGGTAAGGGGATTTTACTTTGGCAACTTACCCTTTTTGCATTTGCCTGCGTTTGTCGGCGCGGCTCAGCCGAGCTTTTCTTTTATCCTTTTCATGTCCGCGAGCATATCATCCTTCTTGCGCGGGTCGCGCAGGAGTGCCGCGGGGTGATACACCGCCGTGATCAAGAAATCTCCGCGTTCGTACCACGTTCCGTGGTCGCGCGTGATCTTGAAGTCGGGGCTTATCAGTCTCATGGCGGCTATGCGACCCAGGCAAACTATGATGCGAGGTCGGATGATGCGCACCTGCTCGCGCAGGTATCCGATACAGGCATCCTCCTCCGCGGGCAGCGGATCGCGATTCTTGGGCGGACGGCATTTGAGTATATTGGCTATATATACATCTCGGCGTTCTATATCGACCGCGTAGAGGAAGCGGTCGAGCAGTTGCCCCGCGCGCCCCACGAATGGGGTGCCGCTGAGATCCTCCTGCTCGCCGGGAGCCTCCCCGACAAACATCAGACGCGCGTCCGCGCTGCCAGTGCCGAAGACGCAATTCGTGCGCGTCTGTGACAGCGAGCAGGCGCCGCAGGCGCGGCATTTCTCCTCAAGCGCGGCAAGCGCCGCTGTCTTTTCGGCTTCAGTCATCGGATCTTCCGCTGCCGCCGGCGTTACCGCTTGCGTTTGCGTTTACGTTTGACGGCTTTTCGCCCTTTTTCGATCTGTTATCGGGGGGGACGGTGGCGGGCTTTTCGTTCTTTGAATAGCCGTAACCGTATTTTTCATACTTGTAATATCCGCCGTAGCCGTATCCGCCGCCGTAGCCCGAGCCCGAGCTCTTGATCGAGGTGCTTCCCGAATGCATATCGTTCATGACTATGCCCAGGATGTGCACCTGAGCCAGTGAGAGGCTGTCAAGCGCGCGACGCAGATCGGGTGCGGTGCAGTAATTGGAGCGGGAGACCATCAAAAGTCCCGCGGTGTTCGAGGCGAAGGTAAGTGCGTCGGAAACGACGTTTACGGGAGGTGTATCGATTATGACGTGATCGTACACTCGGCACACGATGTCAAGCAGCTTTTTCATGTTCGGGGCGCCGAGCAGTTCTCCCGGGTTGGGCGGAACGGCTCCCGCTGTCAGAATGTCCAGCTTGTTTCTCACACCGTAGTGTATCGATTCTTTGAGCGAATCGATGTTAACAAGGCAGGAGGAGAGCCCCTTCTTGTTGTCGAGGCCGAACTGCTCGTGCTGAACGCTTTTTCTCATATCGGCGTCGATGAGCAGTACTCGCGCTCCGGTCTGGACCAAAACGATGGCAAGGTTGGCGGCAGTGGTCGACTTGCCCTCTCCGGGAATGGTGCTGGTTATGACTATGGCGTTTTTGTGCGGTGTGTCGGCAGGCTGAGCCGCCAAAGAGAACATGAGATTTGTGCGCAGTGTTTTATATGCCTCGGTGATCACAAACGGGGAATCATCGTTCAAGAGCATCTCGCCCGTGCGCGGCTCGTTCGACTTGTCATGCTTTTTCATGCTTTTTATAATATCCATATTTACCATACTTGGCATAATAGCCCCTTTCGGTATTCTTTGACATAAGGTTCGGTATCTCGCCTATGACGGGAACGCTGCAGATGGCAGCGACGTCACCGGGTGTGTGTATACGTGTGTCCAGCATATTGATAAGGATTATCACGCCGCATGCCAGCACGGCCGCGGCAATGGCGGCGATGGCGGGAATGGTGAGCCCGGGGAGGTTCCCCTTCTTTGCGCCGGTGGCTTCATCCACCTTGCGGGCATATCCGCTTTGAACGATATTTTCGATAAATTCGGGAACGACATCCACCGTTGCGTTTGCGATCGTGATGGCGTCGTATTCGGATTCGCAGGTCACGTTTATCTTCATGACCTCGGTGCTGTCCACCGATGAAAGGGTTATGAGCTTTCTTATATCTTCGGGGGTATATTCGGTTCCGCTCACGGGGCTGACATAAACACCGTCATTAACGCCGTCGACGGAATCGAGCTCGGCGATTATTTTGTTTATGGCGGTGTCGGTCTTGATCAATACACCGCAGGTGTTGATAAGAGCCAAGGAGCCGGACTGATTCGAAGTCGTGTATTGTTGGTTGTTGCTGTCGACGCGGTTTGCGACATACATCGTGGCTCCCGCGGAGTATTGAGGCACGCGCGGCATTTCGACCGCAAAGTATGTGACGATAAAGCTCAACAAAAAGCAGAGCAGGATGATCCAAAAATGGCGAAGCAGCAGCATGACCACCGCTTTCAGATCGATGGAGTAATTGTTGTCGTTCATTATCTTTTTATACAGCTTCCTTTCATTTCACGGTTTATTACGTCGTTTTCTTCATCCGAAGGCCACGGCGTAAAACAATTAAATCTATTATATCATTAATGGACGTTTTTGTCAACGGTTTTTCGACTATTTCCCGACATTGGTGCGCAAATAGCGACACCGGTAAGTTGCCAAAGTAAAATCCCCTTACCGTGAGGAAAAGAAAAGAAGGGGA
>CAZPYK010000142.1:0-2762 GCA_964590755.1 uncultured Ruminococcus sp. | reverse complement strand
GATCGGGTGTTGCGGGCGACCACAGGTCGCCCCTACGGAGTTTGTGCGAACATGGGACACAGACGGAAAATAATGCGACGTTCGGCGGCGGGAGCAAGCCCCCGCCCTACGGTGTTGTAATCTCCACGGCTATAGGTGATGCTTCGACTCTTGCCGAGCCCTCTCATGTCTGAGAGGGTGGCGCCGGAGGCGACGGATGAGGAGGTGCAAGGCTTTCCGCCGCGCGGAAAGCTTCCTTAAATATCTCTCCCGCCGGAAGATGAAAATATTGCGATCTGTACGGCTACACCGTAGGGGCGAACTGCGTTCGCCCGGCGAGAAACGGTGTTGCGGGCGACCACAGGTCGCCCCTACGGAGTTTGTGCGAACATGGGGCGCAGACGGAAAACAATGCGACGATCGGCGGCGGGAGCAGCAGCTCGCCGCAGGCGAGGTAGCACGCCCTACGGAGTTTGTGCGAACACGGCATACGGACGGAAGGGAAAGGCATCGCATTCCGTATATAATCCCCGCCCTATGAAAAGGGCATAAAATACCCATTTATTTTGTAATTTATTAAGGAGGAATCCCCATATGAAAAAACGAATCCTTACATTCATTCTCGTGCTATGCGCCCTGGCGGTGCCGGCGACGCTGCTGTCGGTGACGGCATTTGCCGACGGCTCGCCGACGTATGCGTTTGACAATGCCACCGGCACGCTGACTATCAGCGGCACGGGCACGATCACAAAGGCCGATGTAACGACCGCGGTCGTCGACACGGACACGCTCAAATCGCTGGTCATCGAGGACGGCGTAACGAGCATTGGCGATGATGCATTCAAAAGTTACACAAATCTGACGAGCGTTGTAGTCAAGGGCGATGTGAGTGTTGGAAATCTCGCATTTGCCTCCTGTTCCGCACTGGAAACAGCGGTCTTTTTCGGAGATGTCGATTACATTGGCATTGACGCATTTCATAGGTGTTCTTTGCAAACATTCTATTTCTTCGGCAATGTGAAGGATTTCGATACTCGTGCTTTTGCGGATATCGGAACAAGTAGTTTGATGGTCTATGCGGTTAAGCCCAACGAAAAACTCTATGGGATCTTCCTTGCGAATGATATAAGTGACATGACCTGCGGCGCGTCTGCCGGCGACAACGTCACATGGAAATTCACAACCGACGGCACGCTGACTGTCAGCGGCAGCGGCGCGATGGCGGATTACAATGTTGTAACGGACAGCCATAATGGCACAGTGACAGTGGTTTCTGACAACAGACCGTGGGCAGGACTCATCGGCATGATCAAAAAAGTGGTCATTGAAGACGGTGTGACCGGTATTGGCCAGAGTGCATTCGAACAATGTTCGAATTTGGAGAGCGTCAGCATCGACGGCGATGTGAGTATTGCCAAAAAGGCATTTTATTGGTGCGGCAATCTAAAGAGCGTCAACATCGGCGGCAATGCGAACATTGGCTGGGCGTCGATTGCCGAGTGCTCTAATTTGACAAATGTAAGCATTTTAGGCGGCGTGGAAGATATTAGCAGTGGTGCATTCGAGCTTTGCTCTGCACTGGCGAATGTGTACATCCTCGGTGATGTAGAAGCCATCACCGGCACGAGTGTTTTTTATGGTTGCCCGAGTACCCTCATATGCCACAGCTACGCGGAAAACAGCGTCTTAACAACATATTGTGCTGCAAACAACATCACGTTTTCCGCTATGAGCAAGGGCTTCACCGTCACCGACGGTAAGCTCGGCACGGATTATACCTACGACCGCATAAACGGCGTCCTGACCATTTTGAGTGACGCGGAGATGACCATTGAAAACGTGGACAAAACCACGGCTACCTCCCACCGCATCGTGGTGAAAAAGGACATTTCGGCAAATATCACCCTCGCGGGCGTAAATATTGCAACCGGCACCGCCTCGCCTTTTGAGATCGAGGCGAACAGCACCGGCGACGTCACCATCACCCTCAAAGACGGCACGACCAATACGCTGAAGGCTACATCTCGTAGCGACTATGCCGCCTTGCAAAAAGAGGGTAGCGGCGAGGGCATCGGTACGCTGACTATAAAAGGCGGCACACTGGGCACCGGCAAACTGATCGCGGAGGCGGCAGACTATAGTTATGCTGCCGCCATCGGAGGTGGTGCAAAAAGCAGTGCATCGAATATCATCATCGCCGGCGGCAATATTACTGCAATAAGCGAATACGGCGCGGGTATCGGTAGCGGAGGACACTCGACGGGCACTGGCAGCAGCGTGTCGAATATCACCATCACCGACGGCGTGGTCACGGCGACAAGCGCCGGTGGCGCCGGCATCGGCAGCGCATGTGGATATGGAAACGGCGGCGATGTATCGAACATTACCATCACCGGCGGCATTGTCACGGCGACAAGCATTAGCGGTGCGGGTATCGGCAGCGGATGTGGAATGAACGGTGATAGCGGTGCGGTGTCGAACATTACCATCTCCGGCGGTACGGTCACAGCAATGAGTGAGAACGGCGCGGGAATCGGAAGCGGCTGGGCGCGGGATATTAGCGGCACCACATCGAAGATCGTCATTACCGGCGGCTCGGTCAAGGCGACAAGCACCAGCGGCGTCGCGCTCGGCTGCCAACCCACCGACGGCGAGGGCAACAATGTTTACCTGCTGACGGTCGCTACCTCTTTCGATACCGTTGCCATAAACGAAAAAGAATATCCCAATGTGATGGATAGATTGTCCCTTTGCCAAACCATCCTTCAGGGTAGCGTCCAATA
>CAZPYK010000141.1:0-2766 GCA_964590755.1 uncultured Ruminococcus sp. | reverse complement strand
TGGTGTCAAAGAGAAAAGTGGCTGAGGACTTTATGCATTTTTACATTTTGCATATTTTTGTCTGCAGTCTTAAGGGGCTGTTAGTTTTTAACAGCCCCGATATTCCATTGTATAAGCCTTATATCTTAACGCTTGAAATGACCGCGCGCAGAGATTCGGCGCTCTTGTTCAACAGCTTCATCTCGTCATCGGTCAGCTGCGGCAGTACCTTTCCGCGCACGCCGCCCTCTCCCACGATATTTATAAGCGAGAAGCAAACATCGTCGATGCCGTAATCTCCGTCAAGCATGGAAGACACCGTCATGGTCGTGTCGATTCCGCTGAGGACCGCACGACAGATGTGGCACACGGCGATCGAAACGGCATAGAAGGTCGCGCCCTTGCGCTGTATCACGCGCGCACCCGACTTGCGGACATAATCCTCAACTTCGGAATGTACAAGCTTCGGCATTATCTGATCCTCTTCAACACCTTCAAACGCGG
Source organism: uncultured Ruminococcus sp. (assembly GCA_964590755.1). GTDB lineage: Bacteria > Bacillota > Clostridia > Oscillospirales > CAG-272 > CAG-390. Next base: position 2,283 of record CAZPYK010000141.1, on the reverse strand, counting down.
CGCGGGAGAGACGATATTCATCCACGGGAACATTTGAAATATTCGCAAGCGACCACGGAATAAAGGAAGAATCGCCGTGCTCGCCGAAAACATACGCGTGAACGTTTTGCTGGTTGATCGAATAGAACTCCGAAAGCCTCGCCTTAAGACGTGCCGTGTCAAGTATGGTTCCCGAGCCCAGCACTCTGGAGGCGGGAATGCCCGAGCACTTGATAAACGTATATGTCAAAATATCCACGGGATTCGACACGATGATATATACCGCATTCGGCGCATAAGCCACGATCTGCGGAATTATGCTCTTTGTGATATCTATGTTGGTCTGCGCAAGATCGAGCCTTGATTGGCCGGGCTTGCGCGCAATGCCCGAAGTAAGCACCACGATATCCGAATCGACGGCATCACGATAATCACCCGCGTATATCGAGCAGGGGGAGCAAAAAGGCACACCCTGACGTATATCGAGCGCCTCGCCCAACGCCTTGTCGTGGTTTATGTCTATCATGACGATCTCGGTCGCAAGGCCTGTCACCGCCAAGGTATATGCTATAGTCGAGCCCACACTGCCGGCTCCTATAACCGTGATCTTGTTCATAATTCTATGTAAGCCTCTTTTTTGTTAAAATTGCGCCAATCTCGCGCTATTATATTTTATCACACAAATGTCGAAAAATCAATACCGAAAATCAAAAAAAGCTCGGCTTGCGGTGAGATTTGGTTATTATTGATATTATTTGAGGCTTACGACTCGGATATCGGTCTGTATTTGATAAGTATTTTTGTGCGCTCGACGGCGGCACCCTTCATTCCTATTGTATAATCGATCAACATTCTGCGGCGCGAAAGCAGACTGTTATCCAGCTTGTGCGTTATAGTCGTCAGCTCAAAGCCGTCGCGCACATCGCCACAAATGCAGACATACCTGCGACCTTGCTCCAGTGTGAGCGTAAGCGTGGGCAGCCGCATTCCGACAAGAGATGCCATGATCGCCAGCATTCTCGTGCGTTGGATCTGCTGCCATGTGATGAGTCCCGGATCGTCACGCAAATAGGATACCGAGTAGATAACAGCGGCATCTCCGCCGCGATCGTCCATCCATGTAAGCACGACACTTTTGTCATCGACCTTAAGCTCACCTTCGGTGATCAGCCTCGTATTGCTTTGAGACGTGCGCTTGCCGCGATCTGCATTTTCGGGAGGGCTCATAAAGATCATACCGTCATCCTCTCCCTCGCTGTTCAGCACCGCGTCGATATCTATGCACATACCCTCGGAAATGCTCTCCTGCCCGCGCGACGGCGCGTTGGCTTGCATATTTTTGATCTCCATGGTCACCGTGACTTTGGTGATCTTTTTCGGCTCCTCGTGCCATTCTCGGGCTTTCGCCGATCTCTCGCTCAAGGCATCCGACTCGGCATTCGGATCTTTTTGAAGTTCTTCGTTCACGTTCATCTTATGATGTTCCTCTCGGGCTTCGGTCAAGTGCGCCTCGCGACACCTTTTCGCGGCCCGTCTTTCTGTATTTTCCATCTGTCAAAACGGTATTTTTTCAAGCTTTTCGCAAAAAATAAGCTCGGCGGTTCGGGGTGCGCCTGTCTGCTCGGATCGACCGCGAGATATTTTGGTCATGCCGCATATCGGCAAAAAGGAGAGCATGAAACACCCACATCTTGAAAAGCACCGCATTTTTCGGCTCGTTATATGCATTTTTATGACCTTCTCCGTCCTTGCTTCACAAGCAAGCGCCGCAGAGTTAGACACGGGGGAGCTTTATCTGCTCGCGCGAGCGGCATCGGTCTTTGTCCCGGATGAGAACGCAAACTCATGCGAATTTTCCGCAAAAGTATCGGTGTGCGCCGTTTTGCTGAATCGCATGCATGACTCCGGATATCCGGACACGCTTGCCGCGGTGATATCCGGCCTGATCTGCGGAGACGCGGAGCTTTGTGCCGCCTACGCCGCGGCAAAGCCGTCCGACAGGAGCCTGAGAGCTGCCGCCGCCGCGCTTCGCGGAGCCGACCCGACGCGCGGCGCGCTCCTTTTCGCACGCTCCGAGCTTGTAAGCGAGGACATCCGCGCCTCCGGGCGCGTATGCTTTGAGGTCGACGGAATTGCTTTCATATTGCGATAAAAGCCGATCAACCACTCAAACAATAGTATACTATATTTTGAATGAAATATCAATAGCGCGAGCTCATTTTGGGCTCGGCACCTCGCAAAAACAACCGGGGTAAGTTGCCAAAGTAAAATCCGTTTTCAAAAGCAGTGAAATTGAAATTGCAT
>CAZPYK010000140.1:0-2779 GCA_964590755.1 uncultured Ruminococcus sp. | reverse complement strand
GCGTTAAGTTCTCTTAATTGCGTGGTTAAGAGCTTTTTAGGGATATGCAGTTCGACATTCCTTTTGATACGTTGCCAGTTTTTAACGTAGGGCTTTTTGTAAACGTTTATCCATTCTTTAAGCCATTCAATATACTTCATAAATCTTTTATATTCTCTCTTATGTTGTTTTTACTAATATAAGTTATATCGTCTCTTTCGTCAAATTCCCTACATAATTCACTCAAAGCCATATACTGCCGAAAAGGGTCTTCTAACTCTTGTAATTTATTTTTTATTTCTAAATAAAGGTTGTCCTTTTCTTCTTTTGTGATTTCGTCTTCAAAGGTTAATTTATTTAATATGCCGTAACCCTGAATTATTTTTCTTCTATGTAATCCGTCATAAAGTGTTTTGAAAACTTCATAAGGATACTCAAATGAACCCGTTTTCGGGTTGTATAATCCTTTTGTGGCATACTTGAAAACTTCTTTATAATTTCCGTTGGCTCTTTCTGCAAAAACCGAATAACCCTCGGTTAACTCGTCAAAAGCTTTTTTTGTAAGTTTTTGCCCATTGTAAAACAAAAACCAACATTTTTGAAGTAATATTTCAAAATCGGTAAACTTACGTTTAAGTTTTCCGTTATGATAAGAATAATCGTTTATATACTTTCTTTTTTCGGTAAAGTCTTTTCGCATTACGAAAAGGCAATGGAAGTGAGGGTGAAACTCGTCTTTAGATAGAGTTATTTCAAGGGAACGCACCGCACCAACAAAACCATATTTTTTAAAATCTATGTTTTTCGCTTTCCGTTTACCTTGCATATACTGTACGACGTAGATAAATTTGGCATACATATTTTTTAAGGTCGTTTTCAGTTTTATCCCCGAACAATTAGGAACCGTGAAGACGACGTGATAAATGGAATAGGTTTCAAGTAGTTTATCAAGTTCGGGCTTGTACTTTGCATATCGTCTTAAAGATAACAAGTTTTGACAATTCGGGCAAAATTTATCATGACACAGATTTACACGCAAAACGTCTTTGACTTTTTGCAAGCGATAATAATCGACATCCCAAACTTTCAAACAACTTTTAACCGCTTCGGCTTTGTTTTCGGCAAAACCGGTTTCTTCGAAAAGTTCTTTATAATATTCGGCGATAATATCATTACCTTGTATTTTATGTACTGATTTTCGTATTTTGTTTTTATCTAATTGAGCGTGAGTAAGTTCCATTTTTTTAGTTCCGATTTTATTTTTTTGTGTAGAGTTATTTCTATAATATCAAGAGCGCACTCTTCCGGGGCTTTCGCCCCGGTTGAGTGCGCTTAGATAGAGCACTTACTCTTGCTCTTTAAGGAGGTAACTAATAAGCTTTTTATCGGCTGGTCTTGGTATTAAATTAAAAGTGTATCCGGATAAAGTCAACTCAAAAGCGTAATACTCTCTTTCAACGCCTGTTTCCGTCTTAAATTTTCTTTTTACTATTTCAAATTTATAATCCATTTTTTTATCATCCTTTTTATTTTTTAAATCGCGAAAATATCATATCCTATATTCAAAAGGTCTTCCCGGACTTTATCCGCTTGCCTTTTTAATCTTCGGATATAACTATTTTTTAACGATTGCGCGCCGTTTATCGTTATACCCATTTTTTTACCGACTTCGCGTGCTGTCAAATCCGTGTAATAAAAATAATTAAAAGCTTCTCGTTCTCTTTCCGGCAAATACTTAACCATAAGATTAAAAACTTCGTCCGTATACTGCTTTGCCGGTTCTATTTCTTCAACTATATTAAACGGGACCTCTAAAGTTTCACCAAAAACAACCGGTTCCCCGCCGTGCCGGCGTTCTTTTGTAACCGGCTCGTCTAATATAGTCAAAATTTCGGTATTTCCTTGCCGGTGTTGATGAAATACTTTTTCACCGCCCCAGCGAACGTATACAGCGACATCTTTAATCGAACGTACGAATTTAAAAGCTGTATCGAATTTGAATTTCGAAAAGTAAAGAAAACACTCTTGCGCAACGTCTTCAAATAAGTTGTTTTTAAGCAAATTCTTCCTGCAATAGGATTTTGCAATACATACAATCACCGAATAATTTTCTAAAAAATACTTGTTACGTAATTCAACGTTGCCGTCTTTTATTTCCTTTGCTTCTTCTTTCGTCGGTAAAATAATTTTCATAACGCTTTATTTTCTTCTTTTTGCTTTTCTTGCTTCTTTGTATGCTTGCCTCTGTTCCGGCGTTGCGTTTTTTATTGCGAATATACGATTGTTTTCGTTTCGTGCATCACGTTGACCGCGAGCATAAGCTCTTTGTTCCGCTTCGCTGAACTTGCTATCGGATTTTACAGGTTTATCGCCTTTGGCTATCGCCGAATAATGTTTTAATTTTTCACTCTGTTTAAAAGGTATAAATCCCGACATATTATTCTTCTCCTTCTTCTTCGTTATCGTCTTCGTTGAAGTAATCGACCTGATGAAAATCATTTTCGTCGCCTAAAATTTCAAATACCGTATGTGATATAGTAGAGCGCAGCACTCCGCTTTTAATCAATAAAAACGTCCTTATCTCAAATAGAGATTTGTCGTCTAACTCTTCCGGGTCCCCTTCAAAAAATCCGAATACTTTTGAAACAAGTTCGTCTTCATCGTATATTTCTAAATACGCATTAAAACTTTTTACGGCTTCTTGTGCTTCTGTTTCCGGTTCTGTAGTTCCCGGCTTGTTTTGCTTTTTCAATTCTTCCATTTCTTTAATCTCCTTTGCCTGTTCTTCAGGTCTTGTTAA
>CAZPYK010000139.1:0-2862 GCA_964590755.1 uncultured Ruminococcus sp. | reverse complement strand
GAGCGCGAGGTGAAGCTGGGCAGGCTGCAGCTCTTCAACAACTGGTCGCCCTATATGGTCTCCGACCCCGAGCACACAATGTGGCTGGGGCTTGAATACTTCTGCAACGAGGGCGACGAAATGTGGGAGATGTCTGACGAGGCTTTCATCAAATTCGCGATCGACGAGCTGGCATCCATCGACATCATCGACCGCGAGGATGTCAAGGACGCCACCCGCATCAAGGTCAAGAAGGCGTATCCCGCATATTTTGACACCTACCGCGAATTTGACGTGGTGAAGGATTATCTCTCCGGCATTGAGAACCTCTGGTGCTTGGGCAGAAACGGTCAGCACCGCTACAACAACATGGATCATTCGATGCTTACCGCCATCGAGGCGGTGCGCGCCATTGCCGCGGGAAGCACCGACAAGAGCGCGGTCTGGAGCGTGAACACCGAAAAGGAATATCACGAGGAAAAGACCGAAGAAAAGGCGAAGGCATGACCCTTGTTCTTATAATAATTCTGTTTCTTCTCGCCGTCGTCGCTTGCGCGGTGGCGGAGCGTCGGTTCGGGCTTGAACTGCTCGGCGCGGCATATGACGAAAAAAAGCCGACGCATCGGCTTGTATGTCTGCTTGCGGTGCTTTTGTGTCTTGCGTCGGTCCCGCTCTTTCTCTCGGTCTTCGCCGACGCGCGCGAGGATGTGACCTATCCTTTTGAGGCGGGCGCGAAGTATTACAATCCGTACATGCAGCAGTTCGATGCCTTTATGAAGGGCAGGCTCGACCTTGATGTTGAGGTCGACGAGCGTCTTTTGGAGCTTGAAAACCCCTATGACTATTGGGAGCGCCGCAATTCGGGCGCGCAGTATATGTGGGATCGCGCCCTGTATGACGGAAAGTATTATTCATATTTCGGCATCGCGCCGATAATCACCGTTTATTTCCCCTATTATCTGCTCACCGGCGCCCTGCCTGGGGATTCGGTGGCCATGGCGGTCTTTCTTTTCATCACCGCGCTCTTTGCTCCGCTCGCGCTATTCAAATGGGCGGCGACCTTCGGCAAGCGGACGCCGATTTGGCTGCTCTTTATCGCCGCGCCGACCGTGTTTTTAAGCTCGGGAATCTTTCTTATCTGCCGCGGCGTGACTCATTTTTACTATATTGCGGTCGCGGCGGGAACGGCGTTTCTTTCCGCCTTCCTCTACCTTGCGCTCTGCGCGTATGCCGCTCGTCGCGGCGTTCGGCGAAGCCTGCTGCTGATCGCGGCGGGGTTCTGCTATGCGCTCTTGCTAATGTCGCGGCTGAATATCGCGCTGCTCGCGGCGTTTGTTGTGCTTCCGGGGCTTTATTTTATGATAATTCGCCGCAAAGAGGAAGACGGGCGCGGGCTGCGGCATGTGCTCGGCGAGCTTGCCGCGCTGGGGGCACCCGTTGCCGCCGCGGCGGTCTTTATCATGTGGTTCAACGCGGCGCGCTTTTCGGGTCCGCTTGATTTCGGCACGAATTATCAGCTGACGGTCGCGGATGTTTCCACATACAAGCTGCGCGTGAGCGATCTCCCCTTTGCGATATACAATTATTTTCTCGCTCCCGCGGCGGAGAGCGAGGAGTTCCCCTATATCACCTTTTCCTACATCTACGCCACACCCGATCATTATGTTTATCGGGATGCCAATCTCGGCATGTTCGTCATGCCGCTGACGCTCGGCGTGCTCGGTTTGCCCGCGCTGATCTGCTCGCGCTCCGAGAGTGCACACCGTCGCATAAGCGGAAGCGCGGTCATGCTGGGACTTCTTTGCGTGGCGTGGCTGGATTTTTGCAAGGGCGGAGTGATATACCGCTACACCGCCGACCTTTGGCTGACGGCGGCATTCTTTGCGGCGGTCTGCCTTTTGACACTTGCCGCGCGAGCTTACGGCTCCGAAAAGCTGCCGCGCCCGGCGAAGATCGCAATGCTTGCGGCTGTCGGAGTCTTCCTGCTCATCGCCGCCGCAGGCGCCGTTCGCGTCTGCCTCATAAACGGCAACGGCAACATTTCTTCTTATAAGCTCGGGTGAGCGAATGCGAACCCGAGCTTCATACCCCGACCGTGGATAACTGCGTTATCATATCTGCTATACCAATACAGCGAGCACGGAACATTATCAAGCTCGGGTGGCGTTTCTGCGATATCTGATATTCATACCCCGAGGGTGAGGGACTGCGTTATCATATCTGCTATACCAATTTAGGCAGCACGGAACATTATCAACTATCAAATCTTGCTTTCTGTATTTCCGTGTCGTAGGGCGGGGAAATCATATTTATCTTTGGAGTTCAAATGCCCTGCATTTGAACTCGCGGCTCGGTAACCGGTACAAAAAAATCTCATCTATCTAAATTCCGAGCCGTTGCTCCCGCCGCCGATTATCGCATTATTTTCCGTCGGCGCGCAATGTTCGCACAAACTCCGTAGGGGCGACCTGTGGTCGCCCGCATGTCCGATCTCGACGGGCGAACGCAGTTCGCCCCTACGGTGTAGCCGTATAGATTGCAAGATTTCCATCTTTCCGGCGGGAGCAAGCCCCCGCCGCTTGTGCGGCTGTACATAATGTTCGCACCGCACGTCGTAAGCCTTCCCGTGTCCGGGAAGGTGGCACGGCGTTAGCCGTGACGTGATGAGAGACCTCGCCTGCGGCGAGCTCGATGACCTCAGCTGTGCTGAGGTCCGGCTACGAACTATGTTCGCACCGCACGATGTTAGGTACTCGTTCCGACGCTCCATGTTCGCACCGACTCATACATTTCGCACAATCTAAATGGCTATGTCGTAGGGCGGGGGCTTGCTCCCGCCGCCGATTATCGCATTATTTTCCGTCGGCGCGCAATGTTCGCACA
>CAZPYK010000138.1:0-2906 GCA_964590755.1 uncultured Ruminococcus sp. | reverse complement strand
CACTGCCTCTTTTCCTCACGGTAAGGGGATTTTACTTTGGCAACTTACCGTTTTGCGCTCACAAGGTCTCAAAAAGGCTTTTTTGACCGCGCAAGCGTTTTTTTGATTGACATCCGGCGGCGCGCATGATATACTTAAGACACCACCGAAAGGAGCACCGAACATGACAGATGATAAAAAAACGCTCCCAATATGGCTCGCCGACGGAGGCAGAGCCGACGAATTCGCCGAATTCCGCCTTGACACATGCGCGCCTCGCGCCTCGGAATACACCCTATACGTCGCCGCCGATTCGGAATACAACATATACCTTGACGGCGCGCTCGTCGGCTTCGGACAGTACGCCGACTACCCCGGGCGCATCGTTTACGACACCGTTGTGCTCGGCATGTCCCGCGGAGAGCACCGACTGCGCATCATCGCATGGCACTACGGCACCGATTCCTTCACGCACGTCAGCCGCCCGGCGTATCTGCTCTTCTGCTTGAAAAACGACCTCGGCGAGGTCGTCCTCCGCTCGTGCGCGGACACTCCGTCCCGCCCCGCCCCGGGATATCTTCCTTATAAAAATCATATTATTACATCGCAGCTCGGGCTCGGCTGCGAGTACAGCCTGCCGTCTGCCTCGCAAGCGGAGGACAGCGCATTTGCGCCATCACGCACAGCTTCCGTTGTCGATCCGCACGGCGAAAGAAACGTCATGTGTGAGCGAGTTCCGCGCCCCATCGAACGTCTTGTCACCCTCAAAGACACCGAAATGACGGTCATTCGGCGTGGATATTACAAAAAGAATCCCGAAGCGGAAGCGCAACGGGACGCGGGACTTTACATGGATAATGCGATCCTCGACGTTGATGCCGAAGATGCGGACGGCTGTTATCTCGTCGCAGACACGGGCGCCGAGGAAACGGGTTTTATAAAATTCTTACTAAGTTCAACGAAGGAGCACACCGTCCGCATCGGCTGGGGCGAGCATCTGTCCGAGGCTCGCCTCACCCCAAAGACGGCAGTGCACTCCAGACGCTTCACCTACCTCTGCCGAGTCAGCTCGGGCAGGTGCGAGCACACCGAGAGCATGCTGCGCGTCGGAGCGAGATATCTTGAGATCTTTTGCGAGGACAGCGACATGTCGCCTCGGGATATCCTCTATCTCGGACTACTGCCGGTGCGCTATCCCGTTCGCCGCGCCGAGCCTCCGCGCGGACTTTCTCCCCTTCGCGAGCGGATCTACGAGGCGGCGGTGCGCACACTTGAGCTGTGCATGCATCTGCATTACGAGGACTGCCCATGGCGCGAGCAATCGCTCTACACGATGGATTCGCGCACTCAGATGCTTTGCGGCTATGCCGCCTTTATCGACGGCAACGCGCGCTTTGCGCGCGCGAATCTCGACCTCATCTCGCGCAGTCGGCGCCGGGACGGTCTGCTCTCCATCTGCGCCCCCGCGGGCATAGACCGCCCCATTCCATGCTATTCGCTCGCGTTCATCCTGCAGCTGTGCGAATACGCGGAATTTTCATCCGATCTTGCCTTTGCCGAGGAGAAGCTTTCTCTTGCGGATGAGATAGTTCGGATCTTCGTCAATTCCGGCAGACATCGCCCCGACGGACTTCCCACGCGCTTTCCCGACCGCGAGGGCTATTGGAACTATTACGAATGGTCAAAAACTCTCGACGGCGCGGCGATACACGAGCACACACCGAATGACGAACTCCCCGCCGAGGCGCCGCTCGCCGCCTTTACCGTCATGGCGCTGAACTCGCTCTCACGGCTGTTCGCCCTCTGCGCCGACAATAGCATGCAAAAGCGGGAAGAATATCTCCAAAAGAGCATCGACCGCGCCGCCGATGCCGAGCGCCTCTCCCGAGCCATCGCACAAGTCTTTTTCGATCCGAAGGATCGCCTTTTTCGAAGCTTTTCAGACCGTCCCGACGCACCATACGCCGTGCTGACGCAAGCGCTATGCCTGCTTGCGGGAGCGGCGGAAAAGCTCGACGCCTCTCGCGTGCTTGCCGCAGTGGCGGAAAATCGCCCCGATACGTTTGCGGATGTCACCTTGGTACCCGCCACGCTCTCATCGGCAGTGTTCAGATTCGACGCGCTCTACGCCGCCGATCCGAAAAAATATCTGCCGGTTATCCTGTCCGAGCTGGACCGCGACGGCGATTTTATGCTTCAAAGAGGCGCAACGACCTTTTGGGAGACTATCAAGGGCGCGCGAGATTTCGGCGGCGCGGGAAGCCTCTGCCACGGCTGGAGCGCCCTCGCCGCACTTTGGTATTGCTTCGCACGCTCGGAAGGTTCGGAAATTTTGCGGTTTATATGGCTATGTTGTAGGGCGGGGGCTTGCTCCCGCCGGAAGATAAAAATCTTGCAATCTGTACGGCTACGCCGCAGGGGCGAACTGCGTTCGCCCGTCGAAAAACGGTGTTGCGGGCGACCACAGGTCGCCCCTACGGAGTTGGTGCGAACATGGTGCGTAGCCGAAAGGAACCTTGCGTTCCGTATTTCAACATCGTAGGGCGTGCTACCTCGCCTGCGGCGAGCTGCTGCTCCCGCCGGGAGATGGAAATCTTGCATTCTCCACGTCTGTAGGTGATGTTCCGACGTTTGCCAAGCCCTCTCATGTCTGAGAGGGTGGCGCCGGAGGCGACGGATGAGGAGGTACAAGGCTTTCCGCCGCGCGGAAAGCTTCCTTAAATCCCCTAAAGATAAAAATCTTGCATTCTCCACGTCTGTAGGTGAGGTTCCGACATATGCCAAGGCTCCCTTGTGCAAAGGGAGCTGGCGCAAAGCGCCTGAGGGATTGTCAAGACGAGTACCTAACATCGTGCGTTGCAAACATGGTGCGTAGCCCACCTCATCCACCGCTGCGCGGTCCCCCTTCCCCCACTGGGGAAGGCTTA
>CAZPYK010000137.1:0-2968 GCA_964590755.1 uncultured Ruminococcus sp. | reverse complement strand
CCCTCGACCGGCGCCGCCTTTTCGAAAAAGGCGGGCGAAAACTTTCGGCAATTTGCCCAGACCGTTTGTTTGGTCTACAACCCGAGGGGCTGTCTCATTAGCGCGAGACAGCCCCTATTTTCTTACTTATGATCACGAAAGCAGCATTCGGTCGTTTGCGAAGGTTCCGTTGCTTGCTTTTTCGAAGAGCGCCAAAAGGTCGGATACCTGAAGCTTTTCTTTTTCTTCCTTTGATATATCGTATATTATCCTGCCGTCATACATCATGATAAGGCGATTACCGAGCCGCAGAGCGTCCTTCATATTGTGAGTTATCATCAATGTGGTGATATTTCCGTCTTGCACCAGCTCGTCGGTAAGAGACAGCACTTTAGCGGCAGTCTGAGGGTCCAACGCGGCGGTATGCTCGTCAAGCAACAGTATCTTCGGCTTATTCATCGTCGCCATGAGCAGCGTAATGGCTTGCCTCTGTCCGCCCGACAAAAGCCCCACCTTTGAAGTCAACCGATCCTCCAGTCCGAGATCAAGCCTCTGCAACAGCTTTTTGTATTCATCCTTCTCGCTTTTGGATATTCCCGGCAAAAGAGACCGCATCTTTCCGCGTCGCGAGGCAAGCGCGAGATTCTCTTCTATCTGCATATCCGCGGCGGTACCCGTCATGGGATCCTGAAAGACCCTGCCGAGGTATTTAGCGCGTTTATGCTCGGGCAGAGCGGTCACATCGGTTCCGTCGATGCAAATACTGCCGCAATCAACAGGAAACATGCCGGTTATCACATTCAAAAGTGTCGACTTCCCCGCTCCGTTGCCGCCGATCACGGTCACAAAATCGCCCTCGTTAAGAGTGAGATCGATGCCGTTCAACGCTTTTTTCTCATTTATCGTGTTCGGATTGAAGGTCTTGTGAACTCCTTTTACCTCAAGCATCATCGGTGCGCCTCCTTCCTCGCCTTGGCGGAACGCGCCGCAAGCTTTTCTTTCCAGTGCGGCAACGCAAGAAAGATGGCAACGATAAGTGCCGAAAACAGCTTCAGATCGTTGGCGTTAAGTCCGAGCTTGAGCACCACGGCAATTACGATATAATATATTATCGCACCTATGACGGTTCCGACAAGTCTCAGCGCAAAGTTGATAAAAATCCCGGAAAATATGACCTCGCCGATTATCACCGCCGCAAGCCCGATAACTATGGCGCCGCGCCCCATGTTGATATCGGCATTTCCGTTAAATTGCGCCAGCAGTGCACCCGACAGTGCCACGATGCCGTTGGAGAGCACCAGACCGATCATCTTACGCGAATCGGTATTGATGCCGTTGGCTCTTGCCATCTTTTGATTACATCCGGTGGCACGTATCGAAAAGCCCAGTTCGGTGCCGAAGAACCAATAAAGCACTCCTATCAGCGCGACAATAAAGATAACAAGTATAATTATCGTCTTCCACAGCTCATCACTTTTAGAGGAAACTATAAGCTCATAATTGCGCCAGCTTATCGGAACATTTGCCCTTCCGCCCATGATGCGCAGATTGATCGAATACAGCGCAAGCTGAGTAAGTATTCCCGACAATATAGCAGGAATACCGAATCGCGTATGAAATATGCCGGTTACAAGACCCGCAAGACAGCCTGCCGCAAATGCGGCAAGAGTGGCGATATATATATTTACTCCGCCGGTCGTCAGCACGACGAGCACCGCACCACCGGTCGCAAATGAGCCGTCGACGGTAAGGTCTGAAAGATCAAGTATCTTATACGTCATGTAAACGCCGACAGCCATTATTCCCCATATCATTCCCTGTGCGACAGGGGATGGTAAAGAACGAAAAAAATCAAGCATTAAACGGATATTTCCTTTCGTGCGATATCAAACAAACAGATAAATGTCGAAGCTTAATCAGTCGCTATCGCGGTGTATCCGTCGGGTACCGTGATTCCGAGCTTTGCACATCTTTCCGCCATATATTCCTTGGTCGGAGCATCCGCGTATGCAATGGGCATATCGGCGGGATCTTTGCCGTTTACAAGTATCTCATAAGCCATCTCGCCCGCCTTATAGCCGATATCGTAATAGCTGATAGACAATGTGGCTATTCCGCATTTCTCGCAGATACCCGCCTCGCCGGCTATCAACGGTATACCCGCGGGCTCAAGAACGTTGTTTATCGCGGGGCCGTTGGACGCAACGGTATTGTCCGTCGGTGCAAAGATCACATCGCACTCGGACGCCGCTTGAGTCGTTACCGCCACTACATCGGTGGTGTCGACAAAGGTGTATTCCTTGCAATCCAAGCCGAGAACTTTAAGGTTTGCGGCAATGACGTCGGATTGATATTTCGAATTAGCCTCTGATGAGCAATAAAGAATGCCGACCTTTTTGGCGTTCGGAACCAGCTCCTTGATCATAGCTGCCTGCTCGTCCAGCGGTGCAAGATCCGCAGTGCCGGTGACGTTAAAGCCCGTGGCGCCTGTCCAGTTCTTTATATCAAGTGCGGTCGCGTAGTCGGTTATCGAGGTGGCAACGATCGGAATGCTGTCCGTCGCCTGTGCGGCAGCCGTTAGCGCCGCGGTCGCATTCGCCATTATGAGATCCACGCCGTCGGAAACGAATTTCGAACAGATCGTAGTGCAATTGGTGGATTCCCCCGAGGCATTCTGCTCGTCAAATACCACCTTGTCTCCCAATTTGTCGACAAGCGCCTGCTTAAAGCCCGCGGTTGCCGCGTCCAGCGCGTCGTGTTGGGTCAGTTGACAGATTCCGACGGTGTATGTGCCGTCATCTTCAGCCGGCTTACAGCCGACAAAGCAAAATGCCGCCATTGCAAGGGCGCAAGCGGCTGATGCGATCTTTTTAAACGTCTTGTTCATAACCAAAAGCTCCAAATCAAAAATGCTGTTTTCAAGTGAACTTGAAAACAGCATAATTATACAACGAATTTTGCAAGATGTCAATACAAAAATGCATTTTTT
>CAZPYK010000136.1:0-3003 GCA_964590755.1 uncultured Ruminococcus sp. | reverse complement strand
GCGCAGCTGTCGCAGTCAAAGCCGTATTTTGCTCTGTCATAGCCTATCGAACGCACCGTGTCGCGCGCGATCTGCTGAAAATCGGCATATCCGTTCGTCGTGATCTCGCCCATGATAAGTATAAGTCCCGTCGTGCAGGAGACCTCGCACGCCACACGCGACATGGGATCCTGCGCCAGCAGTGCATCAAGCACCGCATCGGATATCTTGTCGCACAGCTTGTCGGGGTGTCCCTCGGTGACCGATTCGGAGGTGAATAATCTGCGGTTTTTCAGCGCCGTCTCGCTGTTGCTTTTGTTTTCCATTTTGTTCTTCTTCCTTTCCGTCCGTATTTTCGGTGTATACGGAGCCACGCAAAAATAAAGGCGGCTCGCAGAATGAGCCGCCAATGTCTCATCTGTCAGGATTTAGCACCTTGCCCGGGGGTAGGTTGCTGTGACATCATCAGGCCTGTCCTTACGTCACTCTCGATAAGATTCGATATTATATTGATTATATTGTATCACACAAATGCGCGCATGTCAACAAAAATGCGCGAAAAAGTGCGTTTTCAGGCGAATATTTTAAACGCCGCAACCACGCCGTAGGAGGCAAGCGTCATTATCACGCCCGCTATCATAACTCCGATCAGCGCGGAGAGCATAGCCTTCCAAAATTTCATCTCTATGGTGGCGGCTACGAGCGCACCCGTCCACGCGCCTGTGGCGGGCAGAGGGATCGCCACGAAGAGCGCCACACCCCAAAAGGAATATCTCTCTATCTTTGCGCGGTTCTTCTCAGCCTTGCGATTGACCCATCCCGCGACCTTTGAGAAAAGCTTTATTTTTGAGCGCTCCATCCAATCGAGCACACCTCTCACAAAAAGCAGTATCACCGGCACCGGCAGCATATTTCCCACCACGCTGATGATATAATTCTGCCACCACGGCAGCCCGAGAGCCGCACCCATCGGTATCGCTCCGCGCAGCTCGATTATCGGGATCATAGAACAAAAGAAGACACTGAAATACGGTCCCACCGCCTCGGTAAAAAAGCTCTTTATCGCTTCGACCATGATAATTAAACCTTCCTTTCACAGAAGCCGCCCAAAGGATACACCAAAGACAGCCGCATCGGCGCCGCGTCGGGCGCTCGCGTCATCCGTTTTGCCCTTCTCCGACCTTTTTTCGCGTTCCCTTGAGTATCGGCGAGAGCGGCTTGTAGACCAAAAAGGTCAGCGCGGCACAGCACAGACATTTTACCAGCGTGAAGGGCACGTTCACTATCAACAGCGCCCGCTCAAGCGTGTTTGCCGCCGGAATTATCGCACTGTACATGGCGACGATATTGTCAATTCCCATTATGCCGCCAAAAAACGGATATGTAATAAAATAATTCACCGGAAAGCTGACCGCCGACGATATCACCGCACCGACGATGCAGGCTGTCAGCGCTCCGCGGCGGGTGGTCATTTTGCGATAGACCGCCCCCGCGGGCAGGACCATAGCCGCGCCCACGAGGAAATTTGCGAATTCACCGACACACGAGGTGTGGGAAAACGGCATATGCAAAAGATTTTTTATAAGCTCGACCGCCGCGCCCCACACGGGTCCCAGTGCAAACGCCGTAATGAACGCCGGCAGATCGGAAAAATCAAATTTTAAAAATGCAGGGGTGATCGGTGTTGAAAATTCAAGCAGCATCAACACAAATGCCACCGCCGACATGACCGCCGTAACGGTCATTTTTCTTGTTGTAAATATTGTCTTGCTTTTCATTATGTTTCCCTCCGAAAATAAGCTCGTATTATTTCGAAAAAAGAAACCGGCACTATAAAACGCGCACCGCACCCGAGCGGCTATTTGCGCAGATCGTCGTGCCCGATCCTTTCCCATCCGGACTGTTACCGTCGGCACAGGGATCTCACCTGTTCGACCGAAGCTTACGGCTTTCGGCTTGCGGGCTTTACCGCCGGTATGGAATTGCACCCATCCTCAAAGATCTCACATAATATATTATATGCGTGATTCACTATTTTAAAGGGACTGCCGCACCGTGGCGCGGCAGTCCCAAAAACCGAAATTATTTCGAAATTATTCGATGATCTCGGAAACAACGCCCGAACCAACGGTTCTGCCGCCTTCACGGATAGCGAAGCGCAGACCCTGCTCGCAAGCGATGGGAGTGATGAGCTCAACGGTGAAGGTGACATGGTCGCCGGGACGGCACATCTCAACATCAGCGGGAAGCTCGATAACACCGGTAACGTCGGTGGTTCTGAAATAGAACTGAGGTCTGTAGCCGGATACGAAGGGTTTCTTACGTCCGCCTTCCTTCTCGGTCAGAACGTACACCTGGCCTTTGAACTTGGTGTGAGGATGAACGGATCCGGGCTTGCAGAGAACCTGTCCGCGCTCGATCTCGTCCTTGGCTACGCCGCGAAGCAGGCAGCCGATGTTGTCGCCGGCCTCTGCCTGGGGCAGGAGCTTGTGGAACATCTCAACACCGGTAACGACAACGCTTCTCTTCTCATCGGTGAGACCGACGATCTCAACGGTGTCGCCGACCTTAACGGTACCACGCTCAACACGACCGGTAGCAACGGTACCACGACCGGAAATGGAGAATACGTCCTCAACAGGCATAAGGAAGTCAAGGTCAGCCTTGCGCTCGGGAGTGGGGATATAGCTGTCGACATTAGCCATCAGCTCCTTGATGGGAGCGTATACAGCTGCATTGGGATCGGTCTCCTCGGAGGTAAGAGCCTCACGAGCGGAGCCGCGAATGATCGGAATATCATCGCCCGGGAAGTCGTACTCGGAGAGGAGGTCACGGATCTCCATCTCAACGAGATCGAGCAGCTCGTCGTCATCAACAAGGTCGGTCTTGTTCATGAAAACAACGATGGCGGGAACGCCAACCTGACGAGCGAGAAGAACGTGCTCACGAGTCTGCTGAAGAGGACCGTCGGTACCTGCAACAACGAGGATAGCGCCGTCCATCTGGGCAGCACCGGTGATCATG
>CAZPYK010000135.1:0-3019 GCA_964590755.1 uncultured Ruminococcus sp. | reverse complement strand
AGCCCACCTCATCCACCGCTACGCGGTCCCCCTTCCCCCACTGGGGAAGGCTTACAACGTGCGGCGCGAACACACTGCACAGCCCACCTCATCCGTAAGCTCGCGCCAACCGCAAAAACGGCGAGTTTCACTCGCCGAGCCGCTTTTGACGACTTGACTCGCGAAGCGAGGCAAGTCACTTCCCCCACCGGGGAAGGCTTACAACGTGCGGCGCGAACACACTGCACAGCCCACCTCATCCGTAAGCTCGCGCCAACCGCAAAAACGGCGAGTTTCACTCGCCGAGCCGCTTTTGATGACTTGGCTCGCGAAGCGAGGCAAGTCACTTCCCCCACCGGGGAAGGCTTGGCAAGAGTTGGGGCGTCAACTATAGACGGATAGATTGCAAGATTTTGGTCTTTTTCGGCGGGAGCAGCAGCTCGCCGCAGGCGAGGTAGCACGCCCTACGGAGTTGGTGCCAACATGGTGCACAGCCGGATAGATATCAAAAATTGATAGTTGATAATGTTCCGTGCTATCTTAATTGGTATAGTAGATATGATGATGAAGTCCTTCACGGTCGGGGTATAAAGCTCGGGTGGCGCAGAAACGCCACCCGAGCTTTAAAATCAAGCCCAGCTCATGGTGCGGGGTTTGTTTTCGGTCATGACGATGGGGCGCAGGAATTCGACCGCCTTGCGCAGTCCCTCGTCGATGGTCATTATGCTGTCCTCATGCTCGATCGAAAGCACGCGGTCGTAGCCGCAGAGGCGCAGATTCGACACAAAGTCGCGCCAATAGCTCTCGCCGTTGCCGAATCCGACGGTGCGGAAGACCCATGCGCGGTTCAGCTCGTCGCTGTAGTGCTTGGTATCCAGCACGCCGTTCTTGGCGGTGTTGTATTTGTCGATCTTGGTGTCCTTTGCGTGCACGTGATAGATAGCTCCCTTTAGCTCGCGCGCCGCCGCGACCGGATCGATGCCCTGCCAGATGAGGTGGGAGGGGTCAAGGTTGGCGCCCAGCACCGGACCGACCTCGGCGCGAAGTCTCAGGCAGGTCTCGGGATTGTACACGCAAAAGCCGGGGTGCATCTCAAAGGCTATGTGCGAAACGCCGTGCGCCTCGGCGAACGCGGCGGTCTTCTTCCAGTAAGGAATGAGCTTTTCGCTCCACTGCCATTCGAGAATGTGCAAAAAGTCCTCCGGCCACGGGCAGGTGACCCAGTTGGGATATTTTGAGCCCTCGCTGTCGCCGGGACAGCCGGAAAATCCGACAATGGTGTCGATGCCAAGCTTTTCGGCAAGCAGAACGGCGTTTTTGAAGTCGCGGTCGTATGCCGCCGCGGTCGCCTCGTCGGGATGCAGAGGGTTGCCGTGCGCCGCAAGCGCGCAGATCTCGACATCGTATTTTTTGAAGGTGTCGACAAAGGCGTTGAATTTCGCGCTGTCGGCAAGCAGCTCCTCGGGATTGCAGTGAGCCTTGCCCGGGTAGCCGCCCGCGCCCATCTCAACGGTGTGCACGCCGAGGCCGGTGATTATCGACAGCGACTCCTCAAGCGTTTTTGCCGCGTAAAGATTTTCAAGTACGCTGAGTTTCATGATAACGATCTCCTTTTTCGAATTATTTTATTTCGTAAATGTCCTCGCGGGCGCGAAGCGCCGCGGCGATATTTTTAATCTCGGCAAGAGCTGCCGCCTTGTTCTCGTAGGTTCCGACGGTCCGGCTCTCATTGCCGCAACGCACGGAAATGCAGTATGCATCCTCGCCTTTTTTCCTGCGGAACGCCTGTGCGCTGCCAAAGGGCATAAGGTGCTTGCCGTCCTGCGAGATGATGTACATGACCGCTCCCGCGCTCTCGGGAGAAATGTCGCCCATGGCATCCTCAACCGCATCGGCAACGGCCCCCTCAACCGCATCGGCAACGGCATTCTCAACGGCGTCCTCTATCGAGTCGCAAAGATCATCAAGATGTTCGGAAAGCCCGTCTATAAGCTCTTTCAGCTCTTCAATTTTTTCGTTGTCACACATTGTAAATCTCCTTGTTATTATTATTGGTTTGTTATTGTTTGTTGAGATCATCTGCTTGTAAAGAACGCATTATCGCGAAATATGCCCATAGCCATGCCGCTGCCGATGATCTCATCCTTGGTCGTGACGATCGGATTCACTTCATTATCATCAAAAATATGCAAAGGATCATGTCTTTGGCAGAAGTTGAGAATAAAATTCGTAATATTCGATGTTGTTCCGTCTTCATCGGCGTTTTCTTTACTTTTCAGATCATTATAAATCAGATAATAATGCTCTGTTTCGTATGACATGCGAAAACGGATATCAAATTCAGTATTCGGAAAAGCTTGCTGCGCCGCGCGGTCGATATCGGCTATATTCAAATTAAAATAAATATTTGCAGAAATCCCTTTGTAATCAATAGCTGAAATAATATCAATAGATTCATCGTTTGGAAAGGTCAATGCCGATAACCCCTGCTCAACCACGGAAGCATTGAAACAATCAACTATTGTTTTTCGCATGTTTAATTTGGGATAGAAAATATCTTGATGCCTTTCCCAGTCCGATGCACAAAAAAATTGGGGGTTTTTGCCCATATCGGCAGCTATCGCAATATATGGATGGGTCGTATCTTGATTAAAATAGCTGTGGCAAACCGTTATGCCGGCAACTTGAGAGAGCTTTTTCTCAAAAATGTTACGCAATTCGGTTTTTTCGTCAATTCCCGCGATAATGGTATCTCTGAGGGAACGCCCCAAACTATATCTGTTATCGATCATTGTAAATAGTTCCTTATTTACGTATATTGAAGCAGAATGTTAGGTGTGCCGTAGATGGAATCCGATCCGGGACAAAATCTAACCGTTCCCCACGGCCAAACCGTCTGTTTGGGAAAATTGGTTTCATACCAACCGAAAGCAAGATCACGCGCCGATTCCAAGTCCATATCGGTGATTTTCAGACTTGATAAAGCATGTGACTTGTGTTGAGGGAAAAATTTTATATATTGCAACTTTTCCTCAAAAAA
>CAZPYK010000134.1:0-3201 GCA_964590755.1 uncultured Ruminococcus sp. | reverse complement strand
TTTAACAAGTATTGAAATTCCAAATAGTGTAACAAGTATCGGTGATTATGCATTCCATTGGTGTACTAATTTAACAAGTATCAAAATCCCAAATAGTGTAACAAGTATAGGAAATTCTACATTCTATTCTTGTAGTAATTTAAAAACAGTCATATTTGAAGAAAATAGCAAATTGACAAGTATAGGTAATTATGCATTCTATAAATGTACTAGTTTAACAAGTATCAAAATCCCAAATAGTGTTACAAGTATCGTTGATTACGCATTCTATAGATGTACTAGTTTAACAAGTGTCGAAATTCCAAGTAGTGTAACAATTATAAGTGATTATGCATTCTGTGAATGCACTAGTTTAACAAGTATCGAAATCCCAAATAGTGTTACAAGTATAGGAAATTCTACATTCTCTTCTTGTAGTAATTTAAAAACAGTCATATTTGAAGAAAATAGCAAATTGACAAGTATAGGTAATTATGCATTCTATGATTGTATTAGTTTAACAAGTATCAAAATCCCAAATAGTGTTACAAGTATAGGTGAATATGCATTCATTGATTGTAGTAATTTAACAAGCATTGAAATTCCAAGTAGTATCACAAGTATCGGTGAAGCTACCTTCTGTTGGTGTACTAGTTTAACAAGTATCGAAATTCCAAGCAGTGTTACAAGTATAGGTGAATATGCATTCACTCATTGCTTCAGTTTAACAAGTATCGAAATTTTAAGTAGTGTAACTAGTATAGGTTCATCTACATTCTATGATTGTACTAGTTTAACTACAGTTATTAACAATAGTGACTTAGAATTAACTATTGGAAGTAATGATAATGGATATATTGCATATTATGCATATAAACTAATAAATAAAGATGGAAGTATAACATACAAAGATGAAGATGAATATACGTATATAGAAACAACAGATGACTTCTTATTTAGATATTATAATTCAAATACTTATTATAAATTAGTAGCATATTTAGGAACAAAAGATACAGTAACCCTTCCAAAAGATATAAATGGTAATAGTTATAAAATATACCAAATGAAAGGTGTTAGAAATGTAATTATTCCAAATAGTGTAACAAGTATCGGTGATAGTGCATTCCGTGGATGTGATAGTTTAACAAGTGTCGAAATTCCAAATAGTGTAACAAGTATCGGTGAAGATGCATTCCATGAATGTTTTAGTTTAGAAAATGTATATTATGAAGGAACAATAGAAGACTGGTGTAATATAGTATTTAGTAGTTCTTCTTCAAATCCAATGTCATACGCCAATCATTTCTATATAAAGAATAGTAATAATAAATATGAAGAAGTAACAGAAATAGAAATGCCAAATACAATAACTAAAATAGGTAATTATCAATTTTGTGGATTTAATAATGTAACTAAAATAACAATCCCAAATAGTGTTACAAGTATCGGTGAAGGTGCATTTAATAATTGCTATAGTTTAACAAATATTGAAATTCTAAATAGTGTAACAAGTATCGGTGAATTTGCATTTTGGGGATGTACTAGTTTAACAAGCATAGTTATACCAAGTAGTGTTACTAGTATTGGTGAAAATGCATTCCATTGGTGTACTAATTTAGCAAGTATAAATGTAGATAGTAATAATAAGAACTATACATCAATAGATGGAAACTTATATAGTTATGATAAAAAAACCTTAATACAATATGCGATAGGAAAGAAAGATACATCATTTGAAATACCAAACAGCGCTACAAGTATAGGTTCATATGCATTCTATTTATGTACCAGTTTAACAAGTATCGAAATACCAAACAGTGTAACAAGTATTGGTGATGGTGCATTCTATGTATGTAGTAGTTTAAAAACAGTTATATTTGAAGAAAATAGCAAATTAACAAGTATTGGTGAAGATGCATTCTATTATTGTACTAGTTTAGCAAGTATCGAAATCCCAAATAGTGTTATAAGTATAGGTTGGTATGCATTCTTTGGATGTACTAGTTTAGAAGATGTCTATTATGATGGAACCCAAGAAGAATGGAATAATATAACATTTAGTGATGAATATTCAAATCCAATGTATTATGCAAAGAATCTTTATTTAAAAGACCATACTTGTGAAGATAACAACAATGATCATAAATGTGATACATGTGATAAAGTAACAAGTGTATGTGCCAAAGATGATGAAAATGCTAATTGGATCGAAGAAGTAAAAGCAACATGTACAGAAGAAGGAATAAAAGGACATTATCATTGTTCAGTATGTAATAAAGACTTTGATATAAATAAACAAGAACTAACTGATTTAACAATTGAAGTCTTAGGACATAACTATGTAAATGGAGAATGTACTAAGTGTGGAGATAAAAAAGCAAGTATTGGATTAGAATATGAACTAAATGAAGATCAAGTAAGCTATAGTGTAGCAGGAATCGGAACATGTACAGATAAAGATATTGTAATACCAAGTACATATAATGGTTTACCAGTAACAAGTATAGGTTATCGTGCATTCGAAGGATGTACTAGTTTAACAAGTATTGAAATTCCAAGTAGTGTTACAATTATAGGTTGGTATGCATTCTATAGTTGTGCTAGTTTAACAAGTATTGAAATCCCAAGTAGTGTAACAAGTATCGGTGGTTGTGCATTCTCTAGTTGTACTAGTTTAACAAGTGTCAAAATTCCAAATACTGTCACAAGTACAGGTTATAAGGCATTCTCTGAATGTACTAACTTAACAAGTATTAAAATCCCAAATAGTGTAACAAGTATAGATGAAGATGCATTCTATAATTGTAGTAATTTGAAAACAATTATATTTGAAAAAAATAGCAAATTAACAATTATAGGAAATTCTGCATTCTCTGGATGTACTAATTTAACAAGTATAGAAATACCAAGTGGTGTTACAAGTATATTTTATTCTGCATTCTCTGATTGCACTAGTTTAATAAGTATTGAAATACCAAATAGTGTAACAAGTATAGGTTGTAGTGCTTTCTCTTATTGTACTAGTTTAATAAATATAGTTATTCCAAATAGTGTAACAAGTATTGATTCTTGTGCCTTTGAGAATTGTACTAACTTAACAAGTATAGTTATTCCAAATAGTGTAACAAGTATCGGTGATTTTGCATTCCTTAATTGTACTAGTTTAACTACAGTTATTAACAATAGTGATTTAGAATTAACTATTGGAAGTGATGATAA
>CAZPYK010000133.1:0-3222 GCA_964590755.1 uncultured Ruminococcus sp. | reverse complement strand
CTTGTCGCCCTCGGCATAGGGAACTATGCCGTCGGGCTTCGCGCTCGCTTTGCCTTGTCTTGCGAATTTTCTCCTAATCAGCACATTGTATAAAATCCGCAATACCGCGTTAAAGCATCGACTTGTCGCCCTCGGCATAGATAACTATGCCGAGGGCGCAGACTATAGACAAAAGACATGCAAAATGTGAAAATGCACAAACTTCTCAGCCACTTTTCTCTTTGACACCACAGGCGCAAAGAGAAAAGTTAACAAAAGAGAAACGCCAATGGTAGTTTCGCGCTCTGCGGAGCGCGAGGAGGGCTTCGCGCCCTCCACTGCGCCGCCTTTTGAAAAAGGCGGGCGAAAACTTTCGGTGCTCCGGCGAGACCGTTTGTTTTGTCTGCAACCCGCGCCCTCCTCTGCGTGGATAAAAGCTTATTTTCCCACGCAGAATTTGGAGAAGATCGAATCGACTATCTCGGCGCACACGCCGCGTCCGCTAAGCGAGCGCAGCGACGCCAAAGCCGATTCAAGGCTGAGCCCCGCAATATCCGCGGAATATCCGTCCTCCAGAGCCGCGAGAGCTTCGGCAAGCGAGCGCTCGGCGTCGACGAGCGACGCATGCTGTCGCTCGTTCTGCACAACGGCATCCGTCTCGGTGCAGACCGAGGCATCGATAAATGAGTTCTTCACGAGCCTTGCAAGCTCTTCGATCCCCTCTCCGCTCTCGGCGGAGAGAACGATACGCGCTTCGAAGCCCTCCCACATGCGGAGGGCTTCTTTGTTTGCGCCCCGGGAACCGCCTGTCAGATCCGCCTTATTCAGCACGGCGATCACCTTGCCGAAGCTGCGAGAGCCGAGCAGCTCCGCCAGATCGCGCTCGTCGTCGTTCGGATCTCGCGAGCCGTCGATAACGAATATCACGAGCTCCGCGGAGCTTATCCGCTCCATCGCACGCTCTATTCCGACACGCTCCGCCTCGTCGCGCCCGCGACGTATGCCCGCCGTATCGGAAAGTCTGAGCGTCACTCCTCCGAAGGAGACCGTCTCGGTGAGCACGTCGCGCGTCGTGCCCTCCTCCGAGGTCACTATGGCGGATGCCTCGCCGGTCAATCGATTATAGAGCGTGCTCTTGCCCGCATTAGTGCGCCCGCATATGACGGTGGGTATACCCTCGGCAATGGCTCGCCCGGTCGAATAGGTCGCACCGAGCTTTTTTATATCGGATATCATTCCGCGCAAGGCCGCGGCAAGCTCATCTGCGGTATATTCCCCCAGATCCTCGTCCGGAAAATCGATTCGCGCATATATGTCGCCGAGCGCCGTGCCGACTCGCGCGGCAAGCTCGTCCGCCGCCGCCGCAAGCCTTCCGCGCATACCGCCGCGAGCCAAACTCAGCTGCGCGTCGGTGCGAGCGTCAAGCAGCATACCGAGCGCCTCCGCCTCGTCAAGCGTCAGTTTGCCGCCCGCGTAGGCGCGGCGGGTAAACTCTCCCGCCTCCGCTTGGCGCGCTCCCGCCGACAGAGCCGCGCCCAGCACCGCCGCGCTGACCAGCACACCGCCGTGACAGCTTATCTCAACGGTATCCTCGCCGGTAAAGGAGCGCGGAGCGCGAAAGAGCACCGCAATGCCCGAGTCGACGACACTCTCGCCACCCTCGGCATTTGCCTTTACTATATCTCCGAACACCGCCGAGCGCTCGGCATGCTCGGAGAGCTTTTTGCGGCTTCTCGGACGGAATACCCCATCCCCGACCGCGACGGCATCGGGGCCGCTTATCCTTGTCAGCGCAACGCCCCCCTTTCCGCGCGGGGTGGATATCGCGGCTATCGTATCAAGTGACATGCTTTTGGTTTCCTTTCACACGGGATACCGTTTCACACTGTGTCGGACGCCGACACGGTATGTCCCGGTACAGACTCGGGGCCGCCTCGCGTAAGCGAGACAAGCCCCGGACCGAAAAATTATTTCTTCTGCTTGGCGGCGGGCTTATCCTCAAGGAATATCACTATCTTGCGGTTATTGTCGCTGCCGATGGAGTTGGTTGAAACTCCCTCAATACCCTGTATCTCGGAATGTATTATGCGACGCTCATAAGGATTCATGGGCTCAAGCATAACGCTTCTCTTGTATTTGAGCACACGCTCCGCCTGGCGGCGAGCCAATGCGCGCAGAGTCTCCTCGCGCTTTTCGCGATAGCCCTCGATGTCAAGCGTGACCTTGACATATTCGCCGCGCTCCGCCTTTTCGCCGTTCTCGTTGACCTCGCGGCGGTTGGCGGCAAGGCTTGCAAGATACTGAAGCGCATCCAGCGTCTCACCGTGATGTCCGATCAGAATGCCGGCATCCTTGCCGCTGATCTCAACCACAAACGCACCGTTCTCGCCGTCTCCGACGCTGACGGTGACATCGATGCCCATATCGGCGACGAGCGTTCTGATGAAGTTTTCGGCATTCTTCTCGCCCGCGGGAGTATACGACGCAACGATCTCGGCGTCGGAAGCTCCTATGCCGAGGAAGCCCTTCTTGGGCTCGGCGGTAACCGTGTATTCAAGCTCTGCGGCGGGAACGCCCAGCTCCTCCGCCGCGCGCGCCAGCGCCTCTTCGACCGTTTTTGCGCTGACCGTTATTTCCTTTTTCATGAGTTTTTTGTTCCGTTCCTCTCTTAAAACTGTTGCTGCGGACTCAATTCTCATCCGCTTCGTCGGCGTTCGCCGTTTCGCTGTCGGTGGTCTCCGTTTTGTCTTTATCCTTTTTCGCGGATCTTGCCGCGGCGCGATCGTCCTCCTTGAGCGGAGCCGTTTCGACCACTCCCGTCTTTTCGGCGGCAACGCGGCGCTCGGTGTCAAACATTTCGTCATCCGCGTTCGGAGAATAATCCTCGTCGTCTATATGGAAGAGCGAGCGCGGGTCTCCGCGATGCGCGTCGAGATCCAGCTTGCGCTTCTCTTTTGTCGGGCTCTTGCCCGCATACTCACGCTCCGCTGCCTTGTAATCCTCCTCGGTAAATACCGGCATCGGCATGGTGCGGCTGATAACGAACTGCTTCACCGTGCCCAGAATGCTCTTGAAGATCCAGTAAACACCGATCGCGGCGGGAACCACAAAGGTGAAATAGACAGACATAAGCGGCATGGTAATGTCCATGACCGTGTTTGAGCAGCCTGTCTGCTGCTCGGTGCCGGTGGTGGGCTGATAGGTGAACTTGCGCGTCAGCTTCATGCTGAGGAAGTACACCGC
>CAZPYK010000132.1:0-3225 GCA_964590755.1 uncultured Ruminococcus sp. | reverse complement strand
GCGTCGCCGTCATCGTGGACAGCCTCCTCACCGCCGTCACCGCCTACATCCCCAGTGCCTATCTGGAGCGGGTGTAGCCGCTTAACTCCACGACCACGGCTCTGTAAAGTATATCATGGATTATTGTTTTCACCGGCCAGAACACATCATTATAATTATATGAACAAAGTTATTATTTCTAAGGTAGCACTCTTTACAGGCTATTTATTGTTTGCCACTTTTAGTGCTTATTTCACGGCGACTTCTCTTTCGCTGAGTTTAGTGCAAGGAACAAACCTATGGTTGTTTTTTGTATTTGTTTTCATTATCGCTTTATTGGCTGGTTGGTTTTTGAACAATGTGATTGTGCAGATTTCCAATCCTTCTTCTAAAGCATTATTTATCGTTAGTATTATCGGATTTTTGCTCTTATGGGGAGCTAGTTTTGCAACTAATGTCCATTACTTCTTCGTGGAAAAACACGGTTATGTTGTGTGTAGTAAAGAGTTGACTGCTGCTCGTGACTATATCGTTCAAAATACTACTGACACAAATAAGAAAATTGATGATGACAGAGATGTCGCAAAGTCTGTACTCATTGCTCAAGCCAGTACAGCCTCAGAAGCTTTTGAACGAGAAATCTATAATACGATGGAGGGCAAGATAGGCTTTGGAGACGCTTGCATTAACATATTAAATTCCATTGAGAGAATGCTTGAACAAGATAAGAGTATTTACAATGACAATAATTCGTATGTTATCTTTGATGAAGAACGTGATAGTGGCGATAGGGGGAAAGCTCAAAGAAGTCAGCTTTCAACAATTCAGGCAAAATATGAAGGCAGAATTCTTAATGCCTTGAACAAGAAACTTGGTGTAATCGATTCTTATTACAATAGTAAGAAAGATTCAAATAGTAAGCTAAAGAACACTTTGAGAGATATTCAGGATTTGGAAAAGAACCATCTTCCAATTGTTCTTGAGGATGGCTCTGTTACTGCACTCTTTGCATATCACGCACAACAAAATGCCCGAGTGATTACAAAAATGCCGCACGATTTCATCAGTACGTGTGAGACTGTTGATGAAGATTCTGGGAAACTTGATTCTTATGTAGTTTATCCATCAAATCGTATGTTTGATACGTTCACTGTATGGGGTGATATCTTTGCAGGAAGACTTCCAAGTTATATGAAGGTGATACAATGGGTTTTGATATCTCTTATTATTGACATTGTCGCCTTTTTACTGTTGGCTCTGTTTTGCAAGAAGAATTAAATAATACTCATAGAAATGGCAAAAGATTTTTTCGGAAACACTTCTGGTGAAGTTTCCACTCCTATTGTCGACTCAACTCCAACTGAAGCAGTAGTCGAGTCTCCGTCGTCATCTCCAGTGCCAAAAGCAGCTGGATTTGTAGCACCAACAATTAATGATTATAAATCACCGATTGTTGTCTTTGTTGGACCAGCAGCAAGTGGAAAGAGCATGATTCTTGTCAGACTTGCCAAATTCCTAAGGAATAGCGGTTTTATTATTGAACCAGACACATCTTTTGTTGGTACTGATCAATATGTTAAAGACTGTTCAGAGTTTAAGTCAAAATTATCTACTGATATTGCTTTGGATGGTACAGTTAAGCATCTTTTAGTTTCTGTTCGAGATAAAGAGCGCAACAAAATAGCTCAACTGCTTGAGGCTCCAGGTGAGGATTTTTTCAACCCTCAGGCTCCTACCCATCCCATTCCGACTTACCTTAATACAATTATGGCAAGTCAGAATAGAAAGACTTATGTCATAATTCTGGATCTTGATTCAAAGTTCTCTTTAAGGAATCATCAAAAGGAAAGAGGGTTGTATGCTCAGCGTTTAATCGAACAGATATATCCAAATATTCACAAAAAGAGAGACCGTATCATTCTTCTCTATAATAAGATTGATTTAACAGGATTTGCCACAATTCATGGTATGACCAATCTGACCGCAGCTAAGGAGGATTCAGTTCAGTTATATCCTATGGTATATAACTCGATGAAAAAGAAATATTTTGGTGGTTTGATTGAGTTGGATGACTTTGTTTTCTTGCCATTCTGTACAGGCGTATATACAGATCAAACAGACGAGAATGGAAATGATTTTCAGACCTATGTGCCGGCTGATGATTGTTATCCAAAAGAGTTATGGCAAGAAATATTACGTAAATGGTGATGAGTTTCGAGTTTCTTATTCACGGTAAACCCAATAATTTCGATTCTTGGGGGAGCAAATCATATGATTCGTTAGAAGAGAAGGTATTCAAAGAGTACTTTGATCAAAAGGAATACCTTCCAGAATGTGGTCATGTTGTCGAAATACGCTCTTGGAAGGATGTCTTCTATAGTATTTATACTTTTGTAGAGAGGGTCAAAGATACTAGTAAAAGGCCAAGTTATTGTGCTGTAACTTTAATCTTCAAAGGAGTGTATTGCCGCAAGAGCAGTGATTTATTTGATCTTCTTAATGAAGTATATGATAAGAAGTTCGTTCGAGAAGCAAACATTATTGATTCCAATCACGTTTTTCAAATCAATTGGTATAATGATGCATCCTCGGCCTTAAGAACGATTGAAAAATTGACTGCCGATTGTATCAATTCTCAGTTTCAAGGGCTGTTTGAAGAAATTGATGGATCTTTTACAAAAGTAACATCATCGTTCACTTCAACAATAAAAATTAATCCTAAGGATTGTGATTCTGAGTCTTTCTTTGATGTTTTACGCAAGGAAGGAAGAATTATTGTTACTGAATCTGCACCAACAAAAGATGCGCTTTTATCAGGTCAAAATGAATTAAAGAAAGCTTATGATGAAGCAAAAAGCATAGCAGACTCTGTACCAACCCTAAAGGAAACAATTCGAAAGTCCGAAGATGAAATATCAAAGTTGAAAGCGGAGAAGGCTAGTCTATTATCTGACAATGAGCGATTATCCCAGACTATTACAGGAAAGGAACAGCTAATAAAAGAATTGAAGGGAAAATTGACTGAAAAGGAGAAAGAGATTGACTTTGCCATTGAAAAACTTCGATTACCATTGGAAAAGATTTTTTCAAAGATTGATGGTGTTCGGAGTGATACTAAAAAGAATGCAAAAGGATGGCTAAAGATTACTCCATATATTCCTCTTGTTAATCTTCTTCTTCTTTTGTTGCTTTGTTTCCTAAATTCAAGTGGACAGTGCAACACGCTAGGTAGACAGCGAGGGTGAC
>CAZPYK010000131.1:0-3284 GCA_964590755.1 uncultured Ruminococcus sp. | reverse complement strand
TATGGGTGTTTGAGAGAGGCGTTCTACCTTTCGCACATAGTATAAAACTTTTTATAAGTGTACCAAAAATCAAAAAGCTATTGACTAATCGACGCAAAAGATGTATAATAATCACTGCGGTGCGAGCGACCTGCCGATGCGGGACGCGGCGCCGGAACATATATCTACCCGTGGCTCAGCTGGATAGCGCGCAAGACTCCGACTCTTGAGGTCGCAGGTTCGAATCCTGTCGGGTAGGCCAAAACCAAGGGGAGACCACGTGTCTCCCCTTGGTTTTGATTTACACACACCTTCGAACCTGCCTCAATTCCCGCAAGGGAATTGAATAATGAATTGCGCAACGGTGAATAAACGGTTCTGCTTTTTAAACGCGCAATTCCGGGTTCCGAATCCTGTCGGTTTTTATGTGTGCATGCACATAAAGTGTATTATCGAAAACAAGCTTTGCGTCTCAATAGGTTCGGGTATCGAACTCTCCGAACAGGCTTTCGAGCAGCTCCTTGGGCTTGGGTATGCGTTCCCATGGGAGGCTTGCTTTAAATTCCGTGTGGCGCACCGTCGATGTCCAAGGAGAAAGCAGTATCGCGAGCCGCTTCCCGTGAACGGAGTCGATGGTAAAACGATCGAAATACATGGCGGTCGACATGAAACGGCGAATATATTGCAATTCGGGCGGATCATCGGCATCATTTGCCAACAGTGCGTCAAAGCAGAATATCGGTACGTCATCCGACATTCCGACAGTAACGTTTAAGCCTCGCCTCGCCGAGCAACGCCTAAACATCAAAGCCAGCACGAGGATAATTCCGAAAAATCCCTCGCTGTCAAAAGGTTTGAGCATTAAAAGGCTGTCGGTTTGGCTTTTCCAAGACATGCCGACACCGGATGTATGTGCTATCAATCGGAGAATATAGGGTATTTCGTAAAAGACCGCGCGGTGATCGCCGATTGATATCATGAGTGCACGGTCAAAGATCGACATAAGAAGAGCCGATGCTGCAACGCCGCGGCAGGGAGATTCGTTGAGCTCAATGTCGTCAAGCCGCATCGGCAGGATCGCCGCGATGGGAGACGAAAGCGTTCCCAACGGGCAGACGAACAGCTGATCCGCCCAGATGTCTTCGGCAAACTCGCATTCGCCGAGCTTTTGGCGAGGCGAATGCCGAAGCATGACACGCCAGACCGTCAAGCCGACGCGATCGGCGGTGCTCAGAGCGTTGCATATCCGCTCGCCCGAGCCCGGAAAACATTCCTCAAGCAAGCTTCCGGACGGAAACATGCTCGCGGGCGCACGAGATGCTACTATGTTTGCGGTCTCGCGCGAAAAAAGAATAAGCGCGTCGCCGTAGATCCGATCGTCCGCATCGTACAGCGCGAGCTCGCACCCGGCTTGGGTATATCGCCAGTCGATCATGAGTCAGCCTCCCGGTGTCACGCTCATGTGAGCGTGATTTGTTTTTTCATAAATTCGACATTGCGCATCGGTTGCGGCGATGCGCAAATGTGACATTATGTGCGGATATGTATGCGATTTTCTTGTGCAATGTTTACCGCTGTCACAGTATATCACAAAAGCACAAGCTTGTCAATAGCTTTTTTGGTGACATTTGCGAATGGCAGCTGTAACCGTAACCGTAACCGCAACTGTCGCGAAAGTACGAAGAAAAATAAAAATATTCAAAAAAACGGTTGACAGTAAAAAGGATATGTGATATAATAAATCACACACGTAATGTAACATGTGTAATCAAAAGAAAGGACGGTCATACATGCCTCCGAAGTGCAAATTCAGCAGAGAAGAAATAATTGATGCGGCTCTCGAGTTGACGCGGGAGCGCGGCTTTGACGCCGTATCGGCTCGCTCATTGAGCGTGAAGCTCGGAGCCTCCACACGTCCGATATTCGGATATTTCGAAAGCATGGCGCAGGTGCAGAGCGCGACGATCGCGGCGGCATCCGAGCTCTTTGGGAGATGCCAGCGAACCGAGGCGGAAAGCGGGCGATATCCGCCGTATAAGGCAAGCGGCATGGCATATATTCGTTTTGCCAGAGAGGAGCGAGAGCTGTTCAAGCTGCTGTTCATGCGCGATCGCTCAAACGAGTCTCAAGTAATAACGCCGGAAGATGAGCAGATCGTGGATATTATCTGCAACCAGGTCGCGATATCGCGTGAGAGCGCAAAAATGTTTTTTCTCGAGATGTGGGCATATGTTCACGGCATCGCGACGATGATAGCCACCGGCTATTACGCGTGGGACGAGGACACCGTCAGCAAGTCGCTGACGGATATGTATCAGGGACTTAAATTTAAATATGAAAATAAAAGCTGAGAAGGAGAAGGCGGGCTT
The DNA here is from genome assembly GCA_964590755.1 of uncultured Ruminococcus sp. GTDB lineage: Bacteria > Bacillota > Clostridia > Oscillospirales > CAG-272 > CAG-390. The sequence continues at coordinate 936 of CAZPYK010000131.1, read as the reverse complement.
CTTTTCTTGAGAAGAACGCCGGTATTGAGACATGAAGGACATTATAACCATCGATGGGCTGTGCAAGAGCTTTGGCAAGGTCAAGGCGGTCTCGGGGCTGAGCTTTAAGGTCGGAGAGGGCGAGCTGTTTGCCTTTTTGGGTGTCAACGGCGCGGGTAAATCCACCACCATCAACATAATGTGCGGTCAGTTGTCAAAGGACAGCGGGCGCGTGATAATTGACGGTCACGATCTTGACCGCGACATGGACGCGATAAAGCGCGAGATAGGAGTGGTATTTCAGGGCTCGGTGCTTGACGGAGCGCTGTCTGTCAAAGACAATCTTGAAAGCCGCGCCGCGCTTTACGGCATTACCGGCGAAGGCTTTAAAAAACGTCTGGGCGAGCTTTCCGCCATGCTTGAATTCGAGCAGCTGCTCGGGCGCACGGTGGGCAAGCTTTCCGGCGGTCAGCGCAGGCGCATAGACATTGCCCGCGCGCTTTTGCACAAGCCGGAGATACTTGTGCTTGACGAGCCGACCACGGGGCTTGATCCGCAGACGCGCAAAACGCTTTGGAGCGTTGTTTCCGACCTGCGCCGAAAAGAAAATATGACCGTCTTTTTGACCACGCATTATATGGAGGAGGCGGCGGACGCAGACAATGTGGTCATTCTCGACAGCGGCAGAATAGCCGCCGAGGGCACTCCGCTTGAGCTGAAAAACAGATACACCGGCGATTTTATCACTCTTTACGGAGCCGACGAGGCGGAGGTACGGTCGCTCGGTGTGGCATACGAGCCGCTCAGAGATGCATATCGTTTGTCGGTTCCCGACACCGCCGCGGCGACCGAGCTGATAGTAAAGCACCCGCATATCTTCAATGACTACGAGATCACAAAGGGAAAAATGGACGATGTTTTTCTTGCCGTTACCGGCAAAAAACTTTCCGGAGGTGA
>CAZPYK010000130.1:0-3286 GCA_964590755.1 uncultured Ruminococcus sp. | reverse complement strand
CGGTGGCCGTGAATTGTGCGGTGTTGCCTTTTTAAAAAGGCGGGCGAAAACTTTCCGACCGGCGACTTTAATATAATAAAACAAACGGAAACATAAAAGGATGGACACGGACATGAACACGGAAAAGAAAAACAGCCTTATCGTCGAGCTGTGCGACCTCGGCGAGGAGAGCGGGCTCTGCACCCGCGAGGACAGAATATGGGTCGCAAACGCATTGTGCGAGGATATGCACCTCACCTCCTTCACCGACGCACCCGGCGCCGGCACCTCGGATGAGCCGTACGACACACACCTTGAACGGGTGCTCACCGAGCTTTGCGACATCGCCGCCGCCGAGGGTATCATTGCGGACACAATCTCCTCGCGCGACAACTTCGACACAAGGCTCATGGGTCACATGATGCCCCGCCCCTCCTCTGTCGGCGCGCGCTTTGCCGAGGATATGAAGACATCCCCCAAGACCGCCACCGATAATTTTTATCACCTCTGCCGTGCCTCCAATTATATACGCGCCGCGCGCGTGGCTCGCGACCTGCGCTGGAGCGTTCCGTCGGAATACGGCGACATAGATATATCGATCAATATGTCGAAGCCGGAAAAGGATCCGCGCGACATTGCCGCCGCGCTTTCCGCGCCCAAGAGCGGCTACCCCGCCTGCCTGCTCTGCCACGAGAATGTGGGCTATCCCGGCAACGCGACGGCTCCCGCGCGCCAAAATCTGCGCCAGATAGCCGTTCCGATAGGCGGCGAGAATTGGTATATGCAATATTCGCCTTATGTATATTACAACGAGCACTGCATAGTCCTCTCCCCGCGTCACGAGCCGATGCGCATAACGCATGACACCTTTGTCAGACTTTTGGACTTCACCTCGATACTGCCGCATTATTTTATCGGCTCGAATGCCGATCTGCCCATCGTGGGCGGATCTATACTCACGCACGACCACATGCAGGGCGGCTGCTTTGAGTTCCCGATGGCGCGCGCCGAGATAGCCGAGCCGATCGAATTTGAGGGCTATCCCGACGTCAGCGCGGGAATAGTCAACTGGCCGATGTCGGTCATTCGTCTTCGTGCCGCCGAACGCGAGCCGCTCGTCGAGCTTGCCGACCGCATTCTTGATGCGTGGCGCGGCTACAGCGACGCCGATGTGGGTGTGATACATGAGACCGACGGCACTCCGCACAACACCATAACTCCGATAGCCAGACGGCGCGGCGACGACTATGAGCTTGATCTCGTTCTGCGCTGCAATATCACGACAGAGGAATACCCCATGGGGGTCTTCCATCCGCATGCCGACAAGCATAATATCAAAAAGGAAAACATAGGACTTATCGAGGTCATGGGGCTTGCCGTGCTTCCGTCAAGACTCAAGGCGGAGACCGAGCGTCTTGCCGAGCTTATCGAAAGGGGCGAGGATATTGCCGCCGACAAGGTGTGCGCAAAGCACGCCGCGTGGGTCGCGGCATTCCGCGACCGTTACCCCGCCGCGCTTGACCGCCGAGGGGCGCTTGACATGCTGTATGCCGAGATAGGCGCGACCTTTGTGGGAGTTTTGAAGGACGCGGGCGTCTATAAGGACGACGCCGCGGGCCGCGAGGCGTTTTTGCGCTTTATTCGCTTTGCGGCGAACAAGAAATAAGATAAGAGATAAATATGTGATGAAGGGGCGACCCTTCCGAGCGGAGGTTGAGCAAAAGCTCCGAAAAGAAACACATATGATCTATCATCCGCTTTTTCTTTGACCATTAAGGCGCAAAGAAAAAGCTTGGCAAAAAGAAAGCGCCGTTAAGAGATCTCGCCGCTTGCGAGCGGCGACAAGGGCTCTGCGCCCTTGACTGCACCGCCTTTTGAAAAAAGGCGGGCGAAAACCTTCGACAATATGACTTTTTGCCGATAATTCAAATGAAGGGGTGACCCTTCCGAGCGGAGGTCTGTGATGAATTTTAAAATACTACATTGCGGAGACGTGCATCTCGATTCGCCGTTTGCCGCGGTCTCGGCGACCGATATCTCGCGTGCCGCCGAGCGACGCCGCGGACTTTGCCGCGTATTTGAACGATCGATGCGCCTTGCCGCCGAGCGCGGCTGCGCCGCCGTGCTGATAGCGGGCGATCTTTTCGATCGCTCCTACATAAGCCCCGACACCGCCGCCGCCATGATAAAGGCTATAGGCGAGGCGGGCTGCCCCGTGGTCGTTTCTCCCGGAAATCACGATCCCCACACCGACGGCAGCATATGGGCGACGCGCAAAAAGGAACTGCCCGACAACCTTTATGTCTTTGATTCACCCGAGCTTTCATGCTTTGAGCTTCCGGGCACCGATATCGATGTTTGGGGCTATGCCTTTACCTCCGAGCGAATGGATCGCAGCCCGCTGACCGACCGCGGAAACCTTTCCCGCGCGGGGCGGATCGCGCTCCTTTGCGCACATGCGGACATCACCTCCCCCATGTCGCGATACGCGCCGATAACTCCGCGTGAGCTGGCGGACAGCGGCGCGGCATATGCGGCGCTGGGGCATGTGCACAATCCGCCCGAGCCCGAGCGATACGGCGACACGCTTGCCGCCTATTGCGGATTTCCCGAGGGGCGAGGCTTTGACGAACAGGGCTTCGGCACGGTGAATATTGTGACGATCGAGGACGGTCGCGCCGTCGACATCGAACGCGTGCGCGTCGGTGAGCACAGATATCTCATCGTCGACGCATCCGTCGAGGGCGCCGAGAACGATGACGCCGCCGCGACATTGGCATCTAAAACGATCGATGAGCTATCCTCGCCCGAAAATACATCTCTGCGCCTGCGTCTCTGCGGCGCGGTGGACACCGAATACATCCCAAACACCGCAAGCATTGCGGAAAAGCTCGCGTCCGGAGCGGGAGCGAGCCTTTACGCGCTTGAGGTCGAAGATGACACCCTTCCTCTGCTCGGCGGCGGAACGGTCGGCGATGACATGACGCTTCGCGGAGAGTTCTATCGAACGCTCGTCTCTGCCATGAAAGAGGGAGACGCGCACGAGCGGCGGGTCGCGGCGGATGCACTGCGCATAGGCTTGCGCGCGCTTGACGGAAGGCTTTGATCCGAGGCGGCGCTTTTCTTAAGGCAACACCGCACAATTCGCGGCTTCCGCCTGCGCCTTGGCGCGTGTTTACTCACTTGCTTGCACAAAATCCGTCATATTTCACAAATTCCCTTCGCGTAGGATGAACTACGCGCGTTGAGGCGGGAAATTTGTTTCATCTGACGAATTTTCTGACCGCGCAATTGAGCAAAAAGAATT
>CAZPYK010000129.1:0-3425 GCA_964590755.1 uncultured Ruminococcus sp. | reverse complement strand
GTGGCACTGCCTCTTTTCCTCACGGTAAGGGGATTTTACTTTGGCAACTTACCTTCGAAAATTCATTTTCGGCATACAAAAACCTCCCTTACCGAATATAGATTTGAAAATAACTTGAGATCTGTCATTCGCAATCGTGTTACTTTTTTTCGATAGATTATCTTCTGTTTTTTTGAAATTATTCGAATTTGATTTTAAAGGTCAAGCGACGCATAATAGCTATTTTGAAACTTTCATGCGTCGTTGTTCGGTTGTCAATCGACCGCGATCATTATTTTGCCCTTTACGCTGCCGGGTGTTTTGTAGAGCGCAAATGCCTTGTCTATCTCGCAAAGCGGGAATTTTTTGAATATGAGCGCGTCATCGTATTTCAGCTGACCGGTGGCAAAATAGTGCGCGGTCAGCTCCCATTCTCTGCCGGGGAAGGGCGCGGAATAGGACATCCACGAGCCGGTGAGGTGAAATTCCTTGCGATTCATCTTTTCCCAGAGTGCGGGAGTGAAGGAGAGCTCGCGGTGCGGCGTGCCTATGAAGCAGACATTTGCCTTGTTGGCGGCAAGCTCGAATGCCAGCTGCATCGTTGCGGGCTGCCCCGCGGTCTCAAAAACATATTCAAAGCTGTCGCGGGTGCCGCTCTCGCGCAGTGTGTTGACGACGCGGTCGGCTCCCAGTCGCGTTGCCAGTTCAAGTCGCTCGTCGGATATATCGAAGACGGTGACGCTTTTGGCACCGAATATTTTTGCCCATTGCATGGTGAAGCAGCCTATCGTGCCGCCGCCGAGTATCGCAACATTGCCGCCGCCCCGATAATCGTTGGCAAACAGACCGTGCAGTGCGACGGTGGAGGGCTCGAACAGCGCACCTTGCTCATAGGAAACGTCGGACGAGAAGGGAATTGCATTTATCGCGGGCAGCACCACATATTGCGCAAAACTGCCCTGCTCGCGCGAGCCGATGAAGCTGTAATGCTTGCAAAGCGAAAAATTACCGCGTTGGCAATCGGGGCAATTCATGCACGGCACGAGCGGAGCGCCCGAAACGCGATCGCCGACCTTAACGTTTTTCACGCCCTCGCCTATCTCGACGACGTCGCCGGAAAATTCATGACCCAGCACCACCGGGTAAAAATGCGCTCCGTTTGACAGCACGCGCGGCACGTCTGAGCCGCATATGCCGCTCATGCGAACGCGGACCTTGACCTGTCCTGCGCCTACCGACGGCTCGGGAATATCCGCATATCTTATATCCTCATTACCGAACAAAACTCCTGCTTTCATTTTATCTGCTCCTTTTTAATGATTTGAATGATTTTTCACAGTAGACCGCTTGCGCGCCCGCGGCAGCCGCAGACCTCCATTTTGTGCTTGACGAGCTCCTTTACCAGTGCGATACCCGCTTTGCCGAGCGGCTTGGGGTCATATGTCGAGGGCTTTTTTGCCAGTTCGTCCTTTATTCCGTCGGTAAATGCCACGCGCAGCTCGGTGGCAAAATTGACCTTGCAGATGCCGCGAGCTATGCAGTTGCGAACGTCGTCGTCCGAGACTCCCGAGGCTCCGTGCAGCACCAGGGGAACGTCGACCGCCTCGCGTATGCGCGAGAGACGTTCCTTATCAAGGCGGGGCTCCTCGCGATAAAATCCGTGCGCCGTTCCTATTGCCACGGCGAGTGAATCTATTCCCGTACGCTCGGCAAATTCGCGCGCCTGCGCGGGGTCGGTGTAGATGTCGCCGCTGCCCACGGTGTCATCCTCCTTGCCGCCCACGCTGCCGAGCTCCGCTTCGACGGGTATGTGATATTTTTTCGCATTTTGCACGACGCGAGAGGTTAGAGCGATGTTATCCTCAAAGCTCTCGCGCGAGCCGTCTATCATGACCGAGGTATAGCCCGCACGCATGGTAGCATCGGCGTTTGCCTCCGAGTCGCCGTGATCGAAATGCAGAGCGACCGGCACCGAGGCTCTCTCGGCAACCGCGCGGACAGTGGCGGCGTAGATGTGTGCGCCCGCATAACGGACGGTCGACGGTGTGGTCTGAAGTATGACGGGAGCATCGAGCTCCTCCGCGGCGGCGATCACCGCCATGATCATTTCCATGTTTTCGACATTGAAGGCTCCGACTGCGTATGAATTCTTTTGCGCATCGATAAGCATTTTTTTGGTGGTCGTAAGTGGCATGCTTGTCTCCGTTCCGCCTTGACGGCGATCGATATCGTTTTTCATAATATATTATAGCATCAAGTTAAAAAAAGTCAATAAAAGATCTGTCCGAAAATAAAGGAACCGCGGCATGTGCCGCGGTTCCTTTATTGAAAAAGCGCAAAGCTGTCAGTCTGCGTAAACGCTGACCTGCTTTTTGTCTTTGGTCTTGTGCTCGAATTTGACGTGACCGTCGATCAGCGCAAAAAGGGTGTTATCGGTGCCCATGCCGACATTGTTGCCGGGATGAACAGCGGTTCCTCTCTGTCTGATGATGATGTTTCCGGCAAGGACCGATTCGCCGTCGGACTTCTTCACGCCAAGGCGCTTGGATTCACTGTCGCGACCGTTCTTCGTCGAGCCGACACCTTTTTTATGAGCAAAAAACTGTAAGCCGAGTCTAAGCATTATTTCTTCCTCCTCATAGATTTGTTGGTATGGATCCTTTTTTACCTGTAATCGCGGTCGATGACCTCAACGTCAAGAAAATCGGAATACTCCTCGATCAAGTCGTTGAGCTGATAGAAGTAAGCTGTAAACAGACCGGATACCGCATATCTCTTGCGCTCGTCCTCCTCGAATTCGGGAAGGGCTGCCTTTGCGGTCACGACGATTCTCGTGGCGCCGTCGTTGACATCATACTGTATGTCCGAGGCATAGGCAAGCTCAACTGCGTTGACGATGAGCATCGTCATGGCGGAAAGTGCCGCGCAAAGCACATCGTCTCCCGCTTCTCCGTATCCTGTGTGCCCTTGCTCTTCGAAGCCGTAAAAGACTCCGCCGCTTCTGTAAAATACGATCTTAGTCATGCTTTATGACCATACCTTTCGCATAGACGTTTGAAAGAGCTGTCTTTCAAACTCAAGCCTCTCAGCCCTCGATCTTTGTGATCTGGACCTTTGTGTAGGGCTGTCTGTGACCGATCTTCTTCTTCTCGTTCTTTTTGGATTTGTACTTGAAGACGTAGATCTTGGGACCTTTTCCGTTCTTGAGAACGTTGGCTGTAACACGCGCGCCCGCTACCGTGGGTGTGCCGAGCTTCAGTCCGTCCTCGGCGGATAATGCTTTGACATTGTCGAATACGACTTCACTGCCTTCTTCGTTTGAGAGCTTCTCGATAAATACGATATCGCCCTCCGAGACCTTGTACTGCTTTCCGCCGGTTTCAATTACTGCAAACACGAAAAGCACCTCTCTTTCATTTAAGACTCGCTGAATACGGGCGGCGCGG
>CAZPYK010000128.1:0-3527 GCA_964590755.1 uncultured Ruminococcus sp. | reverse complement strand
CTCTTTGCGCCTGTGGTGTCAAAGAGAAAAGTGGCTGAGGACTTTATGCATTTTTCATTTTGCGCGCCCTTGTTCGGCGGTCTGTTTTGCGCCCTTGAAGTATATAATAATACGAATATATTTCAAGGAGTGCAATACCATGAACACACCCCTATCTCGTTCGTCGCCGCTCGCGCTCGGCACGATATGCCTTTTTATGTCACTGCTCTTTTGCGGCATCTGTATGCTTGCGGGGCTTGTCGGGAAAGCCGACACGCTTTCCGCCTCCGCGGAGGCGGCACCCAAAATGCCGCATGTGGTGATCGATCCGGGGCACGGCGGCGAGGACGGAGGTTGCTCCTCCGCAGACGGGATCGTCGAAAAGGAGCTCAACCTCTCGCTCTCGCTGATGCTTGCGGATATTCTGCGCATGAGCGGAGCCGAGGTCACGCTGACAAGAAGCGAGGATATCCTGCTTTACGATCGGAACGCCGACTATGTCGGGCATAAAAAACAGCTCGATCTCAAGGCGCGGCTGGACATCGCACGCTCAGACCCCGAGGCGATATTTATCAGCATACACATGAACTCCTTTCCCGAGGCAAAATGGCACGGGCTTCAGGTGTGGTATTCGAAAAATTCGCCCGAGAGCTCGACGCTCGCCGAAAGCATACGCCGCCTGACGCAAGAGCAGCTTCAACCCGACAACACACGGCGCATCAAGGCGGCGGGCAGCAATATATATCTGCTCGACAGAGCGACCGCGCCCGCGGTGCTCGTCGAATGCGGATTTTTGTCCAACCCCGACGAGGCGGCGGAGCTTGCAAGACTCGAATACCAAAAGAAGCTTGCCCTCATCATCGCGCAAGCGGTGTGGGAGCAGGATGATTTTCAATAAGATAGTATTTTCACAGATCAAAGACGATTACAATATTTTCAGCCGCTTTTCTCTTTGACACCACGAGCGAAAAGAAAAAAGCTGTCAAATTGTTTTGTCTGCACCCTTTTACAAAGGAAGTGAGGTACCAAATGAAGACCAAAACGATATACAATTGCACGTCATGCGGATATGAAAGTCCGAAATGGATGGGCAAATGCCCGCAATGCGGCGCGTGGAATTCCTTTGTTGAGGATGTCGTTGAGCGCGTCCCTCCCGCAGAGGCGGCAAAGGCGGCGGCAAACGAATCAAAGCGTGCCTTTGCCGTCGGCGGCGCAAGCCGCGCGGTAAAGCTTTCCGACATGCGCGCCAACGAATATCTGCGCTCGGAGACCGGACTTTGCGAGCTCGACCGCGTTCTGGGCGGCGGGCTGGTGCGCGGCTCGGTCGTTCTGCTGACCGGCGAGCCCGGCATCGGAAAATCCACCCTGCTTTTGCAGATATGCGGAATTCTCGGCGAAACACGCCGCGTGCTTTACGTCTCGGGCGAGGAATCGGGCGACCAGCTGAAGCTGCGCGCGACGCGCCTCGGCGTACACGCCGACGAGCTTTATATGCTCACCGAAACGAATATCGACAAGATACTCTCCGAGGCTTCCGACGTGAAGCCGGACGTCATGATAATCGACTCGATACAGACGATCTACACCCCCTATTCGGCATCCTCGCCCGGCAGCGTGTCACAGGTCAGAGAATCGGCAATGGCTTTTATAGGCAAGGCAAAAAACGACGGCATATCGGTGATATTGGTCGGGCATGTGAACAAGGAAGGCTCGATCGCCGGTCCGAAGCTGCTTGAGCATATGGTCGACGCCGTGCTCTGCTTTGAGGGAGAGCACCAGCAGGCGTACAGGATAATTCGCGCCTGCAAGAACCGCTACGGCTCGACGAACGAGATCGGCGTGTTTGAAATGACCGACCGCGGACTTGAGGAGGTCCCCAACCCATCCGAAATATTGCTTGCGGGCAGACCAAAGAACGTTTCCGGCAACTGCGCCGCCTGCACGGTGGAGGGCACCCGCCCGATAATCGCGGAAATTCAGGCGCTGGTCAGCCCCACCACCTTCCCCGCCCCGCGCCGCACCTCCAACGGCATCGATTATAACCGAATGTGCTTAATATTGGCGGTGCTTGAAAAGCGGCTGGGTCTGAGATTTTCATCAAACGACGTTTATTTGAACGTCATAGGCGGCTTGCGCCTTGACGAGCCCGCGTCCGACCTTGCCGTGGCAATGGCGCTGATATCCTCGATAACCGACAAGGTGATACCCGACGACCTTGTTGCGATCGGCGAGGTGGGCCTTGCCGGCGAATGCCGCGCGGTGGCGTCTCTCGAAAATCGCGTGCGCGAGGTGGAACGCATCGGCTTTACACGCGCAGTCATCCCCGCGCGAAATATCGAAAAACGCCCCATCGATTGCAGGATCAAGCTGATACCGATAAAAAGCGTGTACGAGCTGCGCCCCCTGCTCTCAGGGCAGGCCAAATAGCGCATCAAACAAATCGGAAAACAATGAAGCAACAAGGAAGAGCCTTGCATCGGCAAAAGCTTCCTTGTTGCTTCGTTTTTTGTATTCAATGGGAGCGAGATAAAGATCTTGCATCTATACGGATACAAGGTAGATTTTTGCTCTCGCAAAAATCTTTGACCTCCTCATCCGTCACGGCTAACGCCGTGCCACCTTCCCGGACACGGGAAGGCTTGCGAAGTGCGGTGCTAACATGGAGCGTCGGAACGAATACCCAACTTCGTACGGCGCGAACATTGTACGTAGCCGGACCTCAGCACAGCTGAGGTCATCGAGCTCGCCGCAGGCGAGGTCTCTCATCACGTCACGGCTTACGCCGTGCCACCTTCCCCCACCGGGGAAGGCTTACGAAGGCGGCGGGAGCAGCAGCTCGCCGCAGGCGAGGTAGCACGCCCTACGGTGTAGCCATATAGATCGCAAGATTTTTATCTTGCGGCTGCGTAAAATGTTCGCACCAATCCCGGTAGGGGCGACCTGTGGTCGCCCGCCCGGAGCCTTTGTTGCGGGCGAACGCAGTTCGCCCCTACGATGTAGCCGGATAGATTGCAAGATTCTCATCTTTTCGGCGGGAGCAACGGCTCGGAATTTAGATAGATAAGATTTTTTCATCGGTTACCGAGCCGCGAGTTCAAATGCTCACGCATTTGAACTCCAAAGATAAATATGATCTCCCCGCCCTACGGCACGGACGGATGGATTGCAAGATTTTTGTCTTGCGGTTGCGTAAAATGTTCGCACCAATCCCGTAGGGGCGACCTGTGGTCGCCCGCAACACCGTTTCTCGACGGGCGAACGCAGTTCGCCCCTACGGTGTAGCCGGGAAGAAATGCAAGATTATTTTTATCTTGCGGCGGGAGCGAGCCCCCGCCCTACAGGGTTGGGGTGAACATAGTGCGTAGCCGTATAGATATCAAGATTTGATAATTGATAATGTTCCGTGCTCGTTATATTGGTATAGTAGATATAATATCGAAGTTCTTCACCATCGGGGTATGAAGCTCGGGTGACGCTTTCGCGCCACCCGAGCTTAAAATTAATCGAAGAGTCTGCCGTATTTGAGCAGTCTTTCGTATTTTTCCTTT
>CAZPYK010000127.1:0-3562 GCA_964590755.1 uncultured Ruminococcus sp. | reverse complement strand
GCGGTGCGAACATGGTGCGCCAACGTAAAACAACGCGACGATCGGCGGCGGGAGATAAAAAATCTCGCAGCCGTATACGGCTACACCGTAGGGCGGTGGCTTGCTCCCGCCGGAAAGATAAAAATCTTGCAATCTATCCGGCTACACCGTAGGGGCGAACTGCGTTCGCCCGTCGAGATCGGTTATTGCGGGCGACCACAGGTCGCCCCTACGGAGTTTGTGCGAACATTGCGCGCCGACGGAAAATAATGCGCTGATCGGCGGCGGGAGACAAAAATCTTGCATTCTGTATTTCAACGTCGTAGGGCGTGCTACCTCGGCTTCGCCGAGCTGCTGCTCCCGCCGGAAAGATGGGGATCTCGCTTTCTATACGGCTACACCGTAGGGGCGAACTGCGTTCGCCCGTCGAGATCGGTTATTGCGGGCGACCACAGGTCGCCCCTACGGAGTTTGTGCGAACATTGCGCGCCGACGGAAAATAATGCGATAATCGGTGGCGGGAGCAGCAGCTCGCCGCAGGCGAGGTAGCACGCCCTACCGGGGTTGGTGTGAACACGGTGCGAAGCTCCGAATCCGCAAAAACTTCCGGCGGAGCACAAAAAAGGTATTGAATTGAGTAAAAAGCTGTGATATAATAGGTTCGGAATGAGATATATATCAGATTTGATAGTTCGGTTTCCTCACCCTGACTTCAAACGCTTACGCATTTGAAGTCCGTAGTTGAGTGGCAGATGCGAGGTTCGGAATGAGATATATATCAGATTTTACAGTTCGGTTTCCTCACCCTGACTTCAAACGCTTACGCATTTGAAGTCCGTAGTTGAGTGGCAGATGCGAGGTTCGGAATGAGATATATATCAGATTTTACAGTCCGGTTTCCTCACCTTGACTTCAAACGCTTACGCATTTGAAGTCCGTTATTAAAATTAAGTGATATTCTCATAACATAAAAAACAAAACATAACAAAGAGAGGTAAAAACCATGTTTGGAGAGCTTATCAAGAAGAACGGCGCCGCGGCGCACGAATACACGGTGTCGGTCGGCGGCATGAAATGTCCGCACTGCGCCAAAAAGGTGACCGACGCGATAGAGGCGCTTCCCGGTGTCAAGAGCGCCGAAGTCACGGTCGCCGAGGGCAAGGTCAGCGTCCGCTCGTCGCGTCCGCTTGCCGTCGACACGGTGAAAAAAGCGATCGGTGCGACCGGCTTTGAGTTTTTGGGGCTGTCGGAGAACGCGCACTGAAGGCGAGACGACGTCCGACATTCACCCGAGATCAGAATAAACAAGCGGAACGCTCCGCAAAATGAATAACCGAGAAGGGTATGGTAACCAACGATGAAACAAACTCTGTTTAAGCTTTTGTCCCTCACACTCGCGTGCCTTTTGCTTCTGCCGATGGCTGTCTCCTGCGCACAACCGGGAGAGAGCGAAACAACAACGACGCTCGCGCCCGAGGCGACCACGGCGCCCGAAGCCGAAACGACCCTACCTGTGCAGGAGGAGACCACTCCCACCGCGCAGTCGGTGCTCGGCGACCGTGACTTCGGCGACGCCACCGTCACCTTTTATTCAAGATATTACAACGGCATCTGGCGGTCGGATCTGATGGCGGACGATGACGCTTCCGACACGCTCAGCGTGGCGGTCTCCCGCCGCAACAAGCAGATAGAGCAGACATATAACGTCAAGCTTGCCGAGATACAAAGCGGAAGCGCGACCTTTAAATCCGCGCTTGAAAAGCTGGTCACGTCAAACGACGAGAGCTTTGACGCGGTCTATATGAGCATGACCGATGCCGCCAACAGCGCACAGGCGGGTCTGCTTATCGATCTGCACGAGTTGGACAACATCGATCTTGAAGCCGAGTGGTGGTCACAGACCTGCAACAAATCCTGGTCGATAGCGCATCGCCAGTTCTTCGCGGTCGGAGATATCACCACCATCGACAACATGTCGGCTCGCGGCGTTTTCGTAAACAAGGATATACTTAACGAAAATCAACTTGAATCTCCCTACACCTGCGTCGAAAACAACACCTGGACGATAGAAAAGATGTTCGAGCTTGCCAACGCGGCGTATATTCCCGACGGCAACGGCGTCGATACCCTCAGATACGGCATCTCGGCGCAGAATTCCTTCGGCTTTATCATGCTGATGGCGGCGGGCGAGATGATAAGCAAGAATGATGAAGATGACATTCCGCAGATAAGCATAGGCAACGAGAGAAGCATCGCGGTCGTCGACAAGCTTGCCACCCTGACGGGCGGAAACAAGGGCGTCTTCTTGGGCGCCGACGCCGACGTTATGGCGCATTTCACAAACAACGAGGCGCTCTTTATGCCCGAGGTGCTCTATCACATCATCACCCTGCGCGACGCTTCCTTTGAGGTCGGCGTGCTGCCCGCTCCGAAATACGATTCGGACCAGGAGAGCTATTACAGCTTCACCACCGGCTACGGCATCACCTGCCTCGGGTTCCCGCAGTCCTGCTACGGCGACAGACTTGACCGCGCATCCTTTATCGTCGAGGCAATGTCGATACAGTCGCTCACCACGCTGACGCCCGCATACTTTGAGGTCTGCGTAAAGACGCGCTACGCGCCGGATCTTGAATCCTCTGGCATGATACAGATAATTCTTGACACGATATATACCGACCTTGCCGAGGTCTATGCGTGGGGCGGACTCAGAGACAAGGTGCAGTCGACCGTCACGAACGGCGGCAGCATCACATCCACGATCAGCTCATCCAAAAAGCTTGCGGTCAACGCCGCGAAGCGTACGGTCGAAGCTTGGCAGAATGTAAAATCGATCAAGTGAACACGGAGAAATTGAAAGATATCACATCCGAGCGTGAAAGAGCGCGGCGCATAGTCGCCGCGCTCGCGGCGCGTTATCCGAGCGCCGAGTGCTCGCTTGAATATGACGGCGAGCCGTGGAAGCTGATGATAATGGGCAGACTCTCGGCGCAGTGCACCGACGCGCGCGTGAATATCGTCTGCCGCGAGCTGTTCGAAAGATTTCCCACGCTTTCCGACATTGCCGACGCGCCGATAGAGGAGCTTTGCGCGATAATTCGCCCCTGCGGGCTGTTTCGCACCAAATCGGCGGATATAAAAGAGGCGTGCCGCATGATTCGAGACGAATTCGGCGGAGAGTTGCCTCGCAACATGGAGGATATGCTGCGTCTGCCCGGAGTGGGCAGAAAGGTGGCAAATCTGCTGCTGGGGGATATATACGGCATTCCGGGCATCGTTGCCGACACGCATTGCATGCGCATCTGCGGCAGGCTGGGCTTTTATCCCGCAGATAAGCGCGACCCGCTTTACACCGAGCGGGTGATGGGGGAGCTGATCGAGCCGTCCGAGCAGAGCGCCTTTTGTCACCGTCTGGTGCTGTTCGGGCGGGAGATATGCCGCGCCCGCGATCCGGAATGCGGCGGGTGTCCGCTGCGGCGCGAGGGGCTGTGTGCCTATGTCGGTGAATAAATATTTACAAAATACACAATAAAAATACAATTCCGCAAGATAAAAAACTGCCGAAAAAGGCGGTGCGCATCTT
>CAZPYK010000126.1:0-3588 GCA_964590755.1 uncultured Ruminococcus sp. | reverse complement strand
TATACGAAAACATGAAATACGCCCGCGTCGAGCAGGTCCGCGAGGTAATGGCGCTGGCCGGCGACGTTGACGGCATCATTTCGGTCGGCACCGGCTCGCTGAACGACATCTGCCGCGTTTCCTCGCACAAGCTGGGAAAAATGTTCTGCATCTTTGCCACCGCGCCCTCAATGGACGGCTTTGCCTCTGACACCGCTCCGATAATCGAAAACAACTTCAAGGTGTCCTGGCAAGCCGAGCAGCCCGCGGTCATCATCGCGGACACAAAGATACTCGCCAAGGCTCCCGTTGAGCTGAAGGCGGCGGGCTTTGGCGACATGGTCGCCAAATACATCGGCGTGCTTGACTGGAAGATAGCGCACCTGCTGATCGACGAATACTATTGCGACGCGGTCGCCGAGCTGACCATGACCGCCGTCAAAAAAATGGTCGCACTTGCCGACAAAGTCACCTCGGAGGATGAGGAAGCCGCAGGCGCAATTATGGAGGCACTTGTGCTCTCGGGCCTTGCCATGAAGCTGGCTCGCTCCTCGCGCCCCGCCTCGGGAGCCGAGCATGTTCTGTCGCATTATTGGGAATGCTATAAGCTTGCGCGCGGAATCTGGCCCGAATATCACGGCAAAAAGGTCGGTGTTGCCACCGTTCTGATCACAAAGCTTTACCGCAACCTTGCCGACCGTCTGCCCACCGTATCTCCGGTAGCCGATCCCACCGATTGGGAGGAGGTATATCGCCATTTCTCGCCCGAGCAGACAGCGGACGTTAAAAAGCTGAACACCCCCACCATCACCGATAAGATATCTCCCGAGCGCCTGGGCGAATGTTGGAGCGAGATACGTCGCCTGATATACGATATCCTGCCCGAGACCGACGACCTGATCGAGCTGATGAAGCGCGCCGGCTGTGCCGTCGACCCCGCCGAGGTCAATGTCTCGCCCGAATTGCTTGCCGAGGGACTGCGCTGGCACCCCTATATGCGCTATCGCGTGCTGCTGACGCGTCTTCTTCCCATGCTCGGCGTCGACCCGACAGATCTGATCGACTGAACACTGTATTATAATGAATTCTTCTCCCATCACAAACAAAACGCGCTCACGCGGCGGCATCTATGCCGCACTTGGAAGCGCCGCAGGATATCTCGCGCTATATTTCGGCATTCGCTTTGCCGTGACCGTTACGGTCACCCTGCTTTACATGCTGCCGGCGCTGGCGGCATCCGGCTTTGATGCCTCGGCATATTATACCGAGGCGCTCACCGTGGGACTTGGCAGAATATCCTTTACCGAGATAATTTGCTCGACCTTTGCGTTTTTCGCCGCGGTCTACATCGTCGGCGCGATATGCGACCGAAAAAAGCCGCTCGCCGAGAGCCGCGGACTGCTTTGTAACCATCTGCGCGACATAGGCTTTGTCGGCTTTCCCGCCGCCATGCTGCCTTGCCTTTTGCTGCTTGGATTATTTCTGAACATATTCATCTCCACGCTTTTGGATATCCTGCCCATACCCGAGGAGGTGCTTCGGGATTACGCCGATCAGTCAAGTATGCTCGACGAGACCTCGCTCATCTCGGTCCTTTCCACCGCCGTGTTCGCGCCGCTTTCCGAGGAGCTGGTCTTTCGCGGCTTGATGATCTCTCGGCTGCGCCGCGGATCGCCCACATGGACGGCGGTGCTGATATCGGCGGCGATATTCGGCTTGATACACGGGCAGCTGCTTTGGATATGCTACGCATTTCTGCTCGGCATTCTGCTGGGAGCCGTCAGCGTAAGAGCACATTCGACGCTTGCCGGCATCCTTCTGCACGCGGCATTCAACTCGGCAAGCTTTCTTCTGCCCCTTTTTCCCGAGCTGCCGAGCGCGGTGTATTGCGCGATAAGCGGACTTGCCGCTGCCCTGCTGCTTGCGATAATATGGCTTATAGGCGGCAGAAATGCCGCATCTGCCGAGAACTCCGAGGTGGTACAATGACGGAAAACGAAAACGAAAACAAAACCGAAAGCACAGGCATCATCACGATAGCCGAGCTTGCCGCAATTCTTGCGGGCACCCGCGGCAAACTGCTTGCCGTGGATTTCGGCGACAAGCGCACCGGGCTTGCCGTGTCGGATGACACGCGCTTTATAGCCTCGGGCATCGGAACGATAAGCCCCGGCGGCATTGCCGCAACTGTTGCCGAAACGGCAAGGGTCATATCTCGCGAGGGAGCCGTTGCCGCCGTGGTGGGTCTGCCCCGCAACATGGACGGCAGTGAGGGCGCTCGCGCCGATCGTTGCCGCGAGTTCGCACTGTTGCTCTCCGGCGAAGCCGACATTCCGGTCGTTATGCTTGACGAACGCCTGACGACCGTCGCCGCCTCGCGCTATCTCAACGAGACCAACACGCGCGGCAAAAAAAGAAAGGGCGTCATAGACACCCTCTCGGCGGAGATAATCCTGCAAAACGCGCTTGACAGACTTAAAAACATAACCGTATAAGATACAAACGAGGCTGTTAAAAACCCGATGTTTTTAACAGCCTCGTTTTTCGGTTTATTCGATCGCTCTTCAGATCATTTCGCGCTGCTCAAGCAGGTTCTTCACCTCTGCCTTTATCAGCTTAAGCTGAGCCTGAAGATAATATTCATCCTCAAACATCGCATAATGCACGCTGGCGCGAACCAATGTAAAGATCAACGATGTCATAATATCGCTCGGAATGCCCGTCGCGGGCTCCAACTGCTTGGCGTATTCCTGATAGCGCTGATTTACACCCTCAAAGAATTTCTTGCCGTATTCGATATACTTCGGATGCGTATATATCTGATACATCAAGCGATATTTCTTGCCGTGCTCGCGGGCTGTCCAATAGGGTATTTCATCGATAAAGGACATGATCTCGGAGGGGTTGCGCGGCGCCTTTTTCATAAAATCATCCTCGACCTTTGACATGCAATGCTCGGTTGACTCAATGATAAGCGCATCAAGATCCTCAAAATAAGTGTAAAGGGTAGCTCTAGACATGTTGCAAGCGACAGACAGCGCGGATATTCCCGTGCCGTGCAGACCGTGCTCCGCATAGCAGTCAAAGCATGCCTCCATTATTTGCGTCTTTCTTGTGTTGTACTGCTTTTCGTTTCTTAGTCTCATGATCTTTTGTGCCTTTCGGAATCCTTCAGCCGAGTGCTATTTCTTCTCGGGTTGTGGTAGTTTTGTCCGCTTTTGTTGATATTTAACGAACGTTAACGATGTAATTATACCACATTTTGCCGCTTTTGTCTATAGGTTTGCTCAAAAGTTTAAAAAGAATATAAAATGTTTAAATTTACGTTAATAATTTGTCAAATACAGAAGGTTCGTTCGGCTTACCGATCGCGAAATTGCAGTTTATAGAGCCCCGCATAGATACCGTTTTTATCCATGAGCTCCTCATGTGTACCTTCCTCGGCGACACTTCCGTCGGATATGACCGCGATCATGTCGGCGTTGCGTATGGTGGAGAGCCTGTGCGCCACGACAATGGTCGTGCGCCCGCGGCAGAGCTCGTCAAGCGCCTTTTGGATAAGTATCTCGGTGGTGTTGTCAAGCGCCGAGGTCGCCTCGTCAAGTATCA
>CAZPYK010000125.1:0-3627 GCA_964590755.1 uncultured Ruminococcus sp. | reverse complement strand
CGTCAGATGAAACAAATTTCCCGCCTCAACGCGCGTAGTTCATCCTACGCGAAGGAAATTTGTAAAATATGACGGATTTTATGCAAGCAAGTGAGTGAACACGCGCCAAGGCGCAGGCGTTAGCCGCGAATTGTGCGGTGTTGCCTTAATTTGCCGATAGCATAGCTCCGGCTTCAACTTTTCCGCCGGCGGGAACCGTCACATCCGAGCCGATAACGGTTATCTCGGCGCCCGAGCTCTCGGGTGCGCCGACCTCGGCTCCCTCGCATATTACGGCGCGCGCATCGACTATCGAATATTCCACCTTCGCGCCCGCCTTTATCACCGCGTCGCTCATTACCACCGAATCTATGACCGAGGCTCCGGGCATCACCTTGACGCCCGCGCCCAGTACCGAGCCGCGCACCGTGCCGTGGATCTCACACCCCTCGGTTATCGAGCTGTTTTCGACCACCGCACCCTTGCTCACAAAATGCGGCGCGCGCGCGTCATGCCTTGAATAGATGCGCCATCTGTCGTCGCCCAGCTTTAGGGCGGGATCATCTCCCAGCATATCCATGTTGGCTTCCCAAAGCGAGCGTATCGTTCCGACATCCTTCCAATATCCGTCGAAGGGATAGGCATACATGCTCTCGCCCGCGGCAAGCATTGCGGGAATCACGTTTTTGCCGAAGTCGTTGCTCGACTTTTCGTCCGCCTCGTCGTCGCGCAGATATTTGAACAGCTTTTCCTTATTGAATATATATATACCCATCGATGCCTTGGTGCTGTCCGGGTGCTTGGGCTTTTCCGAGAACTTGGTTATCCTGCCGCTCTCGTCTGTGGTCATGATGCCGAAGCGGCTCGCTTCCTCAAGCGGGACCTCGATAACGGCGATGGTGCAATCGGCACCGCTTCTTTTGTGCGCGGCAAGCATACGCGCATAGTCCATCTTGTAGATATGGTCTCCCGACAAAACAAGCACATATTCGGGATCGTATCTCTCGATGAACTCTATATTCTGATAGATCGCGTTAGCCGTGCCGCGATACCAGTCGGCTGATTTTTTGCCCTGATAGGGCGGGAGTATCTTAACACCGCCGAAGGTGCGGTCAAGATCCCACGGCAGACCGTTTCCGATGTAATCATTAAGCAGGAGAGGCTGATACTGCGTCAGCACACCGACGGTGTCGATGCCCGAGTTGACGCAGTTTGAGAGGGTAAAGTCGATGATGCGATATTTGCCGCCGAATGAAACGGCGGGCTTTGCGAGCCGGGAGGTAAGCGCGTAAAGTCTGCTGCCCTGCCCGCCCGCGAGCAGCATGGCAACACATTCTTTCTTTCTGAACATACCCAATACTTTCCTTTCATGTGTTTTTATTATTATTGCTATTATTTAGTATTCTGCGTTGATCCTTCTCTTATAAATCTATTCTACGCACGCGTCAATATGACGCACGAGCAAAAAATCAATTGTCTTTTTTCGGCGCCCTCGTCGTTGCCTTTCTTTCTTTTGAGCTCTCGCCCTTTACCTCTGTCTTTGCGCTCGACCTTTTCCCCTTCGAACTTTTGTCCGTTTTCTTCTCGGTCGGCGGAATGCGGCGCGCAAGTATCAGCGCCCCCAGCGGGGGTATCCTCAAACGCACGGAATGCGCCTTGCCGTGTGCCGGCACCGCCTCGGAGGCTATCTCTCCGATATTCTTGACACCCGAGCCGCCGTAGCGCTCGTCATCGGACGAGATCAGCTCGCGGTATATCGACGCCCCGGGAACACCCACACGGTAATCCTCGTATGCATTCGGAGTAAAATTCAGCACCACAAGCAGCTCATCTCCGTTTTTCGCCATGCGCCTGAAGGATATGATGCTCTGATCCTTGTTGTCGGCATCTATCCACTCAAAGCCGCCCCATGAGGTATCCTCATCCCACAGCTCGTGAGACGCAAGATACAAATGATTCAGCTCTGCGGTATACAGCTGCAACTTTGCGTGCATATCGTAGTCCAACAGGAACCATTCTATCTGCCCGGCATAATCCCATTCGCGGAACTGACCTATCTCACAGCCCATAAACAGCAGCTTTTTGCCCGGATGAGTCATCATATACGCCAAAAAGGCACGTGTACCCGCAAATTTGCGCCAATAATCACCCGGCATGCGATCCAGCAGTGATTTTTTGCCGTGCACCACCTCGTCGTGCGAGATGGGCAGTATATATCGTTCGCCGAAGGCATACATCATCGAAAAGGTCAGCTTCTCGTGATGATATTTTCTGAATATCGGATCCTCGGAGGTGTAATCGAGCGCGTCATTCATCCAACCCATGTTCCATTTGTAGGTAAAGCCCAAGCCCTCGTTTTCAAAGCTCGTGAGATTTCCCCACGCGGTGGATTCCTCGGCTATCATCATCACGCCGGGATAAAAATGCGCCATGGTGCCGTTGAGCTTGCGGAAGAACTCCATCGCCTCAAGGCAGCGGTTGTCGCCGTAAACATTGGGCACCCATTCGCCGGGCTTGCGATCGTAGTCAAGATAAAGCATTGACGCCACCGCATCCACGCGCAAGCCGTCGGCGTGATAAAGCTCAGCCCAGAAGCAGGCATTGGAGACCAAAAAACTTTCAACCTCGCAACGCCCGACATCAAAGCGCCGCGTGCCCCAGCCGGCATGCTCAATCCTGTCCGCACCCTGATATTCGTAAAGCGGCCGACCGTCAAATTCGTAAAGCCCCTGTTCATCCTTGGGAAAATGCGCGGGCACCCAGTCAAGTATCACACCTATCCCCGCCTCGTGCATCGAATCGATAAAAGCCATAAAGTCTTCGGGACTGCCGTGACGCGCCGTCGGCGCGTAGTATCCGGTCACCTGATAGCCCCACGAGCCGTCAAACGGATGCTCCGCTATCGGCAAAAGCTCGATATGCGTATATCCCATCTGCTTGACATACGGCGCCAGCTCACGCGCAAGCTCGGTATATGTGAGAACGCTTCCGTCCTCGTGCCTCATCCAAGATGACAGCTGCAGCTCGTATATATTTATCGGCCTCTCGGTCATTCTCGCATGCGGACGCGCCGCCATCCAGCCCTCGTCGCGCCATTCGTGCTCGGGAGTGCCGTACATGATCGAAGCGGTCCCGGGCGGACATTCGGCGGCAAAGGCATACGGGTCCGCCTTATATATGCGCCGTCCGTCAGCGGCGGTGATAAGATATTTGTATCTTTCCCCGCGAGAGAAGCCCTCTCCCGTGCCGACAGCCTCCCAAACGCCGCCCTCGCTGACCCGAGTCATGGCAAGCGTGCCCTGCCAATCGTCAAAATCTCCGGTCACGGCTACCGCCGCGGCATTGGGAGCCCAAACGCGGAAAACAAATCCACCCGGGATCGTATGTGCGCCGAGATATTCGTACGCTCTTGCGCTCGTTCCCTGATGAAAAAAATATGCGGGAACATCGCCGTCTAATCTAACATCTTGTCGTTCAACAAAAACATCATCCATCGCGAGCCCTCCGCAAGCCGTTGTTATTTTTACTATACTTTTATTATACTACTTTTTTTCATTTAGTCAATATATATTTTTAACACATCCGCGATTTTTATGGTAAGTTGCCAAAGTAAAATCCCCTTACCGTGAGGAAAAGAGGCAGTGCCAC
>CAZPYK010000124.1:0-3757 GCA_964590755.1 uncultured Ruminococcus sp. | reverse complement strand
GGAACCGATGCCGGTTCCGACCTGATTATTCTCTAGAAGCATACAGAAAATAAGGCATTATCGACTGATGAGAAAAAATCACTTAAGCAATAATGAGTCATTAGGTAGCGGCAAATATGGGCGATTCGTTGGAGAAGCTAACCATAACATTAGAAAAACTAATTTACTGAATTTACGATGAAATTGTATACTATCAGAGCCGGCATAATATTGCATGCGATTATTATAGCGGAAAGTTATATTTCCCCCTTTTATAACATATAATTGATTATATATTGGATTGTATTTAGTGTCCTCTAATGGTTTTAACAAGTGAGCAAAGTTTGATAAAGTATCAAATCCCCAGATTATAGTCTGAATATTATCCTTAATGAATGACAATGAGTCAGATAAACCATAATCAGAAAATTCAATATGGTTGCGTGAAGTACCGTTATGTAAAAATATGCCCGATGAATCAGAAGCTATTAAAGACCATATTATTCCATGATGACCTGTACAATAAATAATATAATCATTATGTTGCAATGACATATTTTGCTCTCCTACTATGTTTTGTATCCATTTCCTGTCTTTGTCAGTAGTGTTCCAATTATCATTTGTTGAACTATTGACAAACAGAAACGGGATAAAGAGCATAGATAAAAATATCGCTGGAAATCTTCTCATCATCTAAAACTTGGCAAAAGCGAGCATCCAGGAAATGCTCCATTGGGAGCATGGTCTGCGCCTGTGTTAATATAAGGTATTCCCATAACTCTTAATATAAGGTTTTCTGTTTGAATAGCGTCTACATGTTGATTTTTATCACCTCTTCCTACTGACAAAGATCTTCCATGTCCCAAAATTTCATGACCGGTTGTTACTGCTCTTCCATTAAGGTGTAATGATGAATCCTTAAATATCAATGAATAAGTTCCGTTCCTGATTGGAGTAGTCAATCCTCCCCCGCCGCGGTTATTAATAAAAATGACGGGGAAGCCTCCGTTTGCATTTAATATCGTAGAAGTCGGTAAGTCCGGATTATCAAATAAGGGAGCAAAAACTTTTTCCGCGGAATAAGATAAAATCCCACTTGATTCTAAGTATTCTACTTTATGGATATGATTTGAATTTATCGTATTTACAACCATATCAACCAAAGCCTGCTGATCTTCGTTCAGAGTGATTCTAGAGAAGGCGGATGAGAGCGCGTCGGCTGATATTGGAGCAAATGATTTGCCGTTTTGTTTCTTTCCAGATTGCACTATCAGATTTCTGAAGTTGGTAAATTCATCGCCCGGGAACATTTCCCTGAAGTCTTCAACGGCCATTGCCGCATCCTTTTTGGTTATCCCCTCAATGACACAGCCGGTCGGGTCAACACAGTTGACCGGATCACCGCCACAGTAAGAATATGGTGATAAATGAGAATATGCAAAACTGCTAAGTGGAGAAAGCAGCAGTGATATTACTGATAATTGTATTTGTTTCATTTTGATAATGATTTTTTTTGTATTTTTTGAGCTTCAATAGCTTGCTGCTTGCGCCTCTTACGTATTTCTTCGGTTTCTTCAGTCATATATGTATGATCGAACTGCCACTTTGTTTCATCCATTAAGTGTATCAGATAGGCAGCATAATGATCTAAGACATTTCCGTTTCTCATTAAATAATCCTGAATCATTCGCTCCTACGACTTACCTCGTATTATCCACGCATTTGGATTCATTGAATAGAACTCTAATGATCTGCTTGCACAGTAATAGGTAAACTCATCATAGCGATTTTCGGAGATTTCGCTGTCGTGGACCCAGTGTATGCCATAAGTAAGGATAATCCATATCGTCAAGCGACCAAGACAATTCACAATTACTTCTTTCTCAAAGCCATTGACCAAGTGCATGAGTTCCATTGCCTTTATTGCATCGCAGGGTGTGATTAATGCAGTATCGCCTTTCATCATGATGGAACTTGTGAAGCGTGCAGACATTAGGGCGGCTCTCCGTTTGCCCAACAACACTTTCAGCGAAAATGCCGGAACCGATGCCGGTTCCGACCTGATTATTCTCTAGAAGCATACAGAAAATAAGGTATTATCGGCTGATGAAAATATTCATCATTTTTTATAAAATATTTAGTTCCAGTACCGTTTAGTGATTATTACTATCTTCTTTTATACAGTTGGATTCCCATAGTCTAATTATGAAAGCCTTGAGGTCTTCTATTTTTTTCTTAACACCATTTCTATAGTCAATTAGCAATGTTGATGTAGATAGAACTCTCTGACAACTGCCATTAAAGATTGATAATTTGTAATAATACGGTTTATAATTATTGTCTAATTTTACTGAGGACTTTGTTATCTCATTAGTCATATCATCGAAGGCCCATTTTAAAATAGGCAATTTCGTGCAAGTAGTTGAAACACAATTACCTTTGCCATCAAGAATTGAAACATTACAGATGGTGTCCCCATCGGCAATATATATTTTAATTATGTTGGAAAAGCCAAATTCATAGCATATGTATTTACGACCGGAATCCCATCGTAGTTCACGCCAGTATTCACCTTCATCACATTCAGAAGAATAAATCATATTGGTACAACATAGACAGAATAATATGACCATTAAAAGATGTTTCATCATCTAAAGTTTGGAAGCGACATATAATTAGGAATAAATTGATTCAAAGGTGCATGGTCAGTCCCATTCCTAAATAATGGACTCCCCATATTTCGTAAAATAAGGTTTTCAACTTGAATTGGCAAAATATGTTGTGATTGAGAATCTGTATAACCTAACCTAAGTGAACGTCCATGTCCTATAATCTCGTGTCCTAATGTTGCTGTACGGTTTGTAACAAAACCACTGTTAGTGTTTAATATTATTGATAATGAACCTGATTTGGTAGGAATAGTTGAGGCTTCTCCACATAAGGCCATTACGAATTTAGAACCTCCGCCGGGCATATTTGCCACCATTTCCGAAGTTATTCCTAATAAATTCAGCTGTGGTAAAAATTCATTTAAAGATGAACGAGACATATCCTTACCAGGAGTCAGATATTCCACTTTATGCACGTCATCAGAATTAATCGTGTTGACTACCATCTGAACCAAAGCCTGCTGATCTTCGTTCAGAGTGATTCCAGAGAAGGCGGATGAGAGCGCGTCGGCTGATATTGGAGCAAATGATTTGCCGTTTTGTTTCTTTCCAGATTGCACTATCAGATTTCTGAAGTTGGTAAATTCATCGCCCGGGAACATTTCCCTGAAGTCTTCAACGGCCATTGCCGCATCCTTTTTGGTTATCCCCTCAATGACACAGCCGGTCGGGTCAACACAGTTGACCGGATCACCGCCACAGTAAGAATATGGTGATAAATGAGAATATGCAAAACTGCTAAGTGGAGAAAGCAGCAGTGATATTACTGATAATTGTATTTGTTTCATTTTGATAATGATTTTTTTTGTATTTTTTGAGCTTCAATAGCTTGCTGCTTGCGCCTCTTACGTATTTCTTCGGTTTCTTCAGTCATATATGTATGATCGAACTGCCACTTTGTTTCATCCATTAAGTGTATCAGATAGGCAGCATAATGATCTAAGACATTTCCGTTTCTCATTAAATAATCCTGAATCATTCGCTCCTACGACTTACCTCGTATTATCCACGCATTTGGATTCATTGAATAGAACTCTAATGATCTGCTTGCACAGTAATAGGTAAACTCATCATAGCGATTTTCGGAGATTTCGCTGTCGTGGACCCAG
>CAZPYK010000123.1:0-3936 GCA_964590755.1 uncultured Ruminococcus sp. | reverse complement strand
CCACCTCATCCACCGCTACGCGGTCCCCCTTCCCCCACTGGGGAAGGCTTGGCAAGAGTCGGGGTGTCACCTATAGACGGATAGATTGCGAGATTTTTGTCTTTTCGGCGGGAGCAAGCCCCCGCCCTACGAAAAAAGCGAATGTTCACATCTCTCCCGTAGGGGCGACCTGTGGTCGCCCGCAACGCCCAATTTCGACGGGCGAACGCAGTTCGCGCCTACGGTGTAGCCGGATAGAATGCAAGATTTTTATCTTTCCGGCGGGAGCAGCAGCTCGCCGCAGGCGAGGTAGCACGCCCTACGGAGTTGGTGCGAACATGGTGCATAGCCGGATAGATATCAAGATTTGATAGTTGATAATGTTCCGTGCTAACTATATTGGTGTGGCGGATGCGATTTTTATCTCTCTTTGGAGTTCAAATGCGTGAGCATTTGAACTCGCGGCTCGGGAACCGGTGCGAAGGAGTCTTATCTGCGCTAAATTCCGAGCCGGTCGGGGTATGAAGATCAGATATAGATCCAACGTCACCCGAGCTTCAAAAGTTTAGATTGAGTTTAGGTTTGAGACGTAAAATGGTGTCAAATGAGCAACAAAAGCGTCGTTTTTTGCAAAAATAACGAAAAAACGGCGCAAAAACAGCTTGGGGGTCCTATGAACACAAGGTCAATTGACGGAAAAACCTTTTTTCGCATGCTGTGCGGCGGCGCGGCGCTGCTGGCGGAGCATGTCGAAGAGATCAACGCAATGAATGTCTTTCCGGTGTCGGACGGCGACACCGGCACAAATATGCTGAAGACGATGGAGGGCGGCATATCCGAGGCGGAAAAGGCCGCCTCGGACAGCATCGGCGAGATCGGCGCTCGCTTTGCCCGCGGCGTTCTGCTTGCCGCGCGCGGCAACTCCGGGGTCATTCTTTCGCAGATCTTCGCCGGCATCGGCGAGGGACTGCAAAATATCGACAGCGCGGATGCCGCCGCTCTCGTCGCGGCTTACCGTCTCGGCGTCAAGTGCTCCTACGCCGCGGTGCGCGTTCCCACCGAGGGAACGATACTGACCGTTTTCAGAGAGAGCACCGAATCCGCCGCAAAGGAGCTTTCCTCCGCCCCGTCGATCGACGAGCTGCTCGCCGCGCATATCAAGGAGGCTCACCTCTCGCTTGAGCGCACGAAAGATCTTCTGCCCGTGCTTGCCGAGGCGGACGTGGTGGATTCCGGCGCGGCGGGCTATCTTTGCATCGCCGTGGGAATGCTTCGCGCACTGGGCGGCGAGGCTTCGGGGTACGTTCCGCGCTCGCAGGGAAGTGCCGAGACCTGCGCCGACATTGAGCTTTTCACCCGCCACAGCGTACTGCGCGAGGGCTATTGCACCGAATTTTTGCTTCGACTTACCGACGAAAAGACGGATCCCGACAACTTTGCGATCGACACCGTCATAGACGCGCTCTGCGAGCTTGGCGGCGAGAGCATCGTTGCGTATCTGAACGGCGACATAGTAAAGGTCCACGTGCACACCAAAAAGCCGGGCGCGATACTCGACCGAATGCAGGAATACGGCGAGTTTTTAAAGGTGAAGATAGAAAACATGGATATGGGTCATTCCGACGAAGCGGCACGACCGACAAGACCCGAAAAGCCGACAAACAGCAAGCCCCGAAAGCCGTATGCGGTGGTGACCGTGGCGACAGGCGAGGGCATGGAGGCTCTATTTTACCAAATGGGAGCCGACGTGGTGATATCCGGCGGGCAGACCGCCAATCCGTCGACCGAGGATTTCGTTCGCGCCATCGCAAAATGCGAGGCGCCGGACATTTTAGTGCTGCCCAACAACAAGAACATCATCCTTGCCGCGGAGCAGGCGGCAAAGCTCTGCACCGACGCGCGTGTTCACGTGCTGAAGACAAAAAGCTTTCCCGCAGGCTACAGCGCGCTGTCGGTGATAACTCCCGGCATCAAGGATATATCCGCGCTCATTTCGGGAGCCGAACGCGCCGCCGCAAGCGTGATCGACGGCGAGGTGACACGCGCGGTGCGTGACGCGACCGTCAGCGGCAGGGCCGTCAAAAACGGAGAATACATCGCCCTTTGCGGCGGCGAGATAGTCGCATCCGCCGAAAGCGCCGAGGACGCGGTGCTCGGCATGCTTCACGCCGCCGACACCTCACTTTGCGAGGTGATAACTCTCTTTGTCGGCGCGGGGGGCGACGACGAGCGCCGCGCGGCGCTGACCGAGCGGTTGAAAGCGGAATATGACGACTGCGAGGTCACCGTCTATATCGGCGGTCAGGAAATATACGATTATCTTTTGGCTATCGAATAAAAGGGGGATCATTTAATAATGAAGAAAAATATCAAGCTCGTGCTCGACACAAAGGGCGGCGACCGCGGAGCCGCATCGATGCTCGGCGGAGCCGCCGCCGCGCTTGAAGCCATACCGACGCTTGAGCTCTTGCTGGTCGGAGACGCGGAATATATCGAAAAAGAGATATCCGAACACGGAATGCCGCGCGAGCGCGTTGAGATACTTGACGCGCCGGGAGAGATAACGAATTACGATTCGCCCGCCGACGCGCTCTTTCACAAGACCGATTCCTCGATGCTTCGTGCGCTGTCGGCGCTCGCGGAGCGAGAGGAGCTCTTCGGAATGCTCTCCGCGGGCAACACCGGCGTTCTGCTGACAGGGGCGCTGAGATATCTTTCGGGCAAGGAACGCGTTCGCCCCGCAATGGCGGCGGTGCTTCCCGCCGCGGACGGATCCTTCACCTGCCTTGTCGACACCGGAGCCACGATAGATTGCACTCCCGAAATGCTTCTGCACTTTGCGCACCTGGGCGCCGCTTTTATGCGCGACATGTATGCGCTGCCCTCTCCGCGCATCGGTCTGCTCTCAAACGGAGCCGAACCGACAAAGGGGAACAAGCTCGTCAAGGAGACGCACGCTCTGCTTGCCGCGGATCCGAAGCTGAATTTCGTGGGCAACGCAGAGGGCAACGTGGCGCTTTCCGGCATGTGCGACGTGCTGGTCTGCGACGGCTTTGCGGGAAATCAAGTGCTTAAGGTCACCGAGGGGACCGCGACGCGGATAATTACCGACATAATGAAATATGCCGCCGGACACAAGAGCGCCGAGGTCGCCGCGCTCGGGCAGAGCCTTATGAGCGTGTATGACATCTCGTCTCTGGGCGGCGGCGTGATACTCGGCGTGAAAAAGCCGATAATAAAGCTGCGCGGCAGCTCGGGCGAGGCGGCGGTCGTCAACACCGCGCGCATGCTCGTGAATATGTCGGAGAACCGCGCGATCTTCGACAAAGAGAAAAACAAAATATAAATTTGGGGGCATAAAATGTCAAGAATCAAAATAATGTGCACATCCACCGGCTGCATAGAATATGCGCCCGAAAGATATCACTCACTCGGCATCGAAATAATACGCATTCACGTGTTTTTTGAAGGCAAGGAATACCGCGAGGGGCAGGATCTCGATCCGGTGGAATTCTACCGCCGTCTTGAGACCATCGAAGATCCCAAAAACAATCTTCCGCACACCGGCATGCCCGACACCGAGGAGATTCGCGCCGCGTTCGACAAGGCGATAGCCGAGGGCTGTGACGAGGCAATGGTGTTCGTGCTCTCCTCGGCTCTGGGCGGCACCTATGACAAGATAAGCCTTATAGCCAAGGAATACACCGACAGATTGAAAATAAAGGTCATCGACACCAAGATCACCTGCTTCGGCGAGGGTCTGCTTGCCGTCAAGGCGGCAGAGTTTGCCGCCGCGGGAATGTCAAGCGCGGATATTATGCGCGAGATCGACTGGATGATGAAGCGTCAGGAATTTATCGGCGTTGACGGAAGGCTTGATTACCTCATCTACAACGGCAGGCTTAAGGGCGGCAAGGCGTTTATGGGTCAGCTGCTCAACATCTGCCCCGTCATACA
>CAZPYK010000122.1:0-3942 GCA_964590755.1 uncultured Ruminococcus sp. | reverse complement strand
TGACAGCATAAGGGCTGTGAGCTTTTTCATCATTTTTAAATACCTCCATGTATTTTTAATGCTCGAATGTATTATACAACATAGACATAAAAATGTCAAGCGCGAGACGGATTTTTTACTGTCGGAAATCAAACTTTTTTTATTTTCCGCAACGTTTGTGCAACTTAACGGTGCGATTTTTCGACTTTTTGCGCGCGGGTGCAACTGTGATTTACCCGTGCGACTCAAAGCTCGATCGCTTTTGCGTGCTCGCCGTCGGGGATCGGGCAGGTATAACCGTCGCGCGCGGCGCGGTCGAATTCTTCCCTTGCCGCCCCGAGCAGCTCGGGAGACTCATAAAGCCGCATGGCGGTCAACGCAAGCACGCGCCCCGCCGAGATCAGCCCCTTGTGACCGATGCTTGTCTTGCCGCAGGAAACGTTCTGCCAGGAGTGCCCCGGCGAGCCCGCGGCAAAGCAAACGGTGTGCAGCTGCGCCGTCGGAGTCTGCCAGGAAACATCCCCGACGTCGGTCGAGCCGGCGTTAAAGTCGTCTCCCGTATAAAGCGGACAGAGAAAATCATTCAGCACGGCGTGTCCGTTGTCGCACAGCCGCGCGACCTCCTCTGCCGCCGTCGGGTCGTGCTGCGCCGCAATGCCGGGAAGCGCGCCCGCATCGGGATAGGTCGCCTTAAGCGCCGCGGCGTAGGCAAGCTCCTCCTTTGTGTGCGCGACAACGCCCAGCTCGGCAAAGCTTTCGTGCATCAGCCCCTCAAGCAGGTGATTCGGCACGGTGTTCGAACAGCCGTCGATAAATATCTTTTCGTATTCGGTTCCGGTCATAAGCGCCGCGCCGCGGGCGATATCGTCCACGCGCGAGGCAAGCGCGTTTGCATCCTTTACAAGTTTCGAGCGCACCATATAGAGCACGCTTGCGTGCGATTGCACCACATTCGGGGAAACGCCGCCGCCGTCGATGATAGAATAATGTATTCGCGCGTCATCCTTCATATGCTCGCGCAAATACTGCACGCCTATGTTCATAAGCTCAACGGCATCGAGCGCGCTTCTGCCCTGCTCGGGACACGCCGCGGCATGCGCCGCCCTGCCGTTGAAACGATAAAGCGCCTGAATGCAGGAGTTGCAGGTGCCGGTGACCACCTCGTTGGTGTCGCCCGGGTGCCAGGTCAGCGCACAGTCAAGATCTCGCCAAATGCCTTCCTTTGCCATGAACGCCTTGCCCGCGCCGCCCTCCTCACCGGGAGTGCCGAAAAATATCACCGTTCCGCTCTTTTTTGTCGACTCAAGATATTTTTTCACGCCGTAAGCGGCGGCAAGAGCGCCCGCGCCCAGCATATTGTGACCGCAGCCGTGACCGTTGCCGCCCTTGGCGAGCGCACGCTCCTCGGTCGCGCCGCCGACCTGCGACAGCCCGGACAGCGCATCGAATTCGCCGAGTATCCCTATGATCGGTCTGCCGCTTCCCCAGCTGCCCGAGAATGCCGTCTTGATGCCGCATATCTCGCGCTCCACCTTAAAGCCGAGCTCGGCGAGCGTGCGGCAATAAGCCTCGGCAGAGGCAAATTCCTTCAGCGAAAGCTCGGCATATTCCCATATTTCGTCCGAAAGGTCGCAAAAAAGCTCGGCATTTTCGCTTATGGCGTCAAGCGCCGCTCTCATTTGATCGTTTATCATCATAGCACCTTGCTGAGGAAATCGCGCAGACGCGGATTTTGCGGGTTTTTGAAGAGCTGTTCGGGGGCTCCTTCCTCACGGATGCAGCCCTCGTCGACGAACAAAACTCTGTCCGACACCTCGCGCGCAAAGCCCATCTCGTGCGTGACTATGACCATCGTCATGCCGTCGTTTGCCAGCGCCTTCATCAGATCCAGCACCTCGCCTATCATTTCGGGGTCGAGCGCCGAGGTCGGCTCGTCGAAGAGCATGACATCCGGCTCCATCATCAGCGCGCGCACGATGGCGATGCGCTGCTTCTGCCCGCCCGAAAGCGTGGAGGGATAAACATCCTTTTTGTCAAGCAGACCGATGCGGTCGAGCAGCTGCTCGGCGCGGGCGGTCGCCTCCTCGCGGGTCTTGAGCTTGAGCTTGACCGGAGCCAATATCATATTGCCCATTACGGTGAGATTGTTGAAAAGATTGAACTGTTGAAAGACCATGCCCATCTTGCGACGCGCAAGGTTGATATCGATATGATTTTCATCATATATCGCCTTCATGGCTGCGCGATATTCCCGCCCCTCGGCGTTGAAGCGCTCGTGAAGCAGATCCTCCGCCTTGATCTTTTGCACGGCTGTGTCCGAGTCCATGCCGCCCGCCACAAGCTTCGAATAGGTGCGGGACGCCTCTATCACCTCGCGGTGCAGGTAGGGGTCAACGGGCGTCAGAAGCTTGCCCTCCATCCATACCTCGCCGAAGGTCGGAAGCTCCAAAAGATTCATGCACCGCAAAAGCGTGCTCTTGCCCGAGCCGGAGGCGCCGATTATCGATATCACCTCGCCCGACTTGACCTCGGCGGAGACTCCGCGCAGAACGTGCAGCTCGCCGAAGTCCTTATATAAACCGCGTATCGACAGCATTGTATTACGGTCGCTCGTCATCTCATGCGCGTTCATGCTTCATTCTCCTTTCAAACACACCTATGATCTTAGAAAGCGTAAAGGTTATTACAAAATAAATTATACCGACTATCATAAGCGTGGGAAGTGCGCTGAAGGTCGCTCCCTTTACTATAAGATAGGAGGTCATAAGCTCTCCCACAAAGAAGGTCGACGCCAGCGAGGTCTCCTTGATCACCGTCACGAATTCGTTTGCCAGCGCGGGCAGTATGTTTTTTATCGCCTGCGGCAGAACGACCGATATCATCGTGATCTTCGCATTGAGTCCCAGGCTTCTTGCCGCCTCGGTCTGACCGATGTCCACCGCCTGTATGCCGGATCTTATCACCTCGGAAACATACGCGGCACTGTTGAGTATCAGCGTTACCGACACCGTGGCAAAGTCACTCAGCTGCCAAAAGGGCAGCAGCATTGGTATGAGAAAATATCCCACCCAAAGCTGTAAAAGCAAAGGCGTGCCGCGAATGACCTCTATTACAGCTGTTATCAGCCACCCCAGAGGTTTAAAGCGCGACATTTTTCCTATAGCCATCAGCGCGCCCAGTATCGCGCCGAAAAACACGGTAATAACTGAGAGCAACAGCGTGCCTGAAAGTCCGGTGATCAAAAAGGTCTTCCAGTACTTTGCGAAAACGCTGCCCATTTCGATTATGATCTCACCAAATGACATAAAATATCTCCATTCTGTAGCTTTATCGGGCTGACGCGCGTCGATCGATCGCAAGCGGTCGATCGGACCCGCGGCAGCCCGTATTTATAATGCTATCGGCTTATTCGGCGTTTGTGATCTTGTTGCCGTCGTCATCATAGCCCAGTTCATCCTTGGTCTTGACAGAGGAGTAGATCTGAGATGCCTCATACCAGCCGTCATAGACATCGGCAGCCATCGCCTTGGCAAGAACGGCATTTACCTTTTCAAGCATTTCGTTGTCGTTTTTGTTGATAAGGATGACGTTGTTTTTGTATTTTTCCTCAACGAAGAATCCAAAGCCGGATTTGGCTATCTTGTCGGGGTTCTGGCTGATGAAGGCGTCGCCGTTGCCGGCTGCGACCGCAAGACCGTCTATCTTGCCCGCCATGAGAGCCTCTACCGCAAAGCCGAGATCGGTGTAGAGCTGAAGGGCATCCTCGCCGAAGTTCTCTTTAACAAGCAGCTCCTGAAGCGAGCCGCCCTGTGCGCCTATCTTTTTGCCCTTCCAATCCTCGGCGGTGGTAAGCTTGCCCTCGTTCGCCTTGGAGGTGATGATTATCTGCTCGGTCTCGTTCTCGCCGGCAATGTAATAATCCGAGATGAGGAACTTTTCGGCACGCTCGGCGGTCCAGGAGAA
>CAZPYK010000121.1:0-3953 GCA_964590755.1 uncultured Ruminococcus sp. | reverse complement strand
TCTGACGAATTTTCTGACTGTGCAATTGAGCAAAAAGAATTGTGCGGTATTGCCTTAAAATAAAACTCCCGATCTTTTTCTCCGATAGGCCGAAGAACTCGGCAGGGGTTGCCGACAGCGACAACATTATCCGGCATATCCTTTGTCACGACGCTGCCGGCACCGATGACGGTGTTGTCTCCGATCGTGACGCCGGGAAGTATCAACGCTCCCGCGCCTATCCAGCAATTTTTGCCGATGTGTACCGACATATTGTATTGATATCCCGAGCGACGCAGCTCCGGCAAAATCGGGTGTCCCGCCGTGGCTATAGTGACGTTGGGCGCAATCATGGTGTTGTCGCCGATATAAATGTGCGTGTCATCGACCATCGTGACGGCGAAATTACAATAAACATGATCGCCGAAGTGGACGTGCTTTCCGCCCCAGTTGGCATAGAATGGCGGCTCTATATAGCAATGCTCACCGATCTCTGCAAACATTTTTTTCATAAGGCTTTGGCGCTTTTCGAATTCTCTCGGGTGCGTGTGATTGAACTCGTAAAGCTGTTCCAGACATTCTGCCTGTTCTGCCATTATTTCCGCGTCCCCCGGAAGATAAAGCTCCCCGGTATGCATTCTTTCTTTCATATCGCTCATTGGATAGGTCCTTTCGTCTCACGCCAAAAATCCGGCAACTATCTGATCTTCGGCTTCTTTTTCCGAAAGCCCAAGCGTCATAAGCTTTATAAGCTGTTCTCCCGCTATCTTTCCTATTGCCGCCTCGTGGATAAGAGAAGCGTCGATATTGTTGGCGGCAAGGCAGGGGCGAGCGAGGACATGTCCGTTGTCCATTATGATGGCGTCGCATTCGGTGTGACCCGTGCAGGCGGCGTTACCGCTTATCAGGCTGTCGAATTCCTGACGGCTGTTGTCCTTGGCGACACTGCGCGATATCACGTCCGCCGAGGAGCCTTCGCCGTTCATATCGACCGCAAAATCGGTCTTTGCAAGCTGTGTTCCGGTGGTCATTATTTTTTCGCGTATTACGAGGCGCGCATTTTTATCAAGCTTTGCGGATGTGCGGCGCACCGTGTCGTCGATGCCGGATATCTGCGTGGTCTCCATTTCCATAAAGCCGTCCTCGGCAATATGGATGATCGTGGTGGGGTTCATAGTGCGCTTGTCGCTGCCTTCGCCCTCGCCGTAATGTTTTTCAACATATTTGACATGTGCGCCGCGACCGATATGAAAGCTGTGTATGCCGTCATGAGCCGAATCACCGCATCCGCTGTTGTGAATGCCGCAGCCCGCGATAATGACAACGTCGGCGCCCTCTCCGATATAAAAATCATTGTATACCAGATCGTGCAGACCGCTTTGACTCATTATCACCGGAATATGGACGCTTTCGTTCAACGTGCCGGGCTTGATGATTATGTCAATGCCGGGCTTGTCCTCTTTGGTCTTGATATCTATATTGGCGGTGGTGTTTCTGCCGCCCGGCTTGCCATCCTCGCGAATGTTGTATGCTCCGACTGGGAGCGAATCGAGATCGGCAACCTCGCGCAACAGCCGTTTTTTAATTTCGTCCATGGTCAATGTTCTCCTTCTCCCGTTCCGTTTTATTCCACTTTGTCGGTCAGCATAGCGCACGGACCGCCCGCAGCGGTCGAGTTTAAAATGCGCGGCAATATTTCATCACGTGAGCCGACCGCGTCAAGGCGCCCGGCGCGAAGCACTACTATCGTGTCTGCGATATTGAGTATTCGCTCCTGGTGGCTTATTATCAAGATGTTCCCGCGGGTGGAGGCGTACATTTTTCTGAAAACGCGGATCAGGTTTTGAAAGCTCCAAAGATCGATTCCTGCCTCCGGCTCGTCGAATATTGAAAGCTTTGTGCCGCGCGCGAGAATGGTGGCTATCTCTATGCGTTTCAGCTCGCCGCCCGAGAGGCTTGCGTTAAGCTCGCGATCGATATAATCGCGGGCACAAAGTCCGACCTCGGAAAGATAACGGCAGGATTCTTCAATATTGTTCTTACGTCCGGAAGCAAGGTCGAGTATATCGCGCACGCGCAGTCCCTTAAATCTGACCGGTTGCTGGAAGGCATAGCTGATGCCGGCTCGGGCGCGCTCGGTTATCGAAAGATCGGTAATATCCTTGCCGTCAAGCAGTATTCTGCCCGAGGTGGGGGTGTATATTCCCGCAATTATCTTTGCAAGTGTTGATTTTCCACCGCCGTTCGGCCCGGTGATGGCTACAAATCGGTCATTAATTGTCAAATCTATGTCGTGCAGTATCTCTTTGGGGGCGTTCCCGGAGCCTTCGTCGTTTTCGGCTTCAAAGAAAATGTGTTTTAATTCAAGCATATTTTTTTGCAATTCCTTTCAATTGCTTTTATTTTGTCCAGCTTATGGTTTGAAGAAGCGGAACAAATTTATCTCGTTCGGCTTTTGTCTCACTGACGGATGCTCCGCTTATCGGGTCGTAAAAATATTGATAGCAGAAATATGCAACTCCGCGGCATTTTTCAAGTGTTGCGGTGTATTCGAGGCAGCGCACGAGCACATCGTCGTGCTCCTTCCATTCGTTTTTGCCGCTTCCCGCATATTTATCTTCTTTGGATTTGGCTTTCCCGAGAGTCATTCCGATTATTAATTCAACATTTTCGTTTTTGATTATGTTTTGGAATGTGTTGGATACGGTTTTGAAGTCGTATGTTTGATGCTCAAGCCCGAAATACACCTGTGGACAGATGTAATCGAGATAGCCGTCCTCCGAGCACCAACGATACACGTCCGCATATTGCTTTTCGTAGACAGTGTTGATGTTGCCGGCGGGGCTGATGCCGAAGATGATATCATTGTTTACCGATTTAACGGCGCTGTAAAGTCCGTTTACGAGCTCGGAGAGTTGATCGCGACGGTAGTCCTCAAGAGACAGCGTGCCGCCGTTCTTTTTGTATGAGGTGTATGCTGCGTAGTCGAAGGAGTTTTCGGTGGTGGGGTAGAAGTAATCATCCATGTGAAGACCGTCTACATTATATTTTTCGAGTATCTCGGTCGCGCCGTCTATTATCAGCTCGCGCACCTCGGGATAGGCGGGATTCAGATATATTCTGTTTGACACGGTGACAAGATATTTGCCTTTTTTGGATGAGTCATCGTACCACTCGCGTATCTTGTAGCTTTCCGGTATCGATGATATCTCCTTTACAAGCATGGCACGCATGGGGTTTATCCAAGCATGCACCGAAAGACCGAGAGCATGACCCTCGTTGAGTATTATCTCAAAGGGATCGTATTCCGCCTCTTTGCCGTAGGCGCCCACGACATATACGGACATGGGGTAGATATCTGAGGGATACATGCTGTCGGCGTTGGGGCGTACCTGTACTATTATTGTATTTATACCGTTTTCTTTAACCTTTGCAAGTATCTTTTTTATGTATTTTTCGAATTGTGCGCGGTCACGCTGTGAGCCGCCGCTCGTGTAGACCGAGTTCAGATCATACTGCGAAAGCCACATGCATTTCTTGTCTGCATAATTAATAACCGTTGATGTTGATGTTGGTATCATTTCAGTTGTCTCCTCATTGCTTTGTTCGATAGTATCCGTTGTGCTGTCTTCGGGATGCGATGTGCTTTCGGACGATGATGATTCGTCGGGGTCGGGGGCGTTCGTTGAGGTACGGCATGACGAAAGCATTGAGACGAGCAGCAACGCGGCGGTGATGCATATCAGCGCGGATGACAAAGGTGTGCGTTTTCTTGACATGGCGTTTATTCCTTTCAACTTTAAAAGCGATATCGTTCGTTAAGTGAGCGTAAATGTTTCCAAATAATATTTTATCGCAAGATGTGTATTTTGTCAAGATGATTATTCCGGAGCACGTGGTTTTCGGATGCGTTTTTCGCTTTGGTAAGTTGCCAAAGTAAAATCCGTTTTCAAAAGCAGTGAAATTGAAATTGC
>CAZPYK010000120.1:0-4129 GCA_964590755.1 uncultured Ruminococcus sp. | reverse complement strand
ACTTTTCTCTTTGCGCCTGTGGTGTCAAAGAGAAAAGTGGCTGAGGACTTTATGCTTTTTTACATTTTGCATGTCTTTTGTCTACAGCCCCATACAAACAGCCGAGAGCGCATGCTCTCGGCTGTTTGTATCATACGCTCGGACGGTTTCGACGCGGATCGTTCCACGGCTTGAGCAGACGCTTGCCTATTTGCGGCAACAGCGCGCGCAGAGTGTCCGCGGTTGCCGCTATCACCGTTACCGTCGGTGCCGAGTCTCCCGCGGTCGTCTCGGAGAACGCAAGCTCGCAGAGCTTGTCCGCCGTCGCGGAGATATCCGAGGGGTCCGCAAGCACGAGGCGCGCGAGGCTTTTGCTTCCGTTGACACCTTCAAGATGCTCGGCTGCCGAACGCGCCGCGCTCTCATCGTTGCTTGCCAAAAGTACGGTGGAAACCTCTCCGAGGAGCGCCCGCGAGGCTTCAATGTCCGCGGCAAGCTCCGAAAAAAATGCGTCCGCATTACCGCTTTGTGCATTGGGCGGAAGTTCGACCGAGATCAAGGCGGGCGCGAGCGACACGAGCGTGCCGTGATGTCCGCTCGGCGCACCGCCGATGCCGCGCACGATCGCGGCGTCCGGAATGCTCATTCCCTCGCGGCGCAATGCGCCGACGCAGTCTGTCACCGCGGCGGCGCGGCAGACCGATGATCCGAAGATCGCCCGACATTCGGCGTTTATTCCGCGGTAGAAGAAGGAGGACCCCAAAAAGCTTTCGGCGTTTATGCGCGGTCCGCCGGGAAGCCCCGGGCGCGCGGAAGCGGTAAGTCTGCAGCCGTTCTCGGCACAGCACGAGGTGAGCGCGGCGTATACCGACGGCAGCTGCGGAACGGTTATCGCCTCGGAAGTGTCGCGAAGGATAAGTCGGCGAAGCAACGAGGAGCTGTTTTTCGGCAACGCTCCGAGAAGCAGGTGGTCGGCGGTGGGAAGCACCCCCGCAAGCTTTTCGCCAATGGGGGATGCGTCGATGATCAATATCCTCGCTCCGCTTTCGCGACATGCCGCCAGCGCCGCGGCGGAAAGCGCCTCGTGCCGCCCGAGGCGTTCCTCAAAGCCGTGCGCGCGCGCCGTCGCTTTGATCCTTCCGACAAGGCGCGACAGCATGTCGGGCGGCAGGCTCTTGCCGTCAAGCAGCAGATCTCGCTCCTTGCCCGCGGAATACGGCTCATCGAAGCGCAGCAAGACGGCGCATATTCCCGCGCTTGAAAGCACCGAGGCGAGCATGGATGCCGTCATATCGGCATGCAGACCCGCGCATGTGACCACGGTTACGCGCTTTTTGGCTTCGATCAATTCCGGCATGGAGGATAGCTCGGTGCGTTCGGCGCACTCGGGCAGACCGCGCAGATATTTTTCCGCATTGAGAGCTGTCATAAGGCTTATACCCGACCTTGAATGTTTTTGTTTCGATGATAATTATTGCTTTGAAGGAATGATATCCGGCAACGCTCCGCGTATTGCCGACTCGTTGCCCGAGCGGATGAGCAGCTGACGCACCGCCTCGTATTCCGCGCGTTTCTTTTCAAGCACCTCGCGAGAGGCTCCTTCGTTCAGCACCGCGCGCAAAAGCACGTTCTTCGGAGTGTCCTCCGGGTCTGTCAGCTCCAGCGCCGTGGTGTCGTAGCCCTCCGCCTCCAAGCGCGCGAGCCTTGCGGCATCGGTCAGCACATCGCACAGCTTGCGCTCGAGAAAGGGATGCTTCGTGACGAAGGACAATTCGGGGCAATCTATAACGTTTGCCAGCGCATGGTGACAGCAGGGCGTTGAGAGTATGACACGCGCGCGCCACATTGCCGCTCGGGTCAACACGATATCGGTCGCGATGTCGCAGGCGTGGAGCGAGACCACCAGCTGAGGTGCTCCGTGCTCGGAGCTGTCGTACTCCATAACGTCGCCGCAGATGAACTCAAGCCCGTCGAAGCCCGAGGCGGCGGCGACCGATGAGCAATATTCGATGACGTCGGGCTTCAGATCCACCCCCGTCATGCTGACGTGCCGTCCCTTGAGAACGGCAAAATAATAATAAACGGCAAAGGAGAGATAGCTCTTTCCGCAGCAAAGGTCGCATATGCGCAGCACTCCATCGCGCGGAAGGTAACCCTCCACATCTCTCAAATGTTCCAAAAAACGGCATATCTGACGGAACTTCGGCTGCTTTTTGTCATAGACCCGTCCTTCGGCGGAGCTCACCCCGAGCGCCTTTAAAAATTCCTCGTTGCCGCTGAGCAGACGTGATTTTTCGCGGTCGTTGCCCCGCCTCGGTGCCGCGGCGGCGCTCGCGGCTATCCTCGCCTCGATCGCCGCACCGCCGATGACCTTGGCGTTTCCTTTTTCGTTCGCGCGATATTCGCAGCTTTCACCCGAGGAAAGTATGAGATTGGCGCGCAAAAAGCCGCGAATGAAGTCCGCCGCGGCGGACGTGTCGGCGGCGGGAATGTTTTTGTGTGTCGCCTTGCCGTCCTTGTGCAGAAGCTCGAATTGCAGTACCGTTTCTCCGCCCAGCGCTATGACTGCGGCGGACGCGTTCTTTATGCCGTGGTCAAGCGGCATGGAAAGAACGAATTTCTTCAATATTCCTTTTTCAGCCGCGCCGCCGAGGAGCCTTGCGAGGTGCAGGCTCTCTCTTTTCGGCGCGTTCACAGTTGCGAGGTCGTTGCCGTTCATCTTTTTTTCTTCCCGTAATTTGAATGTGTCTTGACGGTGCGCTTCTTCTCCGTTGCGTCGGCGGCGTCATCTTCGGCCGACTCGTCATCATCGGCGTCATTCAGCGAGTGCGGAGCGGCGGTGTTGTCGCCGTCGTCGTGATTCCAAGGAAAGTGCAGTTTAGACTCCTTGCCCTCGTATATGCGCTTCAGATTCGATCGGTGCATCCACACGACCATTACAGCCATGAAGATAGCCACGGGGGCGCGCATTCCCGCCGAGCCTCCGTCGCCGGTGAGGGCGGCATATTGAGCATTCAATATGAGCGGGTAGATGAACGCCGTCATGACCGATGCCAGCGACACCATGCGAGTGCCGAGCAGTACTATTGCGAATATAGCAATAAGGACAACGAAAACGACAGGCTCGGTCAAGAGTATGGCGGTCGCCGCCACGAGCACGCCCTTTCCGCCGCGGAATTTATAATACAGCGGGAACATATGCCCCAGCATGCAAAAGAGCGCGGCTATATACGCTCCGCGATAGCCGAGCCACAGGTAGCCGAGCGCCAGGGAGATCACCGTTTTCAGCAGATCGCCGCAAAGCGTCAGCAAGCCCGCCTTTTTGCCGTAGGTGCGGAACATATTCGTCATGCCGGCGTTCTTTGAGCCGTGCCGACGCACGTCGTCATGACAGAGCGAGTGCGACACGATCACCGCGGAATTGAGACTGCCCAGCAGATATCCGCCCACGGCGCTCATCAAGAGCGGGACCAGCATCCAGGCGAGCCATGCCACGCCGCTCAGTGCGTCGCAATGCTCCGCCACGATGCCGTAAAGCCCTCCGCGAAGTATTTTTGAAAAGGTTGACAGTTCAAGGGTTGACGAATCGTTCATGATGTATGTGAAATCCTTTCCCGCGGTTACCGAACGCCGATACTTCCGCATTATATTTATTTAATTATATCAAGACATATGCAAAAAGTCAACAAATAACATGTGAACGTTTTGAGCCGCGTCGGGTTTTTTGCCTTTATTTTGATTTTTTTTTGAAAAAAGCCTTGACAAATCGTCGGTGTTGTGATATTATATATAGGCGTTGAGAAAAGCAACCGCTTTATCGCGCACCTGCGTCGTTAGCTCAGCTGGATAGAGTGTTTGGCTACGAACCAAAAGGCCGGGGGTTCGAGTCCCTTACGACGCGCCAAAAATCAGCGACGATTTTCGCAAGAAAGTCGTCGCTTTTTTGTTCTCCGAACCATTTCGATCGATAGAGAAAAGAGAAGAGAGAAGAGTGAAGAGTGAAGAGAAAATGAAAGAAAAGTCGCGGGCGCGACTTTTCTTTATTTTTATTTTACTAAATCAATGCTTTTCTCCCCGCGGGAGAAAAGCCCGGAGTGTAGACAAAAGATACGCAATATGTAAAAATGCACAAACTTCTCAGCCACTTTTC
>CAZPYK010000119.1:0-4142 GCA_964590755.1 uncultured Ruminococcus sp. | reverse complement strand
CGGCTATGTTGTAGGGCGTGCTACCTCGGCTTCGCCGAGCTGCTGCTCCCGCCGCCGATTATCGCATTATTTTCCGTCTGCGCACCATGTTCGCACCGCGCGATGTTAGGTATTCGCTCCGACGCACCATGTTCGCACCCACCCCGGTAGGGGCGACCTGTGGTCGCCCGCAATGCCCGATCACGACGGGCGAACGCAGTTCGCCCCTACGGTGTAGCCGGACAGATATCAAAATTTGATAGTTGATAATGTTCCGTGCTCGTTATATTGGTGTGGCAGATATAATATCGAAGTCATTCATTTGTATAGTTCTAAATGTTCCGTGCTGACTATACGGTTATAGTAGATATGATATCGAAGTCCTTCACCATCGGGGTATGAAGTTCAGATATAGATCCAACATCACCCGAGCTCAAAAAAACGGTCGAGTTTGTCGGGGAGGATCCAATGCTCGTCGGTTACCTCAAGCTCGCCGTCCTCGTTCGGCTCGTATATCGCGTAGCAATATATCTCGGTCTCGGAATAATATGTCAGTGTTTCCTCGCGAATGACCTCAAGCTTGCCTCCGTCCTCGTCGCGACCGTAGAAGACCTTGCGCGTTTCGTCGGTATAGATCGGCGGCGCGTTGGGATATGAGACCAGCTCGGTGTGCGTTCGGGTCGTTACGCTGACGGTCTCGTTCTCCGCATCCCAGCACGCGC
Organism: uncultured Ruminococcus sp.; assembly: GCA_964590755.1. Lineage (GTDB taxonomy): Bacteria > Bacillota > Clostridia > Oscillospirales > CAG-272 > CAG-390. Next base: position 3,441 of record CAZPYK010000119.1, on the reverse strand, counting down.
CGCGAAGAGATGAGAGCGCGGCGTCAAGCTTAAAGTCGCCCGCGCCGTCCGAGATGTAACAGGCATAAACGTCGCCGTCCGAATTCCGTTCGGAGACTACGCGCAGATCGGGAATGCCGTCAAAATCAAGATCGGCGATCGAAAAGCCGTAATCCTCACCGTCGTCGGGGCTGTAAGGTTCGTTTGTTTTGCATTTGTGATCGATGCGGCAGAGCTCCGAGCCGTCGGCGGCAAGCACGACCAGCTTTCGCACTCCGTGTGTACCGCCGTATACCTTGACCGTCATGTCCTCGCCGAGCGCGCGTGTCATCAGCAGCTCGCCGTCCGTGCCGCAGGAGGAGAAAAGCAGCACCGTCTGCAATATCGCGACAATAAGTGCGAATTTTTTCAAGATCGATCTCATTTTTGATCTGTTTTCTTCTTTTTTGCGTATTTTGTGTTTTTACCGTTTGGCGCGACGTTTTTTTGACCGCCGCGGCTTTTTTTCTTTACCGAAAAGCCGAAGGAGCCTATCTGCCTGCCGAGTTCAAAATAATTTCCGTGCGAATATGCCGCAAGCCGCGCGCGCTCAAGGTGCAGTCTGCCCTCGGAATCGACCAGCTCGGGATCCACTCCCACGCCGCAGACACGCGCCAAAAACATGTCGTGCGAGCCGAGCGGTATCTTTTGCGTCACACGGCAATCGAGCGTCAGCGGCGAGGCGGCAAGCGAGGGACATCCCACGCTTCCGCTTGCCGACGGCTCGGTCGCCAGCGAAAAGCGCTCAAGCTTGTCGGTGTGCCTGCCGGAATATACCCCGCAGCTGTCGGCGGCGCGAACCGTCTCGGAGGTGACAAGGTTTACGGTGAATTCGCCGGTCTTTTCGATTATCTCGTATGAATGCCGCGACGGACGCAGAGAAATGTATACCATCGGCGGCTGCGTGCAAGCTATGCCGCACCACGCAACGGTGACAACATTCGGCTTATAGCCGGAATCGACCGGCTCGCCGCCCTCATGGGGCAGCATCATTCCGCCGCAGCTGACCATGACCACGGGCAACGGCGATAGCATCGCCCCGCCCTTCCATGCTGTTTTTGACATTGTTATTTATCTTTCCGATCTTGATCTTGATTTGAATCGGTATCCCGATCTAATTTTTTCGCCGCCGCTTCGATATCCGCCGAGCGCTTCAGTCCGGCAAATATCTTTTGCCGATCGAGCGGTATTCCGCGCGAGGAAAGCACGCGCCACGCCGCCAGCGCGACCTGAACGATATATTCGTTGCCGGCAAAGATGTATGCGTTGTAGGAATCGGCGGCAAAATCGCTTGCCCAGTCGTTGAGGTCGACGATATCCGACAGACTTGCAAAGCCGCCGCCGTAGGTGACCACCGTCGCGCCGTCGAAATTCTTTGACATTTTGAGCTTGGGCACCGAAATGTGGATGTCGTATATATCGGGCGCTGGGAGCCCGAGCCGATCGGCGACAAAAGCCGCCTCGTCTCTCACCGCCTCGCGCAGATCCGACATGCCGCCCAGCCGTTCAACGACTTCGGCAAGCACCGATTTTTCCGCTCCTCCCGCCGCGCCTTTAAGCACGCCGCGGTTAATGGCGAGCGCCTTTTTGGGCAGATCGCGGTCGATGATACGACGTATCACCCTTCCCGTCGTGAGAGAGGTGGTGCCGTCAAGCTTGAATTCGGACGCGGGCAGGCGGAAAGCGGCGTCCCCGCCGTCCATGCCGAGCGCAAGTATATCCGCGTCGCAAAAATACAGAAAATCACAGGGGTGAGAGAGCCTGCCGTTGTAGCGCATGCCGTCCACCACGTCGCCGACCAGAGATTCAACCGCGATCACCTTTTGGTGCTGGTAGATATAGCGCGTCAGCATCAGCTTTGAAAAGACCATCTCCTCTACCGTCGATATTCCGGACACCGGAACGGTGAGATGACGTTCGATGATACGATCGCCGTTTTCGTCCTCCGCCTCGCGGTCGGCAAGACAGAGCTTATAAAGCACACGGTCGATGTGATAGGTCAGCGCCAGTCCCGTGGCATAGGTGTCGCGGCGCAGGTAATCGAGCGAGTCGGCGTCAAAGCGACCGTTTATCATGTCGGTGAGATATGCGGGACGCACCGCTCTGCCGTTCTCCTCGCGCACCGGCACCGGAGCGCCGACGATCATTCTGCCGACCGTCTCCATCACCGCGGAGGCATCCTCGCCTTCAAGCGGGAAGTCGGTCTTCTCTGTCAGGAAGCGGCAAAAAGAGGGAGTGTTTATTATTATAAATCCGAATATCTCGTGCGGCTGAGCGCTGTTGAAGATCGGATTTTCGCGTCTGAGCGCCGCCATTTCCGGCGTTCTGCCGTAATATGCCTCGGACAGATGCGAAAAGAAGCAGTGCCCCACGTCATGAAGGAGCGCGGCAAGACGCAAAAGGCGCACATCCCGCGGGGGAATGCGGCGTTTTCGGTCATCGGGCAACGCGTCCGGCGAAAGCGCATCCGCGCTCTCGTCTTGATTTATGCGGGATATCATCTTGGTAGTGACCGAAAGCACGCCCAGGGTGTGCTCAAAACGCGAATGATGCGCCGAGGGATAGGTCGTCATGGCAAGACCCAGTTGATTTATCCGGCGCATGCGCTGAAAAAGCGGAGAATCGATTATCTGCAGCTCCCACGGGCAGATCATCACCGTGCCCCAAACGCAATCGTGGATCACCTTGCTGCGTCGAAAATGCCCCGGCGTGTACCCGGAGCCGTCGAGCAGCGACGACACAAAAGCATCGGCGCGAGCCGAAAAATCGGCATAGATACCATCCGAAAAAATGTCTTTTGCCATTTTTGATCCGATTCCTTTACAGTTTATAAATAATACACAAGATTATTTTATAATCCTTCCACTTTATTATACTACAGATACCAACCCGGGTCAATACTTTTTTTAAACTCGGGTGATTTTTTTAAGCTCGGGTGGCGTTGAATCGATATCTGAACTTCATACCCCGACCGGCTCGGATTTTAGCGCAGATAAGACTCCTTCGCACCGGTTACCGAGCCGCGAGTTCAAATGCTCACGCATTTGAACTCCAAAGAGAGATAAAAATCGTATCTACCACACCAATATAGATTGCACGGAACATTATCAACTATCAAATTTTGATATCTATACATTTTGTTCGCACCATCCCCGTAGGGCGTGCTACCTCGCCTGCGGCGAGCTGCTGCTCCCGCCGGAAAGATGGGGATCTCGCTTTCTATACGGCTACACCGTAGGGGCGAACTGCGTTCGCCCGTCGAGATCGGTTGCTGCGGGCGACCACAGGTCGCCCCTACCGGGGTTGGCGCGAACATGGTCACAGACGAAGATGAAAATCTTGCTTTCTCAACGTCTATAGTTGACGCCCCGACTCTTGCCAAGCCTTCCCGTGTCCGGGAAGGTGGCGCCGGAGGCGACGGAT
>CAZPYK010000118.1:0-4171 GCA_964590755.1 uncultured Ruminococcus sp. | reverse complement strand
CGTAGGGGCGAACTGCGTTCGCCCGTCGAGAAACGGTGTTGCGGGCGACCACAGGTCGCCCCTACCGGGGTTGGTGCGAACATGGTGCGTCGGAGCGAATACCTAACATCGTGCGGCGCGAACATAGTTCGTATCCCACCTCATCCACAGGTTCGCACCAACCGCAAAAACGGCGTTTTTGCTTGCAAAACGGCGAGTTTCACTCGCCGAGCCGCTTTTGACGACTTGACTCGCGAAGCGAGGCAAGTCACTTCCCCCACTGGGGAAGGCTTACAATGTGCGGTGCGAACATGGTGCGCCGACAAAAAAATCTTGCCTTCTCCACGTCTGCAGGTGACGCCCCGACTCTTGCCAAGCCCTCTCATGTCTGAGAGGGTGGCACGGCGTAAGCCGTGACGGATGAGGAGGTACAAGGCTTTCCGCCGCGCGGAAAGCTTCCTTAAATCCCCAAAGATAAAAATCTTACAACCATAGATGGTTCTGTCGTACGGCGTGCTACCTCGGCTTTGCCGATTTACCTCTTTTTGTCGCAAGCGACACCATTGATCCGATAATATTTGTGCCGCCGCAAGGGCGGCGGAATGGAGATTATATACATGAAAAAAATAGGTATGTATCTTTTGCGGGACGCGGCGCTCTGCGATGACGAGCGGCTGCACATATTGAAATCGATCGGCTTTGATTTTGTCTGCCTGGGCACCAAGCCGTATGCGGACGGCGATCTTGCCGTCACGATCAAGCGGTGCGAAAAGCAGGGCTTGTTCGTGGACAATGTTCATCTGACCGGCACCAAGACCACATACATATGGGATGAGACACCCGAGGGCGAGGAGATAGCCGACAGGTACTGCCGCGAGATTGAATACTGTGCCTCGCTCGGTGTGCGCACCGGTATTGCGCATATCACATGGGGACATCGTGCCGTTCCTCCGGTGAGCGGGACCGCGCTTTTGCGCTTCGAGCGCATCGCCGAATGCGCCGAGAAGAATAATTTTGTTCTGGCACTGGAAAATTCGGTCTATATCGAATATCTTTACACCGTTATGGAACGTCTTCGCGGCTCGCGCGGCATAGGCTATTGCTTTGACAGCGGTCACCGCAACGCCTTCTGCCCGGGCGAGGATCTGCTCGGTCGCTTCGGCGGGATCCTTGCGGCGACGCATCTTCAAGACAACAACGGCCGTGACGACCTGCACGTTATGCCCTTTGACGGCTGTGCGCCGTGGGAGGAGATAACCGAGGCGTTGGCGAGAACGACACTTGCGCGAGATCGCATCTGCGCCGAGATCGGTTCGGATTCGATAAAAAAGCTGCCGGGACTTACCGCCGATGAGGTCAGAGCGGCAATCTCTCCCATGGCGATAGCGGGCGACGAGAAGCTCGTTCGCGTATTTGACGGCGGCTTTGCCGTTTACGAGGAACTTGACTATGCGCAGAAGATCGAGCGGCTCTATGCCGCCATGGTGCGCATTTCGGATATGATAGAAAGCAAGGAGAAGGCGGAATGAGGACATTGCAGATCACGAAGACGGTTCCGGTCGTGGGGCATTACGATGTTGCGGTGTGCGGCGGAGGACCCGCCGGGTGGGTAGCCGCGGTGGCTGCCGCAAGAGAGGGCAAAAAAGTCGCGCTTATCGAGCGCTTCGGCTTCTTGGGCGGTGCGCAGACCGCCGGATTTGTCATTCCGATAAGCGGCTTCTTTAAAAAGCAGGTGCGCAAGGTCGGCGGCATTGCGTGGGAATATGTAAAAAGGCTTGAGGCGTCGGGCGGCGCGCAGGTGGAATATCCGCGCGGGCATGTTTCGGTCGATATCGAGCACTGCAAGCTTGAGATTCAGCGCATGGTGACCGAGGCGGGGGTCGATATTTATTCGAATTCCTATCTCAGCGGCGCGATAAGAGAGGGCGCTCGCATCGACGCCGTATATTTTGAAAACAAAAACGGCACCGAGGCGATCGAGGCGGATTATTTTATCGACGCTACGGGCGACGGCGATCTTTGCGCCGCCGCGGGCGTTCCGACCACCGTTTCGAAAACGCCTCAGCCGCTCTCATATTGCTTTGAGCTGGTTGGCGTGGATGTGACGACTTCGCTTTTGCGCGACCATATTCACCACAACGGCAGGATCCCCGCATCGCAAAACCAAGTACTGCATGATTTTTTGACGCAAAAATATAACGAGGGGAAGGCTCCGCTTTTCGGCGGTCCCTGGTTCAACACCGAGCTCAACGGCGGCAGACTCATCGTCAATGTCACGCGCGATCCGGCATGCGTGCTGGATAATCGCGAATACGGCGCGGGCGAGCGCCGCATGCGCGAGGATATCTTTAAGATAGTCGAGCTGTGGCGGCAGAATTTTCCCGAATTCAAAAACGCCGTGGTCTCGGCTACCGCGGCAAACGCGGGTGTGCGCGAGGGGCGGCATATAGTCGGTCTGCACTGCCTGACCGGCGAGGAGGTGCTGAGCGGCGAGGATTTCCCCGATTCGATAGCACAGACCACGCATCCGGTGGATATCCACCGCATAGACGGCGGCGAGCAGAGGCTGATTCAGCTTGATCGCGCCGGCTTCATTCCGTATCGCACTATGGTCGGCTCGGATTGCGAGAACTTGATCGCCGCCGGCAGGATCATCTGCGCCGACGAGATCGCGCATGCGACACTGCGGGTTCAGGCATGCGTTATGGCGATAGGCGAGGCGGCGGGTCGCGCGGCGGCGCTTTGCGCCGAGGACGGCAGAGCCGTTGCCGATGCGGACATTCCCCGCTTGCGTGAGCGGCTTATTTCCGCCGGTGCGGTGCTTTAAAGCGAGAAATTTACACAAATCGGAGTTTGACATGGATGATGCAGTGATGATCTCCCCGATACCGTTTGAAAGAGACACGTCGGTGCTGTTTATCGGGAACAGCTATACATACTTCAACGACATGCCCGGCATGCTTGCAAAGCTGGCACATTCGGCGGGCTATGTCGGGGCGACGGTCGATTCGGTCACCAAGGGCGGATATACGCTTGAGCAGCTGTGCGACGACGAAAACGAGCACGGCAGACGCGTGAGCGAACGATTGAGCTCGGGAAAATATGACTTTATCGTTCTGCAGGAGCAGTCGCTGCGCCCCGCCGAGGATCCCGAGGCGTTTTATGCCGGCGTGCGGGATATGCTTGAAAAGATAAGTCGCACGCAACCGAATGCCGCTTTGGTGCTTTACGAGACATGGGGACGCAAAGCCGGGCATCGCGTGCTTGCCGATCGCGGCTGGAGCCCGACATACATGTACCAAAAGCTTCGCGCGGCATACGGCGAGGCGGCAAGACGATACGGCTGTCGGCTGTCTCGGGTAGGCGGCGCGTTTGCGGCGGTCTGCGCAGAGAGGGGCGACATCGAGCTTTACAACGAGGATATGAGCCATCCATCAAGGGCGGGCTCGTATCTTGCCGCGTGCGTGCATTACACCACGGTGTTCGGGCGCTCTCCCGTGGGGCTCGGATATATCGATGAGCTCTCTCCCGAGGATGCTTTATATTTACAATCGGTCGCGGCGAACGCGGCGCTCTGCGGGGCGGATCACGCTCCGATATCCGTTTGAAAGGAAATACGGTCAATGAAAGAAAAAGAAATTCACGGAAATATAGTGGTGGGGCAGTCGGGTGGTCCCACGGCGGCGATAAACGCAACGCTTGCCGGAGTCATCGGCGGCGGTCTTGAGGGCATCAAGGCGGGCGTTATCGGAAAAATATACGGCATGAGAAACGGCATCGAGGGTCTGCTTGAAGAAAGACTTGTCGATCTCGGTGCGCTCTTTTCCGACCCCGAGGATCTTGAAGCTCTCCGACACACTCCCGCCGCCGCGCTCGGCTCCTGTCGCCGCAAGCTGCCGCGTGTCGGAGAGGATCCCGCGGTATACGAGAGATTGCTTGAGATATTCAAAAAATATGATATTCGCTACTTCTTCTACATCGGCGGCAACGATTCGATGGACACGGTGGCAAAACTTTCCGAATTTATGCGCTCGCATGAATACGAGCTGCGTGTGATCGGTGTGCCGAAGACTATAGACAACGATCTTGTGGGCACCGATCACACTCCGGGCTACGGCTCGGCGGCAAAATATATCGCGGTGACGATGCAGGAGATAATTCGCGATTGCGCGGTATATACCGTTCCCGCCGT
>CAZPYK010000117.1:0-4215 GCA_964590755.1 uncultured Ruminococcus sp. | reverse complement strand
GGTTTCATAACCCCGTCGATGCCTTTCGCAGAAAGGCAGTTTATAGCAATGAAAGGAAATAAATCGGAATGACAGACATTGAAGCCGTATTGGCTGAGGAACTGAGCTTGGGGACCGAGCAGGTCAGAAAAACAGTGGCTCTGATAGATGAGGGAAATACCATTCCCTTTATCGCGCGTTACCGCAAGGAGGTTACCGGATCGCTTGACGACACGGTGCTGCGCGAGCTTTTTGACAGACTTACATATCTTCGCAATATTGAAAAACGTCGCGATGAGGTCAAAACTCTTATCGCCGCGCAAGATAAGCTGACACCGGAGCTTGAGCGTGCAATAGACAACGCGAAGACGCTCACCGAGGTGGACGACATCTACCGCCCTTTCCGACCGAAGCGCAAGACTCGCGCGTCGGTGGCCAAGGAGCGTGGGCTTGAGCCGCTCTCCGATCTTATATTCGAACAGCGCGTCGTATACCAACCGTCGATCGAAGAGGCGGCGGCGGAATACGTCGATGAAGAGAAGGGGGTCAAGAGTGCCGCGGAGGCTATATCCGGTGCACTTGATATAATTGCCGAAAGCATATCCGACAATGCGGATTGCCGCAAGGGCGTGCGGTTGCTGACCTTCGAACACGGAATCGTCGTTTCGAAGGCGGCAAAGGAAGAGGATTCGGTCTACGCTCAGTATTATGATTTTTCCGAGCGCGCAAAAAGAATAGCCGGGCATCGTGTGCTGGCGATCAATCGCGGCGAAAAGGAGGGCTTTCTCAAGGTCTGTATAGATCCGGGCGGAGAGCTGGTGATGAGCTATCTCTATCGCAAGTTCTTGAAATCCGAGGAAAGCCCGGCGCATGAGCTTGTGAAGTCGGCTATTGAGGACAGCTATTCGCGGCTGATCGCTCCGTCGGTCGAAAGAGAGATAAGAAACGATCTGACCGACAAGGCGGGAGAGGGAGCGCTCAAGGTGTTTGAGGACAATCTGAAACATCTTCTCATGTCGCCTCCGCTTCGCGGCAAGACGGTAATGGGGTTCGATCCGGGATACCGTACCGGCTGCAAGCTTGCCGTGGTCGATCGCACGGGCAAGGTGATGGATACGGCTGTGATCTATCCGACCAAGCCGCAGGAGCGAATTGCCGAAAGCAAGCGGACGGTTTCCGGTCTTATAAGGAAATACGGTGTGGACGTTATAGCCATAGGCAACGGCACCGCCTCAAAGGAAAGCGAGATATTTATCGCCGGGCTGCTGGGCGAGATGGCGTGCGGCTGTAAATATATAATGGTGAGCGAGGCGGGTGCTTCGGTGTATTCCGCGTCAAAATTGGGTGCCGAGGAGTTCCCCGATTTTGACGTAACTCAGCGCTCTGCGGTGTCGATAGCCCGCAGACTGCAGGATCCGCTCGCCGAGCTTGTGAAAATAGATCCGAAGTCGGTCGGAGTCGGACAATACCAGCATGATATGAAGCAGGCGAGGCTGGACGAGGCATTGACGGGCGTGGTGGAGGATTGCGTCAACTCGGTCGGTGTCGATCTGAATACCGCGTCGTATTCGTTGCTTTCGTATGTTTCCGGTATAAGTGCACCGGTTGCGAAAAATATAGTGAAATATCGAGAGGCGAACGGAGAGTTCTTAAGCCGAGAGGAGCTTTTGAAGGTTCCTCGTCTCGGTAATAAGGCATATGAGCAGTGCGCGGGATTTTTGCGTGTCTCGGGATCCGATGAGGTTCTGGATTCCACCGGTGTGCACCCCGAATCCTACGCTGCGGCGCATAAGCTGCTCGGAATGTTCGGCTTTGACAGTTCGGAGATACGCGCGGGCGGTCTCAAACTGCTCGGCAAAAAGGTCGCGGAGAAGGGAAAGACGCGAGTTGCCGAGGAGATAGGCGTCGGCGAGCCCACGCTTTGCGACATCGTTTCCGAGCTTGAAAAGCCGGGCAGGGATGTGCGCGACAGCTTTCCCGCCCCGGTGCTTCGCGACGACGTGCTCGATATATCCTCTTTGAAGGAGGGTATGGTTCTGACGGGTACGGTGCGCAACGTTATAGATTTCGGAGCGTTCGTTGATATAGGAGTGCATCAGGACGGTCTTGTGCACATATCACAGATCTGCGACAAATATATAAAGCATCCCGGCGAAGTGCTGTCGGTGGGAGATATAGTTAAGGTCAAGGTGCTTTCGGTCGATGTGGCGCGTCACCGTATAGGGCTTTCGATGAAGCTCGGCAAGGATGAAGCGTGATGCCTCGTTGCCGTGACTTTTACACGATAAAAAAGTAAATTATATTTACACAAACGAGACCGAAAAAACGCAACTCGCTTATCTGAGGCGCAAAAACGACGCGTGTTGTGCATCCTGCACAATTTTGGGTTCGAAAATTTGGGGAATAAGCCTCTATCATTTTTGACGAAAATTTGATACAATATTGTAGTAATGAATATTAGCGCGGATCGAGCGGCGAATCGGTCCGAATTTCAAGGAGGAAGTATATCCTATGGCAAGTGTATCGCTTAAACACATTTATAAAAAGTACCCCGGCGGTGTGACCGCTGTATCCGACTTTAACCTTGACATCAAGGACAAAGAGTTCTTGATCCTTGTCGGTCCTTCCGGATGCGGTAAGTCCACCACCCTGCGTATGATCGCGGGCCTTGAAGAGATCACCGAGGGCGAGCTCTTCATCGGCGACCAGCTCGTAAACGATGTCGCCCCCAAGGACAGAAAGATAGCGATGGTGTTCCAGAACTACGCTCTGTATCCTCACATGACCGTTTTCGAGAACATGGCATTCGGACTTAAGCTTGTTAAGACGCCTAAGGAAGAGATAAAGAGACGCGTTGAAGACGCCGCTCGTATACTTGATATAACCCACCTGCTTGACAGAAAGCCGAAGGCTCTGTCCGGCGGTCAGAAGCAGCGTGTCGCTTTGGGACGTGCTATCGTTCGTAAGCCCAAGGTCTTCCTTCTTGACGAGCCGCTCTCCAACTTGGATGCTAAGCTTCGTGCGGCGATGAGAACCGAGCTCACAAAGCTTCACCAGAGCGTTCAGACCACATTTATCTACGTTACTCACGACCAGGTCGAGGCTATGACGATGGCAACTCGTATAGTTGTTATGAAGGACGGTCTCATTCAGCAGGTCGATACTCCTCAGACCCTTTACGATGAGCCGGTCAACCTCTTCGTTGCGGGCTTTATCGGCACGCCTCAGATGAACTTCATCAACGGCAAGCTTGTCAAAAAGGGTGACGATGTCTTCTTCAACTTTGAGGACAAGTCCATCAAGCTTCCCGCCGAAAAAGCAAATGCTCCCGAGCTTAAGGATTACATCGGCCAAGAGGTAGTTGTCGGTCTGCGCCCCGAGTGCATTTACGATTCTCCCATGCAGCTTGCCGCTCACGAAGAGAGCGTCATAGATGCTTATGTTGATGTCACCGAGCTTATGGGTGCCGAGATTTATCTCTACCTCAACGTAGGCGAGACAAAGCTTATCGCACGTGTATCCTCTCGCTCCACCACTCGCGCCGGCGATAACATCAAGGTCGCGTTTGATATGCCGCGTATGCACATATTCGATAAGGATACAGAACGCTGCATCATTCACTGAACTTGATTCATCAAAAAAACGAGTCCAAGTCACTACCCGGTTGGGTGGTGGCTTGGGCTCTTTCTATTTATTTCTTTTTCCACCTAAGAAGCAATGCTGAGTTGATGATCACCAGCACAGAACCGGCGTTATGAACCAGTGCGCCGACAACCGGATTCAGTGTGCCGGTTATAGCAAGTATGATTGCAAGGAAATTGAGCGTCATGGAGAAAGTCATGTTGACCTTGATCGTGGTCATCATTCGCTTGGACAGTGCCAACAAATGAGGCAGTTCCTTTACATCATCATTGATCAGCGCAATGTCCGCTGCATCCACGGCAATGTCGCTACCCACGCCGCCCATTGCAATGCCAACATTGGCGGTTTTCAAAGCAGGAGCATCATTGATGCCGTCTCCGATCATACAAACATCTTCCTGCTTTGCCTGATAGCCTTTGATGTAATTCAGCTTATCTTCCGGCAAACAGTTTGCATGAATTTCAGAAATACCGAGTTGCTTACCGATGCTTTGAGCGGCGTGAATATTATCGCCTGTCAGCAAAACAGGCCGGACACCCGTTTCGACAACAGCAGAGATCATTTGCTTGCTTTCGGCTCTGAGCGTATCGGAAA
>CAZPYK010000116.1:0-4301 GCA_964590755.1 uncultured Ruminococcus sp. | reverse complement strand
GACGAATTTTCTGACTGCGCAATTGAGCAAAAAGAATTGTGCGGTATTGCCTTAAGTCTCGCCGAAAAAGAATAAAATGATTTATGTCGCCCCCCGGGCGGCGGAACGGAGATCAAAATGACAGCAGCAGGACTCGTATTTTCAAATATTCATGATGAAAGCCTTCCCGAGCTCACCCGCCTGCGTACGATGGCGAGCGTTCCCTTCGGCGGAAGGTACCGCCTTATAGATTTTGCATTATCCAACATGGTCAATTCCGGCATATCCAAGGTCGGAGTCATAACTCACTATAATTATCAATCTCTTCTCGATCATATCGGGACCGGCAAGGACTGGGATCTTGCCCGCCGCTCGGGCGGCATAAAGATATTGCCGCCGTTTATCACCGCATATGATGCCAAGGGTGTGGGTCAGCTTTATACCACGCGTCTTGAGGCACTGCTCGGAGTGGTCAACTTTATTTCCCGTTGCACCGAGGATGTAATGGTGCTTTGCGATTGCGACACCATATGCAATATAGACCTTTCGGATGTGATCGAGCAGCACGAGGAAACGGGGGCGGATTTTACCGTCGTGGTCAAGCGCATTACCGATGTGGGAATGAGCTCGCCGCGTCATTCGGTCATAGTATCGGATGATGACGGGCGCATCACCGACGCCATAGAATTTTCCGATGACATACAGCCGGGGCAGGACATAAGCACCAATATAATGGTCATCAATCGCATGTATTTGATGAACCTTTTGGGAGACGCGGCGGCTCACGGATACACCAGCTTTTTCCGCGACATAATCTCGCGCAACATAAAGCATGCCAACTTCCGCGTATATCACTATGACGGATATTATTCGCTCATCTCCTCGCTTGCGGGCTATTTTGACTGCTCGATGCAGCTTTTGCGCCCCGATGTGAGAGACGCGCTCTTCGGCGTTGCGGAAAGACCGATATACACAAAGGTACGCAACTCGGCGCCCACGATATACCGCAGCGGCTCCTCCGCCGACGGTACTCTTATAGCCGACGGCTGTATAATCGAGGGCAGAGTCGAAAACTCAATAATATTCCGCGGGGTCAAGGTAGGTCGCGGCAGCGTGGTGCGCAATTCGGTACTGCTTCAGGATACCGTCATAGGCTCGGGCGTGTCGCTTAACTGCGTTATAACCGACAAAAATTCGGTGGTGCGGGACGGCAGACAGCTGTCGGGGCACGAGACCATGCCCTTCTTTATAGGTAAAGGAATAATGGTATAAGCCGACCGACAGCAGCGGACGGCATAAAGATCGAATAAGGAGTTTAAAGAAATGCCCAAAACAAAAAAGAGCATATCGACCGAGGCGGCGGAGCCCGCCAAAAAAAGAACGACAAGAAGAAAAAAAGCTGCCGAGCCGCTTCCCGAGACGGCGGCGGAGCGCATATGTGAGATCGGTGAGACAAAAAAGAAAAAGATACTTTTCGTCGGTGCCGAGGTAATGCCATTTGCCGCGACAGGGGGACTTGGCGACGTTTTGGGCTCGCTTCCGGCGGCGCTTGCGGCTTACGACTCGTCGTATGACGTGCGTGTCGTTATGCCGCTTTACAGTGCTATAGGCGAAAAATATCGCAGTGAGATGAAGACCGAGGCGGTCTTTACCCTCTCACTGGCGTGGAGACGGCAATATTGCGGCGTGCTCAGCCTCGATAAGGACGGCGTAAGGTATTATTTCATCGATAACGAATATTATTTTGCGCGCGACGGTCTGTACGGTCAGTTCGACGACGGCGAGAGATACGCCTTCTTCTGCACCGCCGTTATGGAGATGCTGCCGCGGATAGGCTTCTTCCCTGACATTTTGCACGCGCACGACTGGCAGGCGGCGCTGTCTGTGATCTATCTGCGCCAAAAATACAGCCGCGACGACAGATATGCCGGTATCAAGAGCGTTTTTACGATACACAATATAGAATATCAGGGCATATATGACATGTATATCCTGGGGGACGTGTTTGCGCTTTCCGACGCGGACAGATCGATCGTCGAATATGACGGCAGGATAGATCTTATGAAGGGCGCGATAGTTGTCGCTGATATCGTCAGCACCGTCAGCCCGCGATATGCCGAGGAGATACTGCGCCCGGAATTCGGGCACGGTCTTGACGGCATACTGCGAGACAACGCGCACAAGCTGCGCGGAATATTGAACGGTATAGATTATTCCTATTATGCGCCGTCCTCCGACCCGGTGCTTGCGAAGAATTACGACGCCGAGGACATAAGCGGCAAATATGCATGTCGCTCCGAGCTGAGGCGGGATCTCGCTCTCCCCGACGACGATCGCCCCCTCGTAGCGGTCATCTCGCGACTTGCCTCGCATAAGGGCTTGGATCTGGTGCGCGAGGCTCTGGGAGACATACTTCGCGACAGCGGAGCGCAGTTCGTGGTGCTCGGCAAGGGTGAGGCGGGGTATGAGGACTTCTTCCGTGCCCTTGAGACGGAGTTTCCCGACAGCGCACGTGCGCTGATAACCTACGACCGCGAGCTTTCCCGCCGCATATACGCGGCGGCGGATATCTTCTTGATGCCGTCGCGCAGCGAGCCGTGCGGACTTTCTCAAATGATAGCGTCGCGCTACGGTGCGATTCCGGTCGTGCGTGAGACGGGCGGACTCTACGATTCCATTCACGGCTATTGGGAGGATGAAAACGGCGAGCAGCACGGCAACGGCTTCACCTTTGCGGGATATACCGCGGGTGAGCTTTACGAACGTACTCTGGCGGCGGTCTCGCTCTGGCGGAATGCCGAAAAAAGAGACAGATTTATTAAGAAGGTAATGAGCGTCGATTTTTCATGGCGTGCATCTGCCGCGGATTATGCGGCAATGTATGATTCCCTGAAATAAAACGCGGCGCGTTTTATCGGTTTATTTTGAAAGGTATGGTCATAAAAGAAAGTGAACAACAACCCAAAATCAAGAGAAGTTAAAGAAAATATCGAGCAAAAGCTTTTGCGCCTGTACGGAACGACGCCCGCCGAGGCGACGCGCGAGCAGGTGTACAAGGCCGTGGCAACTACCGTTAAGGATATTCTGGCGGACAAGAGGACACGCTTCAGCGAGCGAGTGAAAAAAGCGGGCGAAAAGCAGGTCTATTACATGTGCATGGAATTTCTGCTGGGTCGCTCGCTGAAGAACAATTTGTGCAATCTCGGGCTTACCGAAGCATATTCATCCGCTCTGAAAAAGATGGGGCTTGACCTTGAGGATCTGTACGATTGCGAGCCGGATGCGGGTCTGGGCAACGGAGGCCTGGGCAGACTTGCCGCGTGCTTTATGGATTCGCTGGCGTCGCTTGAATATCCCGCCTGCGGCTTTTCGATACTTTATGAATTCGGCCTCTTTAAGCAGAAGATCGTTGACGGTCTTCAGCTTGAATTGCCCGACGTGTGGCTCCCCGGGGGAGACGTTTGGCTTGAGCCGCGCACCGACCGCGTTTTTACCGTAAAATTCGGCGGCAAGATAAGGGAGAGCTGGCAGGACGGACATCTTCAGATCAATTACGAGGATGCCGATGAAGTCGAGGCGGTGCCGTATGACATGCTGATCTCGGGAGGCGATTCCGAGGGCGTCAGTCGTTTGCGGCTTTGGCGCGCCCGCGATACGCGCTCCTTCAACATGGGGCTCTTTACACAGGGGCAGTATACCCGTGCGCTGGAAGAAAGCAACAATGCCGAGATAATCTCAAAGGTGCTCTATCCCTCGGATAACCACACAGAGGGCAAGCTCTTGCGCTTGACGCAGCAGTATTTTCTTACTTCGGCATCGGTGCAGAATATCATCAGGGATCACATGGCGGTATACGGACACATCGAAACGCTGCCGGATAAGGTCGCCATTCATATAAACGATACTCACCCCGCGCTGGTGATACCCGAGCTGATGCGCATTTTGATGGATGACTATTTCCTTTCATGGGATAAGGCGTGGGATATCACCGTAAAGACGGTATCCTACACCAACCACACGGTCATGCCGGAGGCGCTCGAAAAATGGAGCGAGGATATCTTCGGTCTTAAGCTGCCCCGCATACACATGATCGTGAAGGAGATAAACGAGCGCTTCTCCCGCGCGGCGTGGGAGGCATTTCCCGGCAACTGGAATCGCATATCCGGAATGAGCGTGCTCAGCTACGGTCAGGTGAATATGGCAAATCTGGCGGTCATCGGCTCGCATTCGGTGAACGGAGTGTCAAAGCTGCATTCGCAGATACTCAAGGATTCGATATTCAAGAGCTTTTGCCGCATGTACCCCGAGCGCTTTACCAATGT
>CAZPYK010000115.1:0-4302 GCA_964590755.1 uncultured Ruminococcus sp. | reverse complement strand
TCGTAAGCCTTCCCCAGTGGGGGAAGGGGGACCGCGCAGCGGTGGATGAGGTGGGCTATTATCTTTGTTAGCACCAGACAATATTAGGTCATATTCCCGCCCAAAAAACAAAAATTTGCGATCTGCACGGTTACAGGGTAGATTTTTGCTCTCGCAAAAATCTTTGACCTCCTCATCCGTCACGGCTTACGCCGTGCCACCCTCTCAGACATGAGAGGGCTTACGAAGTGCGGTGCGTACATGGAGCGAAGCCGAAAAAAACGGCGGGAGCAGCAGCTCGCCGCAGGCGAGGAAGCACGCCCTACGACATGGATGTATAGGTCACAAAATTATTATCTTTCCTACGTGCGCGACCGCTCGGTGGCACGGCCGATATCTTTTTTATTTTTATATACAATATTATTTGGATGGCTTACAGAATAATGAAAAAGACAGAAAAAAAGAAAAACAAGCAAAAAGCGCCCCGCGAGGCGTTTATAGGTCGGGGCAACGGCAAGTTGCTTTGGGAATTCATGCGAGGCTCAAAGTTTTTGTTTGCGCTGGGCATCATCATGTCTCTCGCGGTCACCGGATCGGATATGATCAACCCTCAGCTGATCAGCTATACCGTTGACACGGTGCTCAGACAGGAGGCATCCGACATTCCCGCGTATGTCGAAATACTGGTAAATGCGCTGGGCGGCGCCGACGCCATACGCAACGGGCTGTGGAAAATGGCGGCGCTGATAGTCGTTATCGCGCTCTTTTCCGGCATTTTCAGATATTTGCAGCGCCTTTTCAACACCAAAGCGTCCGAAACGCTGGTCGAGCATATGCGCAACATGCTCTACGAAAAGATACAATCGTTGCCCTTCTCCTGGCACATGAAAAACAAGACCGGTGATATAATCCAGCGCTGCACCTCGGATGTCGACATGGTAAAGAACTTTCTCACCGAGCAGTTCACCTCCATTCTTCGCATAATCATTCAGGTGACGGTATCTCTTGTCGTCATGTACGAAATGGACGTGCGCCTGGCGGTCGCGGCGACCGTCTCACTGCCGATCATTTTTCTCTACTCCGCGTTATTCGGAAGCCGCATAGGCTCCGGCTTCAAGGAATGCGACGAGGCGGACGGTGCGCTTTCCGCCATAGCGCAGGAAAATCTCACCGGCGTGCGCGTCGTTCGCGCCTTCGGACGCGAAAAATTCGAACGCGAGCGATTCCGCGCGCAAAACGATCATTACAGGACTCTCTACCTCAAGCTTTCGAAATATCTCTCCGCCTTTTGGGGCTCAAGCGACTTCATCTCGGGTCTTCAGGTAATGCTCATCATCGTGCTGGGCGTATACGCCTGCATCGACGGCAGACTGACCGCCGGCTCGTTTATCGCCTTTGTTACATATAACTCGATGCTGACCTGGCCGATGCGCCGACTGGGCAGAATGATATCCGAAATGAGCAAGGCAAGCATCGCCATCGATCGTCTCGGCTATATCATAAACTCGGAGCCCGAGCGCGACCGTCCCGGCGCCTGCGAGCCGCCAATGAACGGCGACATCGTTTTTGACGACGTAAGCTTTGCTTACGACGGCTGTCCCGAATTGCTCTCGCATATATCGCTGACCGTTCCCGCCGGCTCGACTCTCGGCATACTCGGCGGCACCGGCTCGGGAAAATCAACGCTCGTGCATCTGCTTGACCGACTTTACGAGCTGCCCGCCGACGGCAGCGGAGGCAAAATAACGATAGGCGGCGTCGACATTGCCGACATTCGTGCCGCGCATCTGCGCAAAAATATCGGCATCGTGCTTCAGGAGCCATATCTTTTCTCTCGTTCGATAGCCGAAAATATCTCGATAGCCTCTCCGGGCATAGGCGAGGCGGAGATACGCGAGGCGGCGCGCGTCGCCTGTCTTGACGAAACGATATCCGGCTTCACCGAGGGCTATGATACCTTCGTCGGCGAGCGCGGAGTGACGCTTTCCGGCGGTCAAAAACAGCGCACCGCCATAGCGCGCATGCTGACCGAAAAGGCTCCCATAATGGTATTTGACGATTCGCTCTCTGCGGTCGACGCCGAGACCGACGCAAAGATCCGCGCGTCTCTTGCCGAAAAGCTGGGCACATCAACGGTATTTTTGATCTCCCACCGCACCGCGACACTCATGAACGCCGACAATATCATAGTTCTTGAGCACGGCAGAATAGCCGAATCCGGCTCGCACGAGGAGCTGATGAAGCTTGAGGACGGCATATACCGCAAGATATACAACATTCAAATGTCGGATCCCGATGAAAGAGAGGAGGCGATGGCATGAGTAGGACAGAAGTAAAAAACGATCCGCGCGAAAACAAAAAGAAGAAAAACGACAGCTATGTCAAGCTCCCGTGGTTCGGAATAGGCAAGGTCCTGCCGTTTATAAAGCCGTATGCAAAGCAGCTTATAATGATGGCGCTTCTCGGCGTTGTGGGAAGCCTGGTCGACATCGTGATACCGCTCTTTCAACGCTATGCGATAGACAATTATATAGTCACGGGGATCGTCGACACCATTCCGTGGTTCATAGCTCTCTACATACTTACGCTTGCCGTTCAGGTCGGCGCAAACTTTGTCACCACCTACACGGCAGCCCGAGTGGAATGCAACGTGGGGCACGATCTGAAGCAAACGAGCTTCGACCATCTGCAAACGCTCTCATTTTCCTATTTTAATCAAAACAGTGTGGGATATGTCCACTCCAGAATAATGAGCGACACCTCGCGCATCGGCGAGTTGGTATCCTGGTCCTTCATGGACGCTGTCTGGAACATATCCTATATTATCGGAGCCGTCGCGGTAATGATAGCCATCGACCCCGGACTTGCACTGGCGGTCATCGCCATAGTGCCGATAGCCTCTCTTTTGATCGCTTTTTCGCTCGGAAAGCTGACCGCGCTCAACCGCTCCATACGCGAGCTGAACTCTCGCATTTCGGGCGATTACAACGAGGGCATCACCGGAGCCAAAACGATAAAAACACTTGTCGTCGAGGACAAGATGGTGAAGGAATTCGAATCCGACACCCGCAAGATGAAAAGGACCTCGGTCCACACCTCCCGCTTCCGCGGCTTGCTCTTCTCGTCGGTCTCCTTCTTCTCATACGTTGCGCTGGCAATAGTGCTTTGGCGCGGCGGACTTATCACACTGGAGCAGGCAATGGAGGTCGGCACGCTGTCGGCGTTCATGTCCTACGCGCAAGGGCTGATGGACCCTCTGCTCTGGCTGATAGACGCGGTATCAAGCCTTATAAACACGCAGGTGAACATCGAGCGCGTCACAAGGCTGCTTGAGACCGAGTCGGATGTTGTCGACACCCCCGAAGTCGTTGAAAAATACGGCGACACCTTTGCGCCGAAGCGCGAAAATTGGGAGCCGCTTGAAGGAGATATCGAATTTAAGGATGTCACCTTTAAATATCCCGACGGCGACGAAACGGTACTTGAGCGCTTCTCGCTTAAGGTGCCGCGCGGAACGCGAGTCGCCATAGTCGGCGAGACCGGCGCGGGCAAATCGACGCTGGTCAACCTTGTTTGTCGCTTTTACGAGCCCACCGAAGGCGCGGTACTGATAGACGGACGCGACGCGCGAGAGCGCTCTCAGCTCTGGCTGCATTCAAATATCGGCTATGTGCTTCAAGCGCCGCATCTCTTCTCGGGCAGCGTAAGAGACAATCTGCGCTACGGCAAGCCGGACGCGACCGATGAAGAGATCAACCGCGCACTTGCCATAGTCTCGGCGGACGCGGTTGTCGCAAGAATGGATCGCGGACTGGACAGCGAGGTCGGCGAGGGCGGAGACCTGCTCTCCACCGGCGAAAAACAGCTGATATCCTTTGCCAGAGCGATAATCGCCGACCCGCGCATATTGGTGCTTGACGAGGCAACCTCGTCGGTCGACACCATAACCGAGCAGATTATTCAAAACGCGATAGGTGAGGTCACTCGCGGACGCACCTCATTCATCATAGCACACCGACTTTCCACCGTGCGCGACGCGGATGTGATCATCGTGGTCAAGGACGGCAGAATAGTCGAGCAGGGCAAACATGCGGAGCTTATGCATATGCGCGGCTATTACCACAGCCTTTACACGCGCCAGTACGAAAAGGAAGCGATAGAAGGCTTGCTTTGATCGCGCCCCATACAGCGCACCGCGAACGATCACATACAACTCCGGTGCAATGCGTCAGCCGCGGCTTGACGCATTGCACCGGAGTTTTTTGTCGTTGGTAAGTTGCCAAAGTAAAATCCCCTTACCGTGAGGAAAAGAGGCAGTGCCAC
>CAZPYK010000114.1:0-4311 GCA_964590755.1 uncultured Ruminococcus sp. | reverse complement strand
TAGCCCACCTCATCCGCCTCGCATTCGCTCGGCACCTTCCCCCACTGGGGAAGGCATACATCGTGCGGTGCAAACATGGTGCACAGCCGGAAGGCGAAAATCTTGCAATCTGCACGGCTACACCGTAGGTGTGAACTGCGTTCGCCCGTCGAAATTGGGCGTTGCGGGCGACCACAGGTCGCCCCTACCGAGGTTGGTGCGAACATGGTGCGTCGGAGCGAATACCCAACATCGTATGGTGCAAACATACTGCATAGCCCACCTCATCCGTCACGGCTTGCGCCGTGCCACCTTCCCCAGTGGGGGAAGGCTTACGACGTGCGGTGCGAACATGGTGTGAAACCGAAAAAAGCGGCGGGAGCAACAGCTCGCCGCAGGCGAGGTAGCACGCCCTACGATGCTGACATATAGACAGCAAAATTTGATAGTTGATAATATTCCGTGCTCGTTATATTGGTGTGGTAGATACGATTTTTATCTCTCTTTGGAGTTCAAATGCGTAAGCATTTGAACTCGCGGCTCGGTAACCAATACAAATAATCTTATCTATCTATATTCCGAGCCGACCATCGGGGTATAAAGTTCGGGTGACGCTTTCGCGCCACCCGAGTTTAAAAAACCACATGTTCCGTGCCCAACTAAATTGATATAGTTGATATGATAACGCAGTCCTGCACCATCGTGGTATGAAGATCAGATATAGATCCAACGCCACCCGAGTTTAAAAAAGCGTCACCCGAGTTTCAAAGAAGCCGCATGCCGGCGGTAGCGGTCACGGGGAGGGAGAAAACGATGGTCTGAGCCTCGGTGCCCGTGCCGGCCTTATCCATAATGGAGCGCATGATATCGTTTTTTTGCTCGGTCTTGACGACGATGAAAACGATCTCCTTTTCCGCGGCGATGGAAACGCCGAGAAACTTTTCCGCGCTTTCGGTGCCGGTGCCCTTGGCGTGTATAACCGTGCCACCGGAGGCATTCGCCTCGCGCGCCGCATCCATGACCGTGTCGGTATATCCCTGATTGGTTATTGCAAGCAAAAGTTCATATTGTGTGTTTTTCAACTCGCTTTCCTCTCCCTTTTCAAATTTTTGTCCGTTGGTAAGAAATTGCAGCTGCTTTTTTCCGCCTATGCTCGAAAGCGGGATGATGAAGGCGATCCCGATGCCCGGGATGTCGATCTTGAGCTCATTTTGAAGCCGCTCGCGGATCTGCTCCCAAGTTGCGAGAGTCACGACCGAGAAGATGACCGCCTTTTGCGACCGCGCAAGCCCGAAATAATCAAGGACCTCGCTTATTGCCGTTCCGCTTCCGAGCGTGGAAAAGGAAACATTCGCGTTTGCCGAATTATAAAGGTCTATGAACCGCCGCGCCATATTGCGATCGGTTATGGTGACCATAAGATAAAGCTCGCTCATGAAAATTCCCCTTTCCGGGCATTAAAGCTCGATGATGGCGTCATCCGGAATACCCGGCAGATATTTGTCTGCAACGGCATGACCGATCGACGCGCGTTTTTTCTTGATCTGATAGATGAGGCCGAGAATCTGGATCGTGATGAGCGGCGTCATTGCCACCATCGCGACGACGCCGAAGGCGTCGGCAACGACATCACCGCCGACGGCAAGGCAAGCGCCTTGCGCAAAGGGCAGAAGGAAGGTCGCCGTCATGGGGCCGGAGGCTACTCCGCCCGAGTCAAAGGCAATGGCGGTGAATATGCGCGGCACACAGAAAGAGAGCCCCAGCGCTATGGCATAGCCCGGAACGATGAACCAAAGGATAGAGATGCCGGTGAGCACTCTCACGAGCGCCAAGCCGATCGAAGCGGCAACGCCGATGGAGAGACAGGATCCCATTGCCTCGGAGGATATCGCACCGTCGGTTATCTCCTCGACCTGCTTGTTGAGTACGTATACAGCCGGCTCGGCGCGAACGATGAAATATCCGATGACCATTCCGATGGGGATGATTATCCATTTGTAGGGCAGCGAGGCTATCGTCTCGCCGAGGTATTGTCCGGCGGGCATGAAGCCGACGTTGGCTCCGGTGAGAAAGAGCACCAGCCCCACATAGGTGTAAACAAGGCCGACGATTATCTTGAACAGCTGGCGACGCTTGAGCTTCAAGGACACCACCTGAAAGATGCCGAAGAATACGATGATCGGAAGCAGTGCCACGGCGATCTCGTAAAGATAGGTGGGCAGAGCCTCCAAAAAGAGCTTTGAAAGCTCGACCGAGGTGCCGACATCGGGCAACACCGCCGCGGTATAAGCGCCCTCGACGGGGTATATCAGCCCCAAAGTCATGACGGCGAGGATCGGTCCGACCGAGCAGAGCGCGATAAGGCCGAAGGAGTCGTCTCCCGCGCGGCTGTCGCTTCTGATAGAGGAGACACCGACGCCCAGTGCCATAATAAAGGGAACGGTCATGGGACCGGTGGTCACTCCGCCGGAGTCAAAGGCGACCGCCAAAAATCCGCTCGGAACGAATGCGGCGAGCACAAAAACTATTATGTAGGATATGATAAGCATCAGCCGCAGCGAAATTCCGAAAAACATGCGCAAGAGCGCCGTCACAAGGAAAAAGCCCACTCCCGCGGCTACGGTGAGGATCAGCACACTGTTCGGTACCGAGGGGACCTGGCCCGCAAGTACTTGAAGGTCCGGTTCCGAGATGGTAATGATAAAGCCCAGCAAAAAGCCGAGTATCACGATTATCGGAAGACTGCGGCGTTTTGTCAGTGCTGCGCCGACGCGTTCACCCATCGGGGTCATCGCAAGGTCGGCTCCGAGAGTGAAGAACATAATGCCGAAGATGATCAATGCCGCGCCGACGAGATAACTGAGGATTATTCCCGACGAGAGCGGTGCTATCGTAAAGCAAAGCAGAAGCACTATGAGCAATATCGGCATGACCGACATCGTCGCTTCCTTCAGCTTTTCGAGCAGCTTTTGGCGTGTGTTTGTGAGCAAGGGCGCATCCTTTCCGTTCCGCAAAAGGCGCGGAGCTGTAAGATATCAAGCGGCGGCACGGGGGATATATACCCCGCCGCCGAGCAACTATTAAAATTATATCATATTTTGAGGTATTAAATGTGACCGATGGAATAATAAAATGTTAAATTAATAACCCACGCGGGAGCAGCAGCTCGCCGCAGGCGAGGTAGCGCGCCCTACGACGTAGCCATATATGGTTGCGAGATTTTTGTCTCTCTTTGGAGTTCAAATGCTTTCGCATTTGAACTCGCGCGAGGTAACCGGAACAAAAGAATCATATTTAACTATGTTCCGAGCAGCGCACCATGTTCGCACCTCTTCCGTAGGGGCGACCTGTGGTCGCCCGCAACACCGACTTTTGACGGGCGAACGCAGTTCGCCCCTACGATGTTGACGATAGATAGCAAGATTTTTATCTTTTGGCGGGAATATGACCTAATATTGTTGGGTGCTAACAAAGATAATAGCCCACCTCATCCACCGCTACGCGGTCCCCCTTCCCCCACTGGGGAAGGCTAACAACGTGCGGTGCAAACATTGCGCGCAGACGGAAAATAATGCGCTGATCGGCGGCGGGAGCAGCAGCTCGGCGAAGCCGAGGTAGCACGCCCTACGGGGATGGTGCGAACAAAATGTATAGCCGGATAGATATCAAAATTTGATAGTTGATAATGTTCCGTGTTCGTTATATTGGTGTGGCAGATATAATATCGAAGTCCTTCATTTGCATGGTTCTACATGTTCCGTGCCCAACTATATTGGTATAGTAGATATGATAACGAAGTCCGTCACCCTCGGGGTATGAAGCTCAGATATCGATTCAACGTCACCCGAGTTTAAAAACGTCACCCGAGCTTAAAAAAAGGGTGACGCTTTCGCGTCACCCGGATATAAATTAAACTTCCCAAGGGAAGGTGTATTGGGTGAGTCCGAGCTCATCGCGGACTGCACTCATTTCCGCCTGAACGGATTCGTTGATCGGCACGCCGTCCTTGCGGGCAAGCTCGATCTCGTATTCCTTTTCGCCGGCGGTGTAGATGCGCTCGGCTCCGGGAGCTCTCTTTGTGGAGCGAACCTCGCGAATGATATCGCCGGCTTTCTTGCGGCAGACATCCTCACCGAGGAAGTGATCGGTGTCGATTGCAATGAAGAAGTGACCGAGGTGGAAGGGCACTTTTTCGCCGTTCTCGCCCTTGCCGGTAAGAGCCTTGCCGTAGTTGCCGTCCTGAAGCACTGCGGAAAGGAACTCAACGAACATGGCAAAGCCGTAGCCCTTGTAGCCGCCCAGCTCTTCGCCGATACCGCCGTTGGTGCAGAG
>CAZPYK010000113.1:0-4314 GCA_964590755.1 uncultured Ruminococcus sp. | reverse complement strand
TATATAGCTTTTTGAGAATTTCTTGACTTTTTTTCCACTCGGATAATTTTTGAGTTGTCTGAGCTGCCATGACAGGTGTAATTCTTACACTTTTCTCCATTTTTCTGCTTTCGAGCGCAGCTCCGAGCTCGTCGGCAGATGAATATGCATTTTTCGGTCCGTCAAAATAGCTCATGATCCCCTTCACCTCGGGGTGATCAGATGAACCTATCAAAAAGAATTCACGCACCGAGGCATCCGCCTCGGAGCGATAATTTTCGGACGCGATACGATGTATCTTTTTAACATAGGGACAGGTGCAATCAACAAAATGAAAATGCGGATGCGACTTGACCTCTGCGGCGAGCTCGGCTTCAAGCTCGCGGGTAATGCCGTGAGCTCTTATGAAAACATATGTTTCGCCGCTCTCGCTCTCTCGGGCGACACGCGGGATATCCTCCTCGGATATCGCGGTAACGCCGCAAGACGCAAGACGCTCGGTGTAGGTGTCATTGTGTATAAGCTTACCCAAGGTGTAAAGCCGTTCTCCCGACTTTTTTCTTTTCAGGGCATTCTCAACGCATTCGGTCGCACGTCTGACGCCGAAGCAAAAGCCCGCGCTGTCCGCGACGCGCACAAAGCCGCCCTCGGGAAACAGTTTTTCGTATTTGAATTTCAAAGCCGCCCTCCGAGAAACGATGTTTGCTTGCAAATTATTGATCTATCGATTATTTATCGACTCCGTCGGTACCGAGATCACATATGCGCCGAAAAATATATTTTGAGATATACGCGGAATCCGACGCATGTTCGCCGCCTTCGGTATATTCGTCATAGGCTATCGGCTTTCCGATGATGACTCTCACGGGCTTAAAAAAGCCGACCTTGTTCCCGCGCGTTTTAATATACACGGGCAGCACCGCCGCGTGCGATCGCGAACAGATGAACCCCACACCGCTCCTTACCGGAGTCGTCGCGGGATCGACCCCCGGACGCCGTGTTCCCTGCGGGAACATCCCCACGGAATATCCGTCCTCAAGCATGTGCACCGTCTTGAGGACCACGCCCGCGTCCGCTCCCGAGCGGTCGACCGGGTACGCACCCAATATCTTTATCAACCAAGACAGCACGGGAACTTCGAAAAGCTCCTTTTTTGCCATAAATCTCGGCTGTTGGCGTCCGGTCGCGGCGCATATCAGCACCGGGTCGAGCGCGGAGATGTGATTTGAGCATACTATGTACGGTCCATCCGAGACGCGCGGCTCGTTTTTTCGTCCGCGCGGGAATATCAGCAATATCAAGCGCACGAACCAAGCGAGCAGAAAATGCGCCACGGCATAAAACCCGCTTTTCATGATGCGCTTCCCTCGGTGTCGTCGAACGAAACGCCCCTCTCTTTTATCAGCTCAAGCGCCCGTTCTATACTCATCTCCGGCGTAAAGCCCGAATTATCCAGCAGTATGGCATCCGGTGCCGCGCGCAACGGAGCGACATCACGTTCGCTGTCTCGCTTGTCGCGCTCGCGAATGTCCGCAAGCACCTTTTCAAGGTCGACCTCGATGCCGCGCTCTTTCAGTTCGGCGCAGCGTCTCTCGGCGCGTTCCTCCGCGGAGGCGGTCAAAAACAGCTTCACATCCGCATCCGGCATGATGACCGTGCCGATATCTCTGCCGTCCATTACCACGCTCTCGCGCCTTGCGACCTCACGCTGCGCTTCAAGCAGATAAACTCTGACCTGCGGAATCGCGGATACCGCCGAGGCATATGCGGATATCTCATGCTGTCTTATCGCGTCGCCGAGCGGCATTCCGTCAAGAAGCATGACCTGCTTGCCGTCCTCAAATACCGCCCGGACCGTGATATTATCGAGAAGTGCCGTGACGCCCTCTCTGTCCTCGGGAGAGATACCGGCTCGTTTTGCCGCATACCCTATCGTCCGATAAAGTGCGCCGGTGTCGAGATAGTTTATCCCAAGCCTTGCGGCAATGCCCTTTGCAAGCGAGCTTTTTCCCGCGCCGCTCGGACCGTCGATCGCAATACGTACCATATATATAGACTCCTTTTTCGCTCATTCGTCGCACGAAAAGCGTTTTGTTTACATTTTGTTTACAAACCGCAACCAATCGCAACCGATATTTTGGTACAGCGGAGGAAACGATTACATTATTTTCTTGTTTTGTCAACCGACCGGGTGTTCTGCCGCCGCAACGCCCGCCGCATGAGCGGTAGACCAGGCTATCTGCAGATTATATCCGCCGGTGTACGCATCGACATCTATCACCTCGCCGGCGAAATACAGCCCCGGGATCAGCTTTGATGCCATCGTTTTGGGGTCGATCTCCTTCACCGACACACCGCCCGAGGTAATGACCGCCTCCTCCACCGGGCGCAAACCGGACACCGGAATGCGCATATGCTTCAAGAGCGAGAGGAGCGTCGCCCGCTCTTCGCGGGTTATCGAGTTTGCCTTTTTGTTCGGCGCGATGCCCGTCATATCGACAAACGGCTTTATCAGCTTTTGCGGCAAAAGCCCGCCCGATGCATTTATCAGATCGCGGTTGCGATTCTTTTCAAACTCGGATATCAAACGCCTGTCAAGAGTTTTTTCATCAAGCGCGGGCTTCAGATCTATTTCAAGCTCATACGAAGCGTGATCGATGTTCCCCATCGCCGAGGATGCCGAAAGCGCCAACGGACCGGATACACCGAAATGCGTAAAGAGCAGCTCACCGAAATCCTCGAATATCGGACGAGCCTTGCCCTCCTCGTACACCTTCAAGGACACATTGCGCAGGCTCAAGCCCATCGCTTCGCGACACACGGCGGCGCGCGATTCGATCGGCACGAGCGAAGGACGCAGCGGCGTCACGGTATGCCCCAAAGACCTTGCAAACACATAGCCGTCGCCCGTCGAACCGGTGCGAGGGTAGGACATTCCCCCGGTCGCGATGACCACGCGATCGAAGCGTTGTGTTTTATTGCCGCCGTCACCCCATGCGACCTCAAATCCGCAGGATACCGCGCGGATATCGCTCACACGCGCGTGAACGGTACGCACCCCGGCAGAGTCGTTTTCGCGCGCGAGCGCAAAAACCACGTCACCCGCCCTGTCCGACACAGGAAAGACCCGTCTGCCGCGCTCGATCTTCAGCGGAACGCCGAGCGCCTCGAAATATTCCATAACATCCCGAGGTGAAAAAGCGGCAAACGATGCATACATAAAACGCGCGTTGCGCGTTATGTTCTCGAAAAACTCGTCTCGCGTGCAAGCGTTTGTGAGGTTGCACCGTCCCTTGCCCGTGATGCCGAGCTTTCTGCCGCGCTTTTCCTCGCGCTCAAAAAGAGTGACTGCCGCGCCGCGCCTTGCGGCAGTCGCGGCAGTCATCATTCCGGCGGCACCTCCGCCGATGACCGCGACCGACGGACGCCGGGCGGCATCCTCCGTCCCGCGCTCGTCAGTTCTGCGTTTTGTCATATACATCATATTCATCCCAAATGCGCTCAAGCTTTTCAAGCCGCCCGCGCACCTCATCCGGCTTTTTGCGGGCAAGCGCGACGATGATCGCATTTATTATCGAAAGCGGAGCCACCAACGAATCCACGAAGGAGACCATGTCGCTTCTTGCAAGCAGCAGCTGATCCGCCTCATAGGCGATCGGAGACTGCCGACTGTCGGTTATGGCTATGACATCCGCCCCCGCGCCGCCGGCATATTCAACGGCGTTGATTATGCGCTTCGAATAGCGCGGAAAGCTTATCGCCACGAGCACATCCTCCGCGCCTATATTCAATATCTGCTCAAACATCTCGCTTCCCGAGGTGGTTTGAACGAACCTTACATTGTCGAATATCATTCTGAGATTAAAATTCATGAACCCCGCCAGAGCCGACGAGGAGCGCACTCCGATTATATATATGTTTCTTGCGGCTATCAGCTTATCAACAGCCTCGTCAAAGGACTCGCGGTCTATCTCCTCAAGCGTGCGGCGTATCTTGTCCGCATCCGACGCAAGCACCTTGTCCAGCACATCATCGTCGCCTATGAGGCTGTTCGTGACATCCACGCGCTGGACCGCCGTAAGACGTGTGCGTATCAGCTCTCTGAGTGCACGCTGCATCTCGGGATAGCCGTCAAAGCCCACCTCGATGGCAAAACGCACGACCGTGGATTCCGACACCTCGACTATCGCGCCGAGCTTTGATGCGGTCATATACGCCGCCTTGTCGTAATGCTCGAGGATATACCCCGCAATACGCTTTTGACCTTTGGAAAACTCGGACATGCGTTCTTCCATAAGAACCAGTAAATTTTTATTCATTCAAAATGCTCCCGAA
>CAZPYK010000112.1:0-4319 GCA_964590755.1 uncultured Ruminococcus sp. | reverse complement strand
TCTCCCGAAAATGCTTTACTGAAATCATCAACTAAAATAGAATTCATAACTTCTTTTGTTGGTAACCGACGCAGTAAATCAGTTGCATATAGTGAGCCAAAAAGAAAATCTGCACTATCAATTTTTAAACATGGCACTTCGCTAATATACTCTCTATTAAAACAATCACGAAAAACAGCTTTTATTCTTTGACATTTAGGACAGTAACCACATGCTTGTTGCTTATATTCATATGCATCCCAACAGGAATCCAGACTCAAGAGTTCCTCGATTCCGATAATTTCACTTAAGACAGAATATACTCCATAGGTATGTAATGATGCAATTGGTGAAATAACTTTAAACTCTTCAAATCCATATTGATGAATAAGCTCTTCAAAAAACATAATGGAAGGATACGATTCTGTTGGAACTAGGTCACTTGTACCATCTTTAAATTGATGGATTGCATCCCATGGTATACCCACGGCAAGATATTTACCATATACACTCTTTTCATATACATAAGGACTGGAAAATGTAACATGAATATCATCTGCCTGTTGGAACGATATAATATCACTTTCTGCTTTCCAACCAGTTATAGTATATTTATTGTAAACTTGTTGATCTAAAATTTCACAATAAATATGTCCATCATCTGCTGGCTCATCATCATCGTAACTTACTTTATAGTAATCAAGCGTTTTTCCAGTCTCATCTAATAACATTTTACATAGCGTGGAGTCCTTACCTTGTGTATATCCCAAATAATAAACTTCATTCAATGTTTCCTTCTCATAAGTTTTCTCTATTATAATAGGATAACTTATATTCGGCATTTTATATCTGTAAACTTTCTGGTATAGTTTAACACAATACTCAAAATTCTTCCCTAAATACTCTTTTTCAAACAGAGTAATAGGGATATCAATTACCATCTCATCTGCAACAGAGAAATCTAACATTGCCCACGAAGTCAATGTTGTTTTTACGATATCCTTTCCCTTATCCGAAAATTCTTTCTTATGAAAATATATGTACTGGCAAATATCCTGCTTTTCGCTAACAATCACTTTGGTTACGTTATCTTCTTCTTCGCATCTAAACCATAATTTCATACTTTTTCTCCTTAGTATATATTGCAATCTAATTTCTTCATGCTACAATAATCTTTCATTTTATCGAACAACTCTTTTCGTGAAGATTTTTCACAAATTCGTATATTATTTTGTTCAAGATACTCTTTATTAAATAATGTATTCATATACTTCAATCCAATATCTGGAATAATACATACTGCTGTTCTCTCGTTATCCTTTAAATAGGAACGTGTAGCTGCAAGAACACATCCACTTGAAGTGCCCACGCAAAGCCCTTCTGTCCCCATAATTTCATAGCACATTGAAAATGACGCAGTATCTTCTACTTGGATAACATCATCAACATATTCTTGCTTAAAATTATTAGATATAAAATCATCACTAATTGATTGAATCAAATGATCAATATAATGCTCTTCTTGTTTATAAAAATGACTTCTATATATTCCTCCCACAGGCTCGACGCCGATTATTTTTATATTGGGATTTCTCTCTTTTAAATACATTCCAATACCTGATATGGTTCCCCCTGTACCAATCGTCGCAAATAAATAATCAATTCTCCCATCCATCTGTTTCCATATTTCTGGCCCTGTTGTTTTATAATGCGCCATAACATTATTAATGTTACTAAATTGTTGGATATGAAATACATTATCCATTTCTTTTGCTAATTTCATGGCTACACCAACATAACCTTGTTCACTTAATGATTCATACTTACTATCACATACAATCACAACTGCACCAAACGCCTTTAAAAGATTAATTTTTTCAATTGGAACATCTGAAAAAACGGTACATATTAATTTAAGATTATAGACAATCGCAGCAAAACACAATCCAAGTCCTGTATTTCCACTTGTAGCTTCAATAATAACATCCCCTTCATGCAATGTTCCGTCCTCGATGGCCTGTTTTACCATATTAAAGGCGGCTCTATCTTTAATTGAAAAAGTTGGGCTATAGTATTCCAACTTTGCATAAACATTTCCCTTCTCAAATAATTTCTCCAATTGAACCATCGGCGTATTTCCCAGTATTCTATCTGCTACGGATTTTATCGCGATTCCTCCCTTGCCTTTATTCTAACTTGCTAATGTACTCTCTCTCTATCTATATACTCTTTCCACATTATCATGAAATGAGGTATATAATTCATCTTTGTCAATGTCTAATTCACTACATAAAGTCTCTATTTCTGACATATTACCAAACAAACATATGGTGCTATGAATAGATAGCGCATCTTTGCAATAAAGCCATGTTGTATTCATACAGGGATACACGGGTATTTCTAATCTATATTCTTCAAAATGTATCTTTATATTATTTTTATATATCCTCGAAAGAAGTGGCCAATTTCCATACCCAATATCTACCAATAATAATGTTCCTTTATGTATTTCTTTTCGATCTGACTTATAACCAATTTGAATCGAAGAACCCTCTAAATGAACCAGATTCAATACATTAAGTTCTAATTCAAAAAGCGAAGTTGTATTACTTTGGAACAAATTAGCAGCATAACGATATTCTATTCCCTCATTGTTAGAAAGATAACTATATACATTGCTTCCGCCCAAACTAAACAATACGTGTTCCTGTTTTGTAAGTAATTCTATCTCTCGAATTATTTCTTTTTCAGTATCACTTATAAATTCATTAATATGCACAATAACACCCTTATACTCGCTTAAATCTCTTATGTTTTTTGCTTCATGTAAAGAAATCCCATGCAAGCCAAGCATCTCATCAATTCTTATATAGAATCTAAACTTTGGCAATAAATGTTCTTCAATATAATCTATTTGTTCCAGGCGATTAATACAAAAACTTATACAGGTACTTTTAATCCAAGTCCCTATTTCTTTTTCAAAATTAGTATATAAAATTACATATTCAACTTCATCACCTAAATATTTAAAACACTTTCGATATTCATGTATATCCGCTACCGTTATTTTTCTTATATATTTTTTTATATACCAAAGAAGTTCATAACCAAAACCATACAAATTAGATTTACAAACAATATTATCACCTTTATAATGTGCAAAATTACTTATTATTCTATCAGTCTCTACATATATGCGACTCATATATTCATCCCTTTACTGCCGCTCTTAGTTTTTCAATCCAAATACAAATGATTTTCCCTATAAGAAGAAAATGGATGAAATAAACTTTCTTCTTTATTTTTACATTTTCCAAAATACTTGCTCGCCACAATGAGCATCCGTATGCTTTTTATTCTACACATTTTTCTACTTATGTAAGAATAAGTCATCATACAGTTATAAGTGTAAAAACATAATCTTTGCAGCAAAGCTCTTTTGTCTCGTTCTGTCTCGCATTTCTGCAGCAATCGCTTCATTTTTCTCAATAATTTAATCTTATATATCAGGTGTGTGCACATCCTTCGAACATTTTCCTTATTTTCAATAATTTGATTGATGTCAGCATTATTACGATCAATAAACGCATACAAATTATCTTCTCCATAATGATAAATAAAATGATAGTTATTAACTGTAACCAACGGTGTAACCTGAAGCAATCGGTATACCAAATCTAAATCTTCACTACCTTTCATTTTTACATCAAACTTTCCCACTTGAATCAATAAATCTTTACGAACAACAACAGTATTAATATGAAAGCAATAAAAATCCGTCATAATGATATATTCAAATAATCGTTTATCAAACTTCCAATACTTATCACTTCGATTTATATTAAGTTTTTCTTGCATATCATCAAAAA
This sequence comes from uncultured Ruminococcus sp., assembly GCA_964590755.1. Classification (GTDB taxonomy): domain Bacteria; phylum Bacillota; class Clostridia; order Oscillospirales; family CAG-272; genus CAG-390. The sequence goes on along the minus strand of CAZPYK010000112.1, from coordinate 471 downwards.
TATATTGATACCATCCGTTTTCACCGATTCGGTTCAATTGTCCATATATTTCTTCAATCCACAAAGCACTACACAAATTGTAACCAGTCTCTTCCATAGCAGATAAACATTCATCCAAATGATTTTTTGTCCATTCATCATCCGAATCAAGAAACGCTATATAGCCCCCTTTGGCAACATTGATCCCTGCATTTCTTGCTCCTGAAACACCATGTGTTCCTTCATTGCGAATCAGAACAATCCTCTCCTCTTTCTTCTTCCATTGTTCTACTAAATTAATTGTATTATCCGTACTTCCGTCATCTACTACAATTAATTCCCAATCCTGATATATCTGCTGAACCACCGAATTAATAGCGATATCAATTGTCTTTTCTCGATTCAACACAGGCATTATCACACTTACCATAGGCAAACGTCGAGTAGACAGTCTCGACACTCCTTTCTAAATTTCTATGTGAAAGGCTTGCC
>CAZPYK010000111.1:0-4400 GCA_964590755.1 uncultured Ruminococcus sp. | reverse complement strand
AGCTACGGGCTGGTCGATATCACGCCTGGCGGTGTGGTGCTCTCGCACGCCGAGCCTTAAGGCGCGGATAGACATAAAAGACAGAAAAAACGGTCGCAGACATATTCCTTGCGGATATGTCTGCGACCCGGGAAAGAGGTATTGCGGCAGAGTCGAGCTCCCCGATGCTGTTATGTGGCGGGAACTTCGGTCGGAGCGGCATCGATTGCGGCCGATTCAAGTTCTGCGGCGGCTGCCGCCTCGGTGTACGCCTTGAGAACGGCGTCCTCCAGCTTGCTTCTGAACTGCGCGTTGATCGGATGAACGATGTCTCTGTAGGTTTCATCGGGATTCTTGCGGCTGGGCATGACGATAAAATATTTGTCTCGCGCGTTGATTACCTTGACGTCGTGAAGTGCCAGCTCGTTGTCAAAAGTGACGGATACAATTGCCTTCATCGGACCGTCGTCGAAAAGCTTTCTTACCTTAATGTCGGTGATTTCCATGATTTACATTCCTTTCGTATGTCTTAGACCCGATCGCCATGAAGGTCGTCGGTGATAAGCTTGCGGAGGACACTGCCGCTCTTGTCTGCGACAGTGCCGTGTTCCTTTTTACAACTTTAGTATATAGTACCATTGTGACGGTTATTCAAACACAGCAAAATTTTTTTGTGACGATTTGAAATAATACGCTTCATATTTATAAAAACGGAGGTCGGACGTTTTCGTCCGCAAAAAAATGTCAACACCCAACACACATTACGGCGCGGCAGAGATCGAGCGCATGCTCGACGGAGCCGAGAGCATATTCTTCATAGGCATCGGCGGAATAACCATGTCATCGCTGGCGCATATCTCGCATCTGCGAGGCTTTCGCGTCGGAGGTTCCGATCGCACCGAGACCGAGCTGACTCACAGGCTTGCCGAATGCGGCATTGATATAGCTTATTCCGAGGATGCTGAATATGTCGAGGGATATGACGCGGTGGTATATACCGTGGCTATTTCCCCGGAAAATCCGCAATACAAGCTGGCGCGACGCGACGGCATTCCGTGCATATCACGCGCGGATTATCTCGGTTATATCATGACAGGCTACCGCCGCCGCATAGGGATATCCGGAATGCACGGCAAGAGCACCTGCACCTCGATGTGCGCTCTGACCTTTATGGAGGCGGGCGGCGATCCCACCGTGGTGTCGGGAGCCGAGCTCGCCGACATGGGAGGGGCATATCGCATAGGCGGCAAGGATAATTTCATATTTGAGGCATGTGAATATATGGATTCATTCCTTGATTTCAACCCTACCGTTGCGGTGGTCTTGAATATAGAGATGGATCACGTCGATTATTTTTCGAGCATGGCGCAGATACGGCGCTCTTTTGCCTCCTTTATGTCGCTGACGGGAGGCGCTGGCACGGCGATATTGAATGCCGATGATGAAAATGTTATGCTTGCGGCGGCGCTTTATCCCGGAAAGGCGGTCCGCTTTTCGACGCAGGATCCCACTGCGGATTATTCCGCGGCAAATATAAGCTTTGAGCGCGGGCGCGCCTCATTTGATATACTGCATTGCGGCGAGCTTGAGACAAGCGTGACGCTGTCGGTGCCCGGTGCGCACAATATCTACAACGCGCTTGCGGCATATGCCGCGGCAAGAGAGTGCGGTCTTGAGCCGGAGGCATCATCCCGCGGGTTGTCGGCCTTCAAGGGGGCGCACCGTCGCATGGAATACAAGGGAAGCTTCAACGGTGCCGAGGTGTATGATGATTACGGGCATCATCCCACCGAAGTGCGCGCGACGCTGAATACTCTTCGCCGGATGGCGGAGGGGCGTATTGTGTGTGTGTTTCAGTCTCACACCTACAGTCGCACCGCAAAGCTGTTTGAGGATTTTGCCGGTGCGCTCTGCCTTGCCGATCTTACGATAGTCGCAGACATTTACGCCGCGCGAGAGACGGATACGCTCGGAATGAGCTGTGAGCGTCTTGCCGACGAGATAAACGCATTGGGCGGCAGTGCGATACCGGGCGGAGATTTTGAAAATATTGCGGAATGCTTGCGCGGCGAGATACGCGCGGGGGACACGCTGGTGATTATGGGTGCGGGAGACATATATCATGTCTATCCGCTGATAGGTCTTTGCGAATGAGCGGATATATGGGAGCGGCGTCAATATATGACGCCGTGAATGCGGATGTGGATTATTCCGCATGGGCGGAGCTGCTCATTGACGGATTTGAGCGCTTCGGCGCGAAGCGAGCGGAAAAGGAGCTGGTGTTGGATCTCGCGTGCGGCACGGGTAGGCTGACGCTTGAACTGTCGCGGCGCGGTTTTGACATGACGGGTGTGGATGCTTCCCCCGAGATGCTTGAGCTGGCGAGAGCGCGGCTGGCGGGCGAGAATGTGCTGCTTTTGTGTCAGGATATGCGCGAGTTTGAGCTTTACGGAACCGTGGGAGCCGTGGTGTGCTGTCTTGATTCGATAAATCATCTTATCGATGACGGTGATCTCGATCGCTGTTTTGAACTGGTGCATAACTATCTCGTGCCGGGCGGAGTTTTTATATTTGATATCAATACGCGAAAAAAATTCTCCGAGGTATACGGAGAGCTGGCGTATGTTTTTCCCGACACCGCCGAGGATGGCAGAGAGCGCTTTTGCGCATGGCAAAATGATTTCGATGCCGAAAGCGGAATTTGCGACTTTGGTGTGACCGTGTTCGAAGAAACTAATGTCGGATCGGGTATGTATACCCGCACGGATGACGAGTGGTCGGAAAGATATTACCCCACCGAGGATATCCTTGCGGCGCTGAAGCGACACGGTATGATGGTCGCGGCGGTGGTCGGCGCGGGAGAGGACGGCGTGCTTCCGGACGGCGGCTGGGATGCGAAAGCCGACAGTGACGCCTTGAAGCTTCATATCGCCGCGGTGGCGATCAAATAAGCGTTGTCGCGACAATAATAAAATAATAATCGCGGCTGTCTCAATTCATCGAGGCAGCCGCTTTTTTAGTTATAATTATTGTGTTTGTGTTTCGGTTTCTACCACCGAGCGAATGTCGCCGAGCTCGGCATCGGGAAGCGCCGATCTGACCATGTAATACTGTCCGTCGGAGAAATAGAGCACCGTGTCGGAGTCGATGCGAAGCATAAATTCATCCGCGTCGCCGTAGAGCTCGTCTATCAGCTCAAGCAGCTCCGCCGGCAGTCTTTCCATTATCACGGGTATGGATGCGGACGTCACTCTGCACTTGGTGCATAAATAACCGCCAACGGTCTCGACCCAAGAATGAGCTTCCACCTCGGTAATATTGCAGGTTGCGCAGTGGCAACGATGCCCGCTGTCGACGTTGATGTTTGTGCAGGTCGCGTGGTGCGTCTTGTCTGCTTCGACATAGTCGCACATATCGCAGCCGTATCGGTGTGTGAACTCCGATGAGAATGTATATCCCACTTGGTTGTTCGAACTGTGCGCCGGACGGTAAAAGCTGATGCTGTCGCAAATGATGTTAGAGGTTGCTAAATAATCGGTATAAGGGCATTCATATCCGTTGTGTCGATAAAGGCCACCAGCGCCCCATTTAGATACCACGGTCAAAAGGTCAACGTTGCCGCATTTGCCGTTTGAGGTGCCGGTGCTGACGGATTCGACAATGGCAGAATGCTGCAGCACGGATCCTTCAAAATAGCACACAATATCGCCGGCTTGCGGAGTGAACACTTCCGCAAAATTCCATTAGAGAACATAAGACAAGTGCCTGTATATCCGAAAAAACACAGGCACTTGTTTTTACTCGTTTGGGCAGACTGCAATCTACTCCTTAAATTGCTTCAGCTTTTTTCGGAGTGTGTCCAATCGCTTGTAAACCGCACCTGTTGTAAGTTCCACAATCGGTGCAATTTCTTTTATGGAATAGCCCTGCATTTTCAGTAAGACGATTTGCAAAGTACACTTATCTACTGTCAGCAATATACGATACAGATTTTCGTTTTCTATTTCATCAAGCAAGTTTGTAACGGACTTTACATCAATAGTCTGTTCGCTTTCTGCGATAGTATCGAGGTATGTATCCGTTTCCTGTACCCGTTGATAAAACCGTCTGTCCGAATTAAACACCTCTCTGTCATACGCTCGTAGCTGTTCAATGGTGCTTTCGTCTGTACCATAGTTTCTCAAAACCTTTTCTTCTATAAGCGTTTCTTGCTTACATTTCGGACAGAACAATGGGAAGTTCTCAAGCACTGTAGCATCGCCCGGAGCCGCATGGGTACTGACAACCTTCTCCGGCATCAAAAGCAAACAATGTCATACCGACACCGGGACGCTGTGCCAAAGTCAGGCTGACAACTTTACCTTCTTCATAACAGGGAATGTTTAAGGCATCTGCCAAACGCTTTCCCAATTCACGACCGC
>CAZPYK010000110.1:0-4453 GCA_964590755.1 uncultured Ruminococcus sp. | reverse complement strand
CAGAGGAGCCGCATCCGCTGCTCGAAGCAGCCGCAGTGGTCTCGGGAGCATTCGTCTCCGGAGCGTTGGTCTCGGGAGCTTTGGTCTCATCGGGCGCCTTTGTGGTATCCGGAGCCTTTGTGGTGTCGGGGGCCTTGGTGGTATCCGGAGCCTTTGTCGTGTCGGGGGCCGCTGTTGTTGCGACAGACGCAAATCTATCGGTCAGCACCTGAATGTAGGCATTGACGATGGGCTCGCCGACAACTGTCAAGGGAGCCATAAGTATCTGGTCAAACAGCGAGCCGGTCTGGTCGCCGATATAAAGCACATCGTTTACGATCTCGATTCCGACTATTGAGTTCATGCCGTCAAATGTCAGATCTTCAAAACGAGTGACAACATTGTCGTTTGTCAGCTGGAAGGAAGCGACAAGATCATACGTGGTCTTATCATATACGCAGATGCTCGTGGGGCCCGACTGGGTGGAAACAAGGATATAGTTCTCCCAAACTCTCACGGCATAGCCCTTGCTCTGAGCAACCGTCTTAATGACGTCCTTGCCATCGGGAGAGAGCACCATAAGTCCGCTGGCGGAATTGCCCTTGTAGCCGATGTAGATAACGCCGTTCTCGTCTACGTCGATGTAGTTTGCGTCGTTTACATCATATTTGGAGTTCTGAAGATCGATGCGACCTTCGCTACCGAATGTGGTGTCGATAACGGGGTTTTCGGGGTCGGTGACATCCATTCTGTAGAGATAGTCAACATCATAGTTAACGATTATGTAGAGGTAATATTTGCCGGCGTTCTGATATACGGCAACGCCGTTGACACCTATCTTTGTGGTTGACTCCACATTGATAAACACGTTGCGCGAGACCTCTTTGAGCCAGCCGCCGTCACCCTTTTCATCATACTTGACGATGGCCATAGAGGCAAAGCCCTTGTTCGTGCGGCTGGCAAGTCCCACATAGAGATATCCGCGGTCGTCGCAGGCAAGTCCCTTGGGGTAGGAAACAGAGGATCCGTCAGCCTCGGTGTGAACATATGTTCCGGCAACGCGGCCGGTCTTGGCATCGAACATCTCAACTGCAGATGATCCCGCTTCGTGCAGATAACCGCCGAAGATATACGCGCCGTCCTTGGAAACGGCAAAGCCGCGCATTGTCTTTTGTGCGTGACCGAGCGTACCGTTGGTGTCGACTTCGGCAAGGTTCATGCCGCCGTAGGTCTGGGTAAAGATCTCAAATTTGAGATTGCTCCACATTGAATCATCGGCGGACGCACCGATGCAGAGCATGGGAATGATCATGATACAAGCAAGAGCACAGGCAAAAAATCTTTTTTTCATAATGGTTTTAAACCCCTTTCTTAATTTATGACTGTTGCTTATGTTGAACCGTATCAAAAGCTTTTCGAAGCGTCTGCCATTCGAAAAGTTAAGATCAAATATCAGGGAGCCAGACGATCCGGCCCGCGGAAGATGAACTGTGCTTCTTTGATTCCGATATTGAGGAAGAGCATTGTCATGCGGTCGACACCGATGCCGAAGCCGCCGTGCGGCGGGCAGCCGTAGCGGAAAAATTCGGTGTAGAACTTGACATCCTCGCCAAGTCCCTTTTCGGCGGCATTGGCGCAAAGCTCGGCATAACGGTGCTCACGCTGTGCGCCGGAGGTTATCTCAACCCCGCGCCAGATAAGATCGTAGCCCTGCGGCACGCCGTCCTTGCGCATGTGGTAGAAGGGACGTTTGTCGGCGGAAAAATCTGTGACGAAGAGGAATTCATGACCGAACATATCCTGCGCCAGTTTATAGGTCAGGCGCTCGGCATCGGTGGTAAGGTCTCCCTTTTCGGATTCGGGCGCCGTGTAGCCGTATCTCGCTTCAAGCTCGCGGTAGATATCCGCAACGCTCATGACCGGGAAGGGCTTGGTGGGCACGACGGTGTCAAGCCCGAACAGGCGCTTGATATCGTCGGCATACTTCGGCACGATCTTTTCCATCATATAGGTTATCATGTCCTCCTCCAGCTTCATAACGTCGCGGAAGGAATCGATATATGAGAATTCAAGGTCAAATCCGGTGAATTCGGTCGCATGCTTGCTGGTGTGCGATTTTTCGGCGCGGAAGACGGGAGCTACCTCAAAAACGCGCTCAAAGCCCGCCGCCATAGCCATCTGCTTGTAGAACTGCGGCGACTGCGCCAAATATGCGTCGCGGTCGAAATAATTGAGTTTGAAGACCTCCGAGCCGCTCTCGGACGCCGCGCCTATGATCTTGGGCGAGTGGAACTCAAGAAAATGCCGCTCAAGCAAGAATTCACGCATGGCGGCGGTCATGTCTGTTTGAAGCTTGAAGATGAGCGTGTTGCGCTCGGTGCGCAGGTCGACCCAGCGGAAATCGAGACGCGAATCTATTGCCGAATCCGGCTTGATGGGCAGCGCGTCGGCGATCGATTCGATCTTGACAGACGTGGGAATTATTTCGATTCCGCCCAGCTTGACATAATCGTTGGCTACCGCTTCGCCCTCAATGGTAACGACCGAGTCGATCGTCAGCTTATCCACCTCTGCGGACATTTCGGCGCTTTTTTCCTTTTCGAGCGTGACCTGGATCTTTCCGGTGATATCGCGAATGACCAAAAATGCCATGGTGCGCTTGTTGCGCAGATTTTCGACAAAGCCTTGGATCTTCACCGTGCTTCCGGGTGCAACGGCATTGATATACGTGCGTTCCATAAAAAACTCCATTCTGCCGCCCTCGGCGGCATTACAGTTCAGAATATGACAGTAATATATTAAGTGTTACAGTAATGTATTAAGTGTTAAATAAAAATTAAAGCCAATACATTTCCTTATATAGTAATTATAGCATACACCGTGCGCTATGTCAAGCCTTTGACACCGCCGGAAGAAAAAAACTGCCGCCACGGGCAGGTGTTCGTAAAACGGTTAAATCAAGAATTTAAGGCATCTGTCATGTGGGGTTGGTGTAACAACAAAATGAGCGATGCCGAGTTTTAGAACTCGGCATCGCTTGTTTTAAGTTAAACAACACATCGATATGATGCCATCGGAGAGCTTGTGCAGGTGATCTGTGTGGAAGCGCCCGAGCGGAACTCTTAACATCCGAACTGACAGAAAACAAGTCCGAACCTTGAAAGTTCGGACTTGTCGGTTGTGGTACGAGTGTTCATAACGAAACTACCGAATAACTGTTTCACGGCAGGCAAAACATATTCCGCGCCGTACCTTGCCTATTGAATTATGAAAGGAATACGATTATGGAAAAGTATATCACAAAAAACGGCATTGAATACGAACTTCGCGGAGAACAATATTATCCGATGCTTGCGCTCGGCGAGCAAACCGACTACGAAATCGGCAAATACGGCAGAATGCGTCTTGACTACTTAAAACAACACCGCCGCGGGACATACACCACTTTGCTGACCGAGGGATGCTTGAACGAACATCTCCACGAAATTGATGTCCAAGCGCGGGATCAGGTCGAATGGATCATAACTCAAATGTCAGAGCGAACGGGCATTGACGAGCGGTTGAAAGCGGCTGATTCGCTACACTGGGCGCAGGAGATGAACAGCATCAAGGCAAACGCGGAAGAGATCGTATTGGCGGAGATAATCTATTGCTGAATATTGATGTAGCGGTCGTGGCGGTTTTCGCCACGGCCGCTTGTTATATACCCATTGAGCAATCTCGATTTACGCAAAAAATTTCCCGCACGCCGCATTTTTTCGTGGAAACCTATTGTAATTTTTTCAAATATATGCTATAATAGGACACAAACGTTTGAAACGAGGAGATTGGGGACAACATGGCTTTTTATACCGAAGAACATTGGAACGCCGTCAAGGTCGACTTGATGGAAAAATGCTATGCCGGCTTTGCCGAACTGGGACTGCACGGCACGGGCATTCGGGCACTGGCGCGCTACTGCGGCTGTACCGCCAATATGCTCTACACCTATTTTGAAAATCTCGACGATCTGATAGTGCAGTCGACCGAGTATTGTATGAGCCGCGTCGAGGACGATTTTATGCAGGTCGCGCCGAAAGATTTCGCCGATCTCGAGCGGTTTTTGAACGAAGTGCCCCATTGGACAGCCGAAAAGCACGGCAAAAAATACCGCCTGATGTATCAGGTGTACACGCACCCGAAATACCGCGAGCACGGCAAAGAGTTTTTCGAGGGCGTGAACAAGCGCTACGCCGAATACGCCGCCGAGGTAGCCGAAAAGATCGGGCTGCCCGTCGATAAGGTTCGGCCGATGATCTTCACCTTTGTCCGCGCCTGCGTGCATTACGCCCTGTACGAGGACGAATTTTATTTGCAGGAGCAGATACGGTTCTTAAAGGACGGCATAGAATTTTATATAAAGGAATATGATCCGGTGGCGCGATCGGGCACTCAGCCGGAATAAAAATCGGAAGGGGATATCCCCTTCGTAGTA
>CAZPYK010000109.1:517-4467 GCA_964590755.1 uncultured Ruminococcus sp. | reverse complement strand
TCGCGCGCGTAGTTCATCCTACGCGAAGGAAATTTGTAAAATATGACGGATTTTACGCAAGCAAGTGAGTGAAAAAGGCGTAAGCCGCGAATTGTGCGGTATTGCCTTAAAACGGAAAAACAGTTATCATACATAAACAGCTTTGGGCTGTCCCCTCACGTGAGCGAGACAGCCCATCGCATCGAATGACCTCAAATAGCCTTTGTGTCATTCTCCTCCTTCGCCTTGGCAACGAACTCGTCTATGCCGCACACACCGAGATCGCCGTCCTTGCGCGAACGCACCGCTACGGTGCAGTCCTCGCGCTCCTTGTCGCCCACGACCAGCATATACGGGATCTTTTCAAGCTGTGCCTGACGAATCTTGTAGCCGATCTTTTCGTTTCTCGCATCGACCTCGGCACGCAGACCTGCATTATTCAGCGCCTCATATACCTTTCTCGCATACTCCTCGTGCTCGGCACCTATGGGCAGTATCTTCACCTGCACGGGCGAGAGCCAGAGCGGAAACGCGCCCGCAAAATGCTCGGTTATAATACCGATAAAGCGCTCTATCGAGCCAAACACCACACGGTGTATCATGACAGGGCGGTGACGCTCGTTGTCGGCGCCGACATAGGTAAGGTCGAATCTTTCGGGCAGGTTCATATCCAGCTGAATGGTGCCGCACTGCCATGTTCTGCCCAGGCAATCGCGCACATGGAAGTCGATCTTCGGACCGTAGAAGGCGCCGTCGCCCTCGTTGATGATATAGGGCTTGCCGATCTCGTCAAGCGCACCCTTGAGTCCGTTGGTGGCAAGCTCCCACATCTCATCCGTTCCGATGCTGTTTTCGGGGCGGGTGGAGAGCTCCATGGTATAGGGCAAACCAAACACCGAATATACTTGGTCTATCAGCTTGTAAACGCCGATTATCTCATCCTTTATCTGATCGGGGGTCATGAAGATATGAGCGTCATCCTGCGTGAAGCATCTTACACGCATAAGACCATGAAGCGCACCCGAAAGTTCGTGACGGTGCACAAGTCCCAGCTCGCCGCAACGGCAGGGCAGCTCCTTATAGCTCCAAAGCTTGCGCTTGTACACCAGCATGCCGCCCGGACAGTTCATCGGCTTGATGGCGAAATCGGCATCGTCGATCTTTGTGGTGTACATGTTTTCCTGATAATGATCCCAGTGACCGGAGGTCTCCCAAAGCGTGCGGCTGAGTATCATGGGAGTTTTGATCTCCTCATAGCCGGCCTCGCGGTGGATCTGTCTCCAGTAATCCTCAAGCAGGTTGCGAAGCACCATTCCCTTCGGATAGAAGAAGGGGAAGCCGGGTCCCTCGTCCATAATATCGAACAGATCGAGATCGCGACCTATCTTGCGGTGATCGCGCTTTTTAGCCTCCTCAAGAAAGTCCAGATATTTTTTCATCTCATCCTTGCTCGGGAAGGCGATACCGTATACGCGCTGCAGCATTTTATTCTTCTGATCGCCTTTCCAATATGCGCCGGTGCACTGCGTCAGTTTTATTGCCTTGACGGTACCGGTCGAGAAAAGGTGCGGTCCGGCGCAAAGATCAACAAACTCGCCCTGGCGATAGAAGCTGATCACGGCATCCTCGGGCAGCTCGTTGATAAGTTCGACCTTATAGGGCTCATCTCTCTCGGTCATGAGCTTTATCGCTTCCTCGCGCGGAAGCTCAAAGCGCTCTATGCGGTGGTTCTCCTTGATTATCTTCTTCATCTCCGCCTCAAGCTTTGAAAGCACCTCGGGCGTGAAGAAGACCTCGCTGTCGAGATCGTAATAAAAGCCGTTGTCCACCGCCGGTCCTATTGTCAGCTTGACCTCGGGATAAAGGCGCTTTACCGCCTGGGCAAGGATATGCGACGCGGTGTGACGATAAACGTGCTTGCCCTCTTCACTGTCAAAGGTAAGCAATTCAACATCGGCGTCCGAATCGATCACCCGAGTCAGCTCGCAAAGCTTTCCGTTGACCTTTGCCGCAATGTGCTCGCGTCCGATCAGCTCCGCCGCGCGCGCTGCGTCATATACGCTTATCGGCGCATCAAAGGAAACAAGCTTTTCTCCGAATTTGATATTCATCTTTGTCCTCCGTAAAAAACATGATTTTTTATATTATAAGCAAACCACACCCCGAGCAGTCATAAAGACTGTTCGGGGTGTGGCAAAATACCGCACGGTTCCACCCGAGCTTTTCACTCACGCCGTCGCACTGACGGCAAAATATTCGCGTTCGACACCCGCGGGTGGTATCGATGTGCATGCACTGAAGACTCTCAGCAACATCCTCTCTCTGTGAAGTGCCTTACATATCGACATATCCCGCAAGCGGGCAGACTCATTTATCAGAGCTGTTCTTGTGGTGGGGGTTCACGCATTCGCGCCAATCGAGATCGCCGCGATCGAGCGCAATTATGAGCGCCTCCGCAGTGGCAATGTTGGTCGCAACGGGAATATTGTAAAGGTCGCACATGCGCAAGAGCTCGACCTCGTGCATGTTTATCGAGCCGGGACGCGTGTCACGAAAATCGAGCAGCAGATCTATTTCGTTATATGCGATCCTCAGCGCTATCTGCTCTTCACCGCCCTGGTAACCGGTGAGCAGGCGCTCGATCTTAAGACCGGTGGCATCGGAAATACATTTAGCGGTTATGCTCGTGGCGCACAGCTCGTGCTTGCTGAGTATTCCGCAATAAGCAATACAAAACTGTGTCATAAGTTCTTTTTTCAAGTCATGTGCTATGATCGCTATTTCCATTTCAATACCTAAGCCTTTCCGTTTATTTGATCCTTAAAGAATAGCAAATAAATATTAACTCCGCACACATACGCACATCGTGCGCACATGTTCACGTGTAAAGCAATTTTTTTCGTTTTCGTTCCGGGACGCCTGCCAGTAGGGGCACGCGCTCCGAGCAGAGACGCCGTGCAGTCTCGCAAAATGCCTCATATGCCGTCGCACAGCCTTTTTTGACCTTAAAACCGCGTCGCGTCTGCTTTCCGTCGACGGCAAGCCTTCCCTTTTCCTGCTCGGCGGCAAGAGCGGAAGACATCGGAATGACTCCGAGCAGCGGAATGTGAGTTTTATCGATAAGCTCGTTTATTCCGGATCGCTCACCCGACAGGACCGCATCCGTATCGAACATGTTTATGATAAGATACTGCTCGTCCACCCCCGCCTCGGAAAGGATATATCCCATTTTTTCGGCTCCGCGTATCGATGTGGGCTGATGGGATGCAACTATGATCGCACCGTCGGCAACGGCGGAAACGACCGAAATGATTCCGTCGGCAGTTCCGGGAGTGTCGATAAAGACGAATTCGGCATTCACCTCGTCCGCGGCACGCGTAACGGCATCGGAAAGTCCGTCGGCGGTAAACGTCTCGCCGTTCACGAGCGGAGCGGAAATGAAGAACAGCTCATCGCTTCTGTCAGATGAGATGATCACGCGGTCGGCCGATACACACCCGGAGGTAAGATCGCATATATCGTATATAACGCGATCCTCAAGCCCGAGTATCAGGTCAAGAGAACGGTTCGAAAGGTCGCAATCTATAAGGAGCGTTCTGTGCCCGCTGTGTGCCAGCACTGCGGCAAGATTGGCAGCCACGGTGGATTTTCCGACACCGCCCTTGCAGGAGGTGACTATATATGTATGTCGTCCGCGAACGCTCATGCTGTTTGCCGCCCCTTCCGAAAACTCATCATCCGATATCGCCGATTAATCGTCCGTATTTTGTATCAAAGCTTAACGCGCCCCGCGCGCGGTGAGGTAACTGAACGGAGAATTCTGCATAAAACTAAATTCCGAACCCGTTCATCGGCGAGCCTCACGTCAAACTTTGGCGCAGACGCGCCTCCCGCGGCTGCGCGCGGTGAGGTAACCGAACGGAGAATTCTGCATAAAACTAAATTCCGAACCCGTTCATCGGCGAGCCTCA
>CAZPYK010000109.1:0-417 GCA_964590755.1 uncultured Ruminococcus sp. | reverse complement strand
CGTCAAACTTTGGCGCAGACGCGCCTCCCGCGGCTGTGCGCGGTGAGGTAACCGAACGGAGAATTCTGCATAAAACTAAATTCCGAACCTATTATATCACAAAACACCGTCGCATGTCAATTGATTTTTTTGTTTTTTTACAGGTTTTCGTATAATAGTGAATTCCGGTAAGTTGCCAAAGTAAAATTTCCTTTCCGGGATGAGCGAAAGAGGAGAGTGAATTCCCAAAATAAATTCTTCCATAACGGAATTTGAGGCCGAAGTGACTTGGGGAATTCACTTCATTGACAATTGCACATCAAAACTCGACAGATCGCGGCGAGGTGTATTGATTTTCGCCGACCGATGTGATATAATTAAGGCAATACCGCACAATTCGCGGCTGACGCCTTTTTCACTCACTTGCTTGCATAAAAT
>CAZPYK010000108.1:0-4652 GCA_964590755.1 uncultured Ruminococcus sp. | reverse complement strand
TATAATTTATTTATAATAAGGCTTTTTTATAGTTTTATAATTTCTACTGGGTATTGTTGGGTAAAATCGCTGATAGATACAAGATAGCCTTCACCAACTTTTTTGACTTCTCCATACTTGTTTCTATCAGCCGCTTTCCGCTATGGTAGCCGCTTTTTATTGTTTTCGATATATTCCTTTAGGTATTCCGTGCGGAATACATAGAACTATTTGTTCTTGCCATCTCCATAATAAATATAATCGGCACAGCAAAACCCATACCAACCAACTTTCCCTTCGTCAATATCGGTTGTTGTTTCTATAAACATATTTCCAGTATTTCCAATATTGTAATCCCACTTTACCTCAACCGAAATGACTTCTTCATCATCACGGCAAAGCAAGTCTATATCTTGCCCCCAATATTCTGGGGCATTGCTTACATCCTCCACACGCCAACCACGGCTTTCTAGCCACTACTTTGCTAAGTGTTCGCCTTCCTTGCCATTATTGGGCTTATGGAAATTATAGTTCTTTATCATTACATTGCCCTCCTTATCGTAATTCCCGTGTTATTTCGTTAGCTATCGCCGAAGATATTTTTTCACCGTCAACGATAACATTTATATCAACTTCGCCAAGAGCCGCAACAACCTTTTCTTGTATCAGTCGCTCCAAAAGCGAGTTGATTTGCCGCTATTCAAGTTCTTCTATAATGCTACTATGGATTGCGGCAAGGCTGTTTTCTGCTTGTGGGTATAGCTTATTGTGTGCGGCAATCACTTCACGCCGCCGCAACGCCGCCGCTAACTGCTTACTTGTTGTCGCCATTGGGTTCAACCTCCTGCCGCATTTCATCGAACACAAAGCTATCAATAGCCTTACGGACATACGCTGATACCGTTAGATACTACTTGTCAGCAAGTTTCTTCACCTGCTCAAAGCGATTGGGTTCAATTAGAATAGTTAGTTTCTTGTAATCCTTTTTCATTTGGGACTACCTCCTTTATCAATTTTTTATTTTTTGTATTTTTTACTCTACTATCCCTTCCGACCTGTATTTACTGAAAGTTCTGAAGGATAAATTGAACAGATTTGACCGTGATTTATAAGACATTCTTTCATCGTTCACAGTTCTGCCCTACACCTATACTGAAAAAATAAACAGCTTGATTTATCAGTTTTGCCCTTGAAAAATCTTATCCGTCAACCCAAAACGCAACGCACATTTGGAAAGGGTAAAAGCCAGACAATAACCTTGCGATAAGAATAATCATTTTCTTTTCCCAAATACCATGCCCCACCTACCCTCATGTTGTCTGCGGCGTGTAGAGAGCCGCCACCCGAACGGTTGGCATTTACAGGTGAACTACCCCCACCCCACGCCAAAAACCGCACAGAAAGCCACCAGAGCCGCCGCAGAGTATTCCAAGAGAAACAGGCGGTATTGGATTTGGAAAGCGTAATTTCAAAATCAAAAATCTTTTTTGCTATATATATTTATATTATTTATATTATTTTATTTATAATATAGTATCGCCGTCTAAAGGTGGAAAAAAAACATACAAAAGGTGGAAAAAAAACATACAAAAGGTGGAAAAAAAACATACATTTGTGGAAAAACCCATTTACTTTTCCACCATTCTATGATACACTACCAAAAGAAGGTGGTGTGTTTTATGACAGAGGAAGAAAAGCAGAAACAGCGGTATTCTTTGGTTGTAAAGAGCAACGATTTGATTAGAAAAAACCGCTTTTCATTGAGTATAACAGAGCAAAAGATTGTCCTGTATCTAATCTCTAAGATAAAACCAACTGACACAGATTTGTTCGAGTATGATTTTGATATAAAAGAGTTTTGCGAAGTGTGCGGCATTTATTATCGCCCCAACCTGTCGCAACTAAAGATAATAATAAAGCATTTGCGTGATAAAAGTATGTGGATTACGCTACCCGACAAAAGCGAAACGCTTGTGGCGTGGATAGAAAAACCGTTCATATATCCAGATAAAGGCAAGGTGAAAGTCCGTCTGGATAGAGATATGATACCATACCTCTTACAGATGAAGGAAAACTTTACAAAGTATGAATTGATTGCCGTTCTTGCCTTGAAATCAAAGTTCAGTTTGCGATTGTATGAATTGCTGAAAAGCTATGAATACATAGGAAAGGTTGAAATATCCGTATCGAATCTCCGTGAAATGCTTATGCTTGAAAATGAATATCCAAAGATGGCAGACTTCAAAAGGTATGTAATAGATAAATCATTAGATGAAATCAATCGTTTTACTGATATTGATATTGAGTATATGCCAATAAAAGAAGGCAGAACAATTACAGGGTTCTTGTTCATCGTCCAAAAGGCAGATGGTTGGGACGGACAGTATCACGCCGCACAGCTATACTTGAAAGGAACTATCCCAAGCAGACACCAATGGGACAAAGACTTTTTGGAACTCAAAGAACAAATGAAGCTATGGGAGGACTGATTGACAATGGGACAATATTTGTCTGTTGTAGAGTTCGCCGCCGCCGCAGGAATATCAAAGCAAGCAGTCTATAAAAGCATAAAAAATGGTAGGCTTGCCGCCTATGTCATAGAGGAAGATGGCAAGAAACTTATAAGCAAAGAGGCAGTAAACCATTTTCAACCAAAAGTAGTCAACCAGTCAACCAAGGTTGACACCGAAAAAGCCAGTTGCCAAGATGCGAAAGCAAGTCAACCAGTCAACCAAGAGCAGTCAACCAGTCAACCAATTTCAACCACGGTTGAATTGTATCTTTTGAAGGAAATTGACGAACTGAAAGCGATAATCCAAGAGAAAGATAGATTGATTGCGGAACAGGCAACACAGCTTGCGGCAATCGCTAAACAGAACGCCGACATTGCGATAAAAGCACTTGCGGCAACCACCAACCAACAAACCCTTGCCGCATTGGATAAAGCACCACCGCCGCAGATTGAGGAACAGACACCGCAGCCAGAACCCAAGAAGGGGTTTTGGAAAATGCTATTCAGCAAGCCTACAAATGAATAACGGCTTTAGCCGTAATATAAAAACATAAATAGAGAGGGATTGATACTATGGCACATAAACCCGAAAGTTTCCGTTTGGATGGCAAGAAAAAACAACTTATTATCTACACGAATGTAGAACAGACTGAAAGCGAAAGAGTTTTGATTGAGTTCTATCTAAAGAGTGGCTATGCCCCGATGATGGAAGAAAAGAAAGAGGGGATAACCGTTGATGAAATGCGTAAAGCACTGAAAGCCGATGAGGAAAAACTAAACCAGTTCAATGAACTGATTGGTAAAAAAGACTTTTTCGGTGCTTGTAAAATCTATCAAAGCTATATGAAAGCTAATAGGAATAGCCAATAATAGCAGGGGTATAAAACCCCTGCTATTATATAAATCTGTTAGTATCAAAAGAACCGTATATAAAAATAGTATCAAAAGTTATTGACATTATAGCCCGTTGGAGGTATAATACAAGTATCAAAACAACCGAACGGTTCATTTGATACTAACAGAGGGGAAATATATGGCAAATAATACTTATGGCTATTGCCGTATCAGCCAAAAGAAACAAAGCATTGATAGACAGATACGGAATATCAAAGCCGCCTATCCCACCGCTACCATTGTTCAAGAAGCCTATACTGGAACTACCATTGATAGAAAAGAGTGGAACAAGCTATTCCAAAAGGCAAAGAGTGGAGATACCATTGTATTTGATAGCGTTAGCCGAATGAGCCGCAACGCAGAGGAAGGATTTGCCGCCTATGAAGAATTATATGGCCGTGGCGTGAACCTTGTGTTTCTAAAAGAGCCACACATAAACACAGACACATTCAGAGCCGCAAAAGAAAAGGCTATTCCGCTTACTGGAAGTTCCGTTGACTTCATACTTGAAGGTATCAACCGCTATCTGTTGGAACTTGCTAAAGAGCAGATACGGCTTGCGTTTGAGCAGTCTATGAAAGAAGTCGAAGATTTACACCAACGAACCAAGGAAGGATTGGAAACCGCCCGACTTCACGGAAAGCAGATAGGACTAAAAGAAGGAACAAAGCTTACCACGAAAAAGAGCGTTGCCGCCAAAGAGATAATCCAAAAGCACAGTAAAGATTTTGGTGGTTCGCTTGCGGATAGCGAGATAATGAAGCTTACAGGGCTTGCCCGAAACACTTATTATAAGTATAAAAAAGAATTGAAATCAGAACAGGGTTGATTTTTTTGTAATTCGTGCTATAATAGTATCAGGCAAAGGCTATAACATATCTGGCATTGAAACAAAAGCGAACCCCCTATGAGGTAGGCACTCATAGGGGGTTCTTGTTCGTTATCGGTGAACTACTCCGTTGGGCTGGGGACTGCGGTTGTATGTATTATCTATCCAACCACTTACAAATGTAGTAGGCAACTACACTTGCCAGCACAGATAATACAAAGGCTATAATCTCTGACATTGAAATCACCTCCCAACAACTGGAAAGTGTCGCAGTCAGCGGATATTATAGCATACAATCCCCATAAAATCAACTTGCGGCAATAGATAAAAGTGGAAGTGCTTTAGGGCATTTCCACTTTTTTGACTTATATAATAATTTTTAGTATAATTTATTTATAATAAGGCTTTTTTATAGTTTTATAATTTCTACTGGGTATT
>CAZPYK010000107.1:0-4669 GCA_964590755.1 uncultured Ruminococcus sp. | reverse complement strand
AGATATCGAACAGCTTTATGTCCTCGACCAGCTTGCCGCAGGCGCGTCTGATCGTGTCCTCAACGGTGCCGACCTCAAGCGCTTCGTCGCAAACGAAGGAAAGGTCACGCGTGACCGCGGGATATTTGGGCAACGGACGATATTCGATCTCGCCGCCTTGGTGCTCCATAAGCGTCGGAACATCTATCTCGGCAACATATACCGGGAAGCCGAAGCCGTAATTTGCCGCAACGGCGGGATGGATCTGTCCGACCACGCCTATATAAGCTCCGTCATTCGCAAGTATCGATGCACATCTTCCGGGATGGAAGGTGGGATCATCGGTGCGTGCCTTAAAGCTCACCTCGGCACCGACAAGACGCGTAAGGCTTTCGCACACACCCTTGACGGTGTAGAAATCGCAGTTTCCGTACATTCCGACAGTCAGCGACGTGGGCTCGTTCGGCAGCTCGCCCTCCTCTCCGGGAAGATAAACGGTTGCCATCTCGTAGAGCCTGAGATCCTCATTGTTAAAGTTATTGTTTCGCGCCAGCACCTCAAGCATCGAAGGCAGAGCCGTGGTGCGCATTACGCTCGTGTCCTCTCCCAGGGGATTGCGTATCACCACCGAACGGCGACGCGGATCGTCCGCCGCAAGGCAGATCTTGTCGTAATACTTCGGGCTGATAAAGGAGAAGGTCTCTATCTCGGATATACCCATTCCGAGCAGCGCACGTTCAAGCTTCAGCTCAAACTTTTGCTTCGGCGAACGGCGACCCTCGGTCGTGCGAGCGCATATCTGAGTTGACTTTATCGTGTCATAGCCGTACATGCGTATGACCTCCTCGGCGAGGTCAGCCATGCCAAGCACGTCATCTCTCCATGAAGGGATGGTGACATCCTTTTCGCGCACAATGAAACCGAGAGCGGCCAGCGTGCGGCGCATATAATCCTCGGGGACCTCGGTGCCCAGGAAGGCATTGATCCTTGCGGCGTCAAAGCCCACGCATCTCGGCTCCTTTTTGCCGGGATAAAGATCTATGATGCCGTCGACCACATCTCCGGCGCCCAACAGCTCGACGAGCTCACAGGCGCGCTCGATGGCGGCAAGCGTATTTTCGGGGTCAAGTCCCTTTTCAAAGCGAGCCGAGCTTTCGGTGCGCATGCCCTGCTTTTTGGCGGAAACGCGGACGGATGCTCCGTTGAAGTTGGCGCTTTCAAAAACCACAGTCGCCGTATCGGACGTGATCTCGCTGTTGGCTCCGCCCATTATGCCCGCAAGCGCCACCGCCTTCTTGTCATCCGAAATGATGAGCGTGGAGGAGTCAAGGGTGTGATCCTTGTCGTCAAGCGAGCAAAAGCTCTCGCCGTCGCGTGCGCGACGCACGGTGATCGCCGAGCCGTCAAGGCATTTGTAATCAAAAGCGTGCATCGGCTGACCGTATTCAAGCATGACATAGTTGGTTATATCGACGATATTGTTGATGGGTCTGACGCCCGAGGCGTGCAGACGCGCCCTCATCCAAAGAGGCGACGGAGCTATCTTTACATTTTTCACCACACGTGCGGTGTATCTGGGGCAAAGCTCGGTATCGTCAATTTTTACCGAAAGATAGTTTTCGATCTTATCTCCGTCCCCCGCGCCCTTGACCGAAGGGGCATGCCACCTCGGCTCGCGATCGAAGGAGACTGCCGCCTCGCGCGCCAGACCGATGACCGAAAGGCAATCGGGACGGTTGGGCGTGATCTCAAACTCAACTGCGGTATCCGAAAGGCGAAGCGCCTCGCGGATATCATGACCTATCATAGGGGCGAATTCCTCGCCGAGTATCAAGATTCCGTCCGCGGCGGCACCCGGCATATAATGCTCGGTCACGTTCAACTCCTCTATCGAGCAAAGCATACCGTTTGAAGCCACGCCGCGCAATTTTCCCGCTTTAATGGTCACGCCGCCGGGCAGATGTGCGGTCGCTATCGCCGCGGGAACTATAGCGCCCTCAAAAACATTTTGTGCTCCGGTAACGATCTGAACCGTTTCCGGCTCGCCGATGTCAATGTCGCATATCTGCAGATGATCGCTGTTTTCATGGCGGCGCAGAGCGACTATTCTGCCCACCTTAACATTTTGAATGCTCTCGCCGAGCACCTCATAGCCCTCGACCTTTGAGCCGGTGGCTGTCATTCTGTCGCAAAATTGTTTTGTATCTATGCCCGCCGTATCAACAAATTCGGAGAGCCATTCAAGAGATAATATCATGACCTTGACCTTGCTCCTGCGTATGGAGGAGCTCCTTTCATTTTTGTAACCATTTTATCGCACCGATCTGCCGGTCCGACTGCCCGAAAAATATGTTTTTTCAAGCATTACGCCGTCTGTCTGAAGCCCTTGCCTATGATATCGCTTGAGCTTGATATAAGCACAAAGGCATTTTTGTCCACCGTGTGAACGAAGGTGCGCATGGTCGACGCCTGGGCGCGGTTCATTACCACGAGTATGAGCGTGCGCTTTTCGCCGGTATAGCAGCCGATGCCGTCCCATTCGGTTGCCCCGCGGTGCAGCGTCGATTCGATATAAGCGACTATCGGCTCGGGGTTAGAGGTAACTATTATAAAGAACTTGGATATATTTATGCTCTCTATCACCGAGTCTATCAAAAACGCCTTGGCAAGCAAGCCGAGCAACGAATAAAGCCCCGTTCTTGCATCAAATACGAAAAACGCCGACAATACCACCACGAGATCCGCACAAAGCAGAGCAGTTCCGACTTCTATGCGCAGGTATTTCTTGAGTATCAATGCCAATATATCCGAGCCGCCGGTCGAACCCTCGCGGTTGAAAACAAGCGCCGAGCCCACGCCGGGCAACAGCACGGCAAAGCAGAGCTCCAAAAAGGGCTGATCGGTAAGCGGCGCTTCAAGCGGCACAAAACGCTCAAGCACCGAAAGCGCCGCGGAAAAAAGCAGACTGCAATAAACGGTGCGCACGCCGATCTTGCGTCCCAAGAAGATAAAGCCGACTATCAGATATACTATATTGAGTATCGAAACGATCTCGGCAGGTGTGATAAAGGATATCACTTTGCCCAAAACCACCGAAAGACCGCTGACTCCGCCCATTGCAAAATTGTTGGGATATTTAAAGAAGTAAACACCTATGGTCAACAGCAATGTGCCGACAGTGAGCAGTGTCCAATCGACCGCCTCGGCAAGCAGCTTAGCTTTTTTATTTACGTCCATCGTTATCAAAACTGTGAGATAAAGCGGATATCGTTCTCGTACAGCAGGCGCATATCGTCAATATGATATTTCAGCATTGCGATACGCTCGATGCCAAGCCCGAAGGCAAAGCCGGAATATTCCTCGGGGTCGATACCGCAGCCGCTCAAAACATGCGGATGCACCATGCCGGCACCGAGTATCTCTATCCAGCCCTCACCCTTACAGAGGCGACAGCCCTTGCCGCCGCAGGCAAAGCAGGACACATCCACCTCTGCCGACGGCTCGGTAAACGGGAAGTGATGCGGACGGAAACGAATGCGCGTCTGCTCGCCGAACATGTTCTTGGCAAACAGTTCAAGCATGCCCTTAAGGTCTCCCATGGTGATGCCTCTGTCCACGACCAGACCCTCCAGCTGATGGAAGAGCGGAGAGTGCGTTGCGTCAACGTCGTCCGAACGATAAACACGCCCGGGGGAGATTATGCGTATCGGCGGCTTCTGCTTTTCCATGACTCTGACCTGCACGGGAGAAGTCTGAGAGCGCAGAAGGATGTTGTCTGTAATATAAAAGGTATCCTGCGTGTCGCGCGCCGGATGATTTTCGGGAATGTTCAAG
The DNA here is from genome assembly GCA_964590755.1 of uncultured Ruminococcus sp. GTDB lineage: Bacteria > Bacillota > Clostridia > Oscillospirales > CAG-272 > CAG-390. The sequence goes on along the minus strand of CAZPYK010000107.1, from coordinate 856 downwards.
GCTTGGAAGTTGTAATAGTCGTATTCGACCTCCGGTCCCTCGGCTATCGAAAAGCCAAGCCCCAGGAATATCTCCTCCAGGTCTCGTCTTACAACGGTAAGCGGATGGCTGTGCCCGATGGCGGGAGCGTTGCCGGGGACCGTAACGTCCACGCGCTCGGCAAGCAGCTGTGCCTCAAGCGCCTTCTGCTTTTGAGCGGCAGCGCGCTCCGCAAGGGCGCTTTCTATCTCGGCGCGTATCTTGTTGGCAAGCTGCCCCACCACGGGACGCTCATCCGCCGACAGTCCCGCCATTCCGCGAAGGACTGCGGTGAGTTCACCCTTCTTTCCGAGATATCGCACTCTGAGATTTTCAAGATCCGCATCCGCCGCCGATATCCTCGTCAACGCATCCTCACGGATCTTTTGAAGAATTTCTTTCATTTTTATGATACTTCCTTTCATATTGTGGGAGTGCAGCTTTGGGAGTTCGGCAAACAAAAAAGCCCGTCCCTTTTTCAGGACGGAGCTGTGTCCGCGGTACCACCCGAATTCCGACGCCGAGGCGCCGACACTTTTTTGACCTATGACGGGGTCTCCGGAAAAAGCTACCGACCGCCCGCGGCGGCTTTGACCTTTTCTGCTCCGAAGCGAAACGCCGATTGCGCGCGAACGACCGCTCTCAGCCGCGTCGGTCTCTCTTTGGATCGCTGATGCGCAACGGCAAACTTCATCATGGCATTTACATAATTAGTATACCACAATCCGATCGATTTTTCAATACCTTTTTTTCGCTTATTGCCGATTTTCGTATTTTTTCACGCCGGTAAGTTGCCAAAGTAAAATCCCCTTACCGTGAGGAAAAGAAAAGAAGGGGA
>CAZPYK010000106.1:0-4669 GCA_964590755.1 uncultured Ruminococcus sp. | reverse complement strand
TTTGACCTCATCGTAATCACGTCTGCCGTGATCTCCCGACATCAGCAGACGCGTTGAGACTCCGCTTTCGTAGAGAGAAACCGCAGTGGCGATTCTGTCGTACAGCATATCGGACGGCGAGCCGTCGTCGCGAACTCCCGCGCCGAGCACCAAAATGCAATCGAAGTTGCCGAGCCCTATCGCCTCTTCGGCAGACACAATACGTTCTCTCTCCGAGAACGCCACAGCCTCCCCGAGCACAAATATCGCGCTCAAGCCGAGCACCGCCGCAAGCAACAGCAACACGGCAATCGACGACATGACCCGCGCCGTTTTGGCACGCAAGACGGCATTGCCTTTATTTTTCTTTTTATTCTTTTCCGCTGCGCTCACATTGACACCTTCTTCTTCATCTTCATTCTGCGATTCGAAAAATACATTATTCGAAATATATTATAGATTCCCTTTGTGTCACAGAGAATAAACAACTGTGAAAAAAAATCATTTATCGAAAAAAAATTAATTCAAAAGTCCGTTTTTATCGCCGCTTTTCGCATCTTTTTTATTTTTCGGCTTGACAAATCGTCGCAAAAGTGCTATATTATGTGTTTGTTGTCCGAAGCATCGGGCAACGGCAATAAATAAAAAGATCTGTTCTGAAAGGAATGACTTATTTTTCATGACCACTCTTCTCGGTATCGCTGTCGCACTGATAGCGGGACTCGCGCTCTCACGCGCCGCAAAGCCGTTAAAGCTTCCCGCGGTCACCGCGTATCTTGTCGCGGGCATTCTTATCGGTCCGTATTGCTTGGGCAAGCTCGGAATCGAAGGCATAGGCTTCACCTCCGTCGATGCCGTAACGGCATTGGGACTTATCAGCGATGTGGCTCTCGGCTTTATCGCATTCTCTATCGGTAACGAATTCCGCCTCAAGGAGCTCAAGCACATAGGCAAGCAGGCTCTTGTTATCGGCGTTTTTCAGGCGGTGACCGCCACCGTGTTCGTCGATGTGGTGCTCATTGCTCTGCATTTCATACTCGGTGACAAGCTGCCCATATCGACTTGCATAACATTGGGCGCGATAGCCACCGCAACCGCCCCCGCCGCGACCCTGATGGTCGTGCGTCAATACAAGGCGCGCGGTGCGTTGACCGACCTTCTGCTTCCGATCGTCGCGCTTGATGACGCCGTGGGACTTATAGTTTTTGCAGTTTCCTTCGGAATTGCCAAAGCAATGCATGAGGGCAGCTTTGACATAATCTCAATAGCCGTGAACCCGCTGGTGGAGATATTCGCATCGCTTTTGATCGGACTTGTGATCGGATATATGTTCTCATGGTTCGAACGCTTCTTCCACTCAAAAAGCAAGCGACTCTCACTCGCCGTGACCGTCGTTATTCTGTCTGTCGCGCTTTCAAAGCTTGAATTCAGTCTCGGCCCCGTGCATGTAAGCTTTTCAAGTCTGCTCGTCTGCATGATGGTCGCAACGGTATTTTGCAATGTCTGCGACTTTTCCGAAGAGATCATGGAACGCGCCGACGCTTGGACCGGTCCGTTGTTCATTCTCTTCTTCGTTGTCAGCGGCGCCGAGCTCGAACTTGACGTGTTCACCGACATTTCGATCGTCGGGATCGGCATTGCATATATACTTTCGCGTTCCGCGGGAAAGATCCTCGGCGCAAAGTGGAGCAGTGAGCTCATGAAGTGTGATAAGCCGATCGTCGACAATCTCGGAATAACGCTGCTGCCGCAAGCGGGTGTAGCACTCGGAATGTCGCAAACGGTAGGTGCTTTGGGCGACGAAGGAGCAATAATCAGAAACATCGTGCTCTTCGGCGTTCTGATATACGAGCTTGTCGGTCCCATGCTGACAAAAATGGCTCTGACCCGCGCGGGAGACATCGTGAACACCCCCACAGATTCGCGGCGTCCGAACACCGGCAAGAGAAGATAAGATAGATATAAAATAATCGGGCTGTCTTAATGCGACAGCCCGATTATTTTATCATTCTTCACTTGCGAGCTTTCCGCCGAGCGTTCTTCTTTTTTTCGATCCGCCCGAAAACGAACGGCAACATCAACCAAAGCGCCGATGAGATCAGCATTATAAGCTCGTTTAATATATATACTTCGCCGTCAAAAAGGCACAGGCCGTACATCGGCGAGCAGATGATAAGCATAACTACCGCCGCACCGTCGGCTCCCGTCGCTGTCAAGGACATGAGAAGCAAAGTCGCCGATGCCAGTGTCGACAAAGCAAAACAGAGCGAATAAAAGATCCTCGCCGCATCAAGCACTCCCCTGCCCGCCAATGCAAAATACGCCCACACCGCCCACAACGCAAGCTGAAGGAAGGAAAGCAGGATATTGGCAAAGGTCAGACTCTCGTCAACCGTCAGATAATTCACACATCCCGAGATCACGCTGAACGACAAAAGAACGGATATTGCCAAAATATCACACCAGTATTTTTTTTGACGCATTCCATAAAAAAGAGACTTATCGTTTTTCACATCCGACTCCGTTTTTTACATTTTCGGTATATCGACCGTGGGGCTGTCGCAAAAGCCACAGCCCCACGGTGTATTTATTCATCATTCATCAAGCGTCTTGAGATTTTTTGTAATCCTCGACTATCTTCTGTGCTATGTTGGCGGGAACGACCGCATAATCGTTTACGGTGAATGTAAACGATCCGCGTCCCTGAGACATTGCACGCAGAGCTATGGGATAATCCATGACCTCCGCCTTGGGAGCTATAGCGTGAACGACGGTATAACCCTTCTTCTTGGCGGCATCCATACCCATAATGCTTCCGCGTCTCTTGTTGAGGTCACCCATAACGTCGCCCACCAGTCCCTCGGGAACGGTGATGTCAAGCTCGCCGACTGGCTCAAGAATTACCGGCGCGGCCTCAAGCAGGCACTGCTTGTAAGCCAACTGAGCGGCAGTCTTGAAGGAGATCTCATCCGAGTCGACAGGGTGATAAGAGCCGTCGTGCAGATCTGCGGCAAGATGCGTCATCGGGAAGCCCGCGGCGCCCTTTACCATTGCCTCCTGCAAGCCCTTTTCGACCGCTGGGTTGAAGTTCTTCGGAACGACACCGCCGACGACCGATACCGTAAATGTGAGCCCCTCGGCTTCTCCGGGAGAGAACTTGATCCAAACGTCACCGAACTGACCGGATCCGCCGTTCTGCTTTTTATGTCTGCCGTGGATATCAACGGTCTTGGTTATCTTCTCACGATAAGCGATCTTGGGCGCGGCAAGCTTTATCGATACACCGTAACGGTTTTTGAGCTTTGCCGCCAAAATGGTAAGGTGCATGTCGCCAAGTCCGGATATGACTATCTGCTTTGTATCGGGGTCGGTCTCATATTTAATCGTAAGATCCTCCTCGATCATTTTTGCCATGCTCTGAGAGATCTTGCCCTCGTCCTTTGCGGTCTCGGGTATCATTGCCTGCGTCATATTGGGGGTCGGATAGACCGTCGCCGCATATTTTTCGCTGCCGCTCTCGCGCAGAGTGTCGTTGGTGTTGGTGTTGGAAAGCTTTGCGATCATTCCTATGTCACCGCACGCCAGCTCGTCGACTTCGGTCTGGTTCTTGCCCTTGAGCGTGTAGATGTGAGCCATCTTTTCGCTTGCGTCGGTGGTAAGGTTCTTAAGGGTCATATCCTTCTTGACGGTGCCGTTCATGACCTTGAAATAGGACATTTTTCCGACGAACGGGTCTGCGACCGTTTTGAAGACGAATATCGCGGCAGAGCCCTTGGGATCGACCTTGGCTGCCGAGCCGTCCTCAAGAGCCGCGGTGCCCTTGGATGTGAATTTCGGGAACGCGCTGACGGCGGAATCAAGCATCTCGGATATACCGGCAAGCGTTGTCGCAGAACCGCAGAATACGGGAACTATGGTACCGGATACGATGCCGTCGTGGATAGCCGTTGCGGCTTCCTCGCGGGTTATCTCTTCTTCCTCAAGGACCTTCATCATTATGTCCTCGTTGACCATGGCGATAGCATCGTTAAAGTCGGTCTTATGGCTCTCGGCGGCGGCTTGGAGCTCGGCACTCAGCGGTATCTCCACCTTAACGCCCTTTGCGTCGTATTTCGATGCCTTCATGTCAATGAGATCGACGAACTGTATCTCCTTGCCCGATTTTACGGGAACGACTATCGGGCAGACCGAGCTGCCGAATTTTTCCTTGAGCTGAGCAAACACCTTATCGAAGTTTGCTTCGTTATCGTCATATTTGTTTATAAAGAACACCTTGGGAACGCCTATCTCGTCCGCATAATCCCATGCCAGCTCGGTACCGACCTCAACGCCGGACTTTGCATCAACAAGGATCACGGCACTGCCGGCAACGCGCAGCGCCTGCTTTACCTCACCCACAAAATCAAGATATCCGGGCGTGTCGAGCACATTTATCTTGCAATCCTTCCAGATCACGGGTGCAACCGAGGTCGAGATGGAAAATTTTCTTTTGATCTCTTCGGCGTCGTAGTCGCAAACGGTATTTCCGTCAGCGGTCTTTCCGAGTCTGTCTGCTCCTCCGCTTATATAGAGCATCGCCTCCGCAAAGGAGGTCTTACCGCATCCGCCGTGTCCCAGCAGAGCGATATTGCGAATTTTGCCGGTTTCAAATTTTGCCATTGTAGTTCCTCTTTCGTTTTATATGGATTTT
>CAZPYK010000105.1:0-4699 GCA_964590755.1 uncultured Ruminococcus sp. | reverse complement strand
GCTGTCGGCGCAGCCGACTGAGGGATTGTCAAGACGAATATCTAACATCGTGCGGTGCGAACACACTGCGTGGCCCACCTCATCCACCGCTGCGCGGTCCCCCTTCCCCCACTGGGGAAGGCTTACGATGTGCGGTGCGAACATGGTGCACATACGTAAAATAATGCGATGTTCGGCGGCGGGAGCAGCAGCTCGGCGAAGCCGAGGTAGCACGCCCTACCGGTAGAGGTGCAAACAATGTGCGAAGCCGGAAGATGAAAATCTTGCATTCTCTCCGGCTACATCGTAGGGGCGAACTGCGTTCGCCCGTCGTGAGTTGGTTTGCGGGCGACCACAGGTCGCCCCTACGGAAGAGGTGCGAACATGGTGCGTTGGAACGAGTACCTAACACCGTGCGGTGCGAACACACTGCGTAGCCCACCTCATCCACCGCTGCGCGGTCCCCCTTCCCCCACTGGGGAAGGCTTACGATGTGCGGTGCGAACATAGTGCACCGTGATATAATTATCCCGGATGACGCGAAAGCGCCACCCGGGATATTTTTATTATGTGCTACCTATATTGGTGTAGCAGATATGGTAACGAAGTCCTTCATTTGCATGGTTCTACATGTTCCGTGCTATCTAAATTGGTATAGTAGATATGATTTTTATCTCACTATGGAGTTCAAATGCGTAAGCATTTGAACTCGCGCGAGGTAACCGGAATGATGAAATCTTATCTGTGCTAAATTCCGAGCCGACCATCGGGGTATGAACATCAGATATAGATCCAACGTCACCCGAGCTTAAAAATATCTTTTGAGGAGGCCTTCGAAGCCGCGGCCGTGGCGAGCCTCATCCTTTGCCATCTCGTGGACGGTGTCGTGAATGGCATCATAGCCCAGCTCCTTGGCGCGCTTTGCGAGCTCGAACTTTCCGGCTGTTGCGCCGCATTCCGCTTCGCTTCTCAGCTGGAGGTTCTTCTTGGTGGATGTGGTCACGACCTCGCCGAGGAGCTCTGCAAACTTTGCGGCGTGCTCGGCTTCCTCAAGTGCCGCTTGGAGATAGAAGGCGCCGATCTCGGGATATCCCTCGCGGATAGCCTGGCGGCTCATTGCTATGTACATGCCGACCTCGGTGCATTCACCCTCGAAGTTTGCCTTGAGTCCTTCATAAACATCATCCTCGACCTTGCCCTTGGCGCCGACGCCGATGACATGCTCGCAGGCGTAGTTGAGAGAATCCGACTTCATCTCGGTGAACTTGGAGCCGGGAACGCCGCACTGGGGGCATTTTTCGGGGGCGCTGTCACCCTCGTGAACATAACCGCAAACGGGACATACAAATTTTTTCATAATAACATTTCTCCTGTAAATTAATTTTTTTTATATTTATTACATTCACGGCAAAGGCCGTAAAAGACAAAGGAATGTGATGCGATCGACACATCGTATTTTTGCGCAAGCGTGCGATCGATATCCGACATGTCGTCGCCTCCCAGATCGTAAAGCTTGCGGCATTCGGTGCAGAAAAGATGATTGTGGTCTCGGGTGTTGGCGTCGTAATGCACCGTTCCGTCGCCGACATTGAGTTGGATCGCCTCGCCGCGCTCGCAAAGCACACCCAGATTGCGGTATACCGTGCCCAGACTCAGCCGCGGCATATCCCGCTTAAGCTCGGAATAGAGCCATTCCGCGCTCGGATGGCAGTCGACGCTCTTCAGCAGCTTTAACAACGCCTCGCGTTGGCTTGAATGCTTTAAGATCGTGCTCATTTGTGACCTCATTGTAATATCAATAATCATTACTGTTATTATTATATCACATAAAAACGAGTTTGTCAATACCTTTTTTTAAACTCGGGTGATTTTTTAAGCTCGGGTGGCGTTTTTGCGTCATCCGGGATTATTATATCACGGCGCTCCATGTTCGCACCTCTCCCGTAGGGGCGACCTGTGGTCGCCCGCAACACCGTTTCTCGACGGGCGAACACAGTTCGCCCCTACGATGTAGCCGTGTGGATTGCAAGATTTTTATCTTCCGGCGGGAGCAACGGTTCGGAATTTAGTTGGATAAGATTCCATCGTTTAGGTTACCGAGCCGATAAATATTATTTCTACGCCCTACGGCATAGCCGGATAGATTGTGCACGCCGTGGGGGCGGTGCGAACATTGAGCGACACCGCAGAAAAACGCGACGATCGGCGGTGCCCCGATACCGACACTCTTGCGCTTATGCCAGCGGCTCGAAATCCTCGGCGCCGTGCTTGCAGAGCGGGCAAATGAAATCGGCGGGCAGCTCGTCGCCCTCGTAGACATATCCGCAGATGCGGCAAACAAAGCCTTTTTTGTTCGTCGCCTCGGGGCGGGGCTTGACATTCTTTTGATAATAGGTGTATGTCATGGTCTCGCGCTCCGAAAGCACCCGCGCCTCGTCGACCTCGCAGATAAACATTCCGTGCGTGTCAAGGTCGATATACTTGACCACACGCAGCGACATATAGGAATTTATATGATTCGGAAGCACCGCAAGTCCGTTTGAGCTTCTCTGCACCTCGATATCCGCAAATTTATCGACATCTCTGCCACTGCGGAAGCCGAAATCCTCAAATACCGAAAAGGGCGCGTCCACGCTGAGACAGTTGACGTTCATGATGCCGGTGCTCTTGATCGTTGCGTGAGAATAATTCGCCTTGTTTATCGCCACCGCCACGCGATTGGGACTGCTCGTGATCTGGCTGACGGTGTTGACGATGAGCCCGTTGTCTTTTTCGCCGTCGTTTGACGTGACGACATAAAGTCCGTAGCCGATATTGAAAAGAGATGCGGGATCCGTCTTCTTCTCGGCAATGCCGCGGCGGGCGATATATTCGGCGCACAGCTCCTCGACAAGCGCATCCAGCGCGGCGCGGCTCTTTTCGTCCGGAGCCGACATTATCGTAACGGTGTTTTGCGTAAAGGTGAGATCGGGACATTCCGCGAGCATATCGCGCAGCTCCTTTGCGGCACGCGGAGCCCACGAGCCGTTTTCGATGAGTCCGACGGTGCGCTTTTTGAAGCCGCGCTCGGTCAGCGCGTTGACATATGTGCGCATTGCGGGAAAAATTCCCGCGTTATATGTGGTGGTGGCGAGTATGAGCTTTGAATATCTGAACGCCGCCGCAACAGCCGCCGACATATCACAGCGCGAAAGATCGTAGACCTCCACTGCGGGACATCCCGACGCGCGCAGTTTTTCGGCAAGCGAATGAACCGCCGAGGCGGTGTTGCCGTAGACCGAGGTATATGCTATCACCGCGCCTTCGGTCTCGGGCTCATACGATGCCCATTTTGAATACAGACCGACATAATAGCCGATATCGCTTGTCAATATCGGACCGTGCAGCGGGCATATCGTCTTGATGTCGAGCCCCGCCGCCTTTTTAAGCAGTGCTTCGACCTGCTTGCCGTATTTGCCGACGATGCCGATGTAATAGCGTCTTGCCTCGTCCTCCCACGGCTCATCGATGTCGAGCGCGCCGAATTTGCCGAAGGCGTCTGCCGAAAAGAGTATGCCCTCGCGCTCCTCAAAGCTTACCGCGACTTCCGGCCAATGCACCATGGGAGCGGTCACAAAATGCAGCGTGTGCGCTCCGAGCGACAGTGTGTCGCCGTCCTTGATCTTGATGCCGCCGACCGAGAGATCGGTGCCGAAAAATTGCTCCATCATGCGAAACGCCTTGTCGGTCGCGACTATCGCCGCCTCGGGATACGCCTTTTTGAAGGCGAATATATTTGCGGAATGGTCGGGTTCCATGTGATGCACCACCAGATAATCGGGTCGGCGCTCGCCGAGTGCCGCCGAAAGGGAGGTGAGCCATTCGTGCGCGAAGTGCGCGTCGACGGTATCCATGACCGCGATCTTGTCGTCGAGGATGACGTAAGAATTATACGCCACGCCGTGCGGAACGGGATATTGACCCTCAAACAGGTCGGTGCTGTGGTCGTTAACGCCCACATATACAATATTTTCGGTGATCTTCTTCATGCTTTTCATATTTGCGCGGGTGTCCTTTCGTTGTTCGCGTCGGCGGTATCGGGCGGCAACGCCCGACCGTGCGCTCGTTTTTATGTTACAATAATGATAATCGTTATCACTATTGATATTATACACCATATATTCCCAAAAGTCAATACCTTTTGAGAAAGATTTTTACCGGCGCAAAAAAATCTCCTTGTAGGTCATATTCCCGCCTTAAGATAAAAATCTTGCATTCTATTCGGCTACATCGTAGGGGCGAACTGCGTTCGCCCGCAACAAAAGCTCCGGGCGGGCGACCACAGGTCGCCCCTACGGAGTTGGTGCGAACATGGGGCACATACGTAAAATGATGCGATACTCGGCGGCGGGAGCAGCAGCTCGGCGAAGCCGAGGTAGCACGCCCTACCGGTAGAGGTGCAAACATGTGCGAAGCCGGAAAGATGAAAATCTTGCGATCTATTCGGCTACATCGTAGGGGCGAACTGCGTTCGCCCGCAACAAAAGCTCCGGGCGGGCGACCACAGGTCGCCCCTACGGAGTTGGTGCGAACATGGTGCGCCAACATAAAAATCTTGCGATCTCTCCGTCTATAGGTGACGCTCCAACCCTCGCCAAGCCTTCCCCAGTGGGGGAAGGGGGACCGCGCAGCGGTGGATGAGGTGGGCTATTATCTTTGTTAGCACCAAACAATATTAGGT
>CAZPYK010000104.1:0-4708 GCA_964590755.1 uncultured Ruminococcus sp. | reverse complement strand
CCGTGGTGCCGATGCTGGCCACCGCGCTCTGTGCCACCGTCTTGACGGCGCGGATCCCCGCCGCCTTCAACCATTTTGTCCAGTCTCTTGTCATATTGTTTCATCCTTTCCGGCCTGTCGGCCTGTAAAATTTGAGTTATACCCTGATTCCGGTAAGCGTTACGTTGAGATTTTTGATGGAGTTGTAAAAATAATGCAGCCCAACCGATTGCAAGCCGTCCGGAAACAGCTGACCTTTCGAAATCGATGTGTTCCAGCTTCCAGCCAAAGCATTCCCAGTCTGACCGGATAGCGCTAAAATGTTTCCGTCTTCATCATAGCCGTTCCCGGTTACGAGCCATTTCAAAATCAGATACCCGTTAATCACTTCGCCCTCATAGATACCCAGAGTGCGCATGCCCTTTGTATTGTCTAGACCTGTTGCGGTGCCAACAAGCCCAATATACGAATCTCCCTCCGTCACCCGTCCATTCGTTGTAAACGAGCTTTTATACAGCCCGTTAAAATTTATACCCGCGCCCATTATCGGCACATCATCAGGGTTATACGATGAATAGACCAGCCGAAATTTCGACAGCGAGAACGGATTGCCGTTCATGTCGGTATCTATCTCGTAAGGGCTTATGCCAGTTTCGCCGGTAGCGCCCTGGTGTATCAATTCGTATTCTTCTTCCGCGTCCACCGCTTCCCACCCGGTAGGCCGCCCGTCCTCGTCCACCGCGGTGATCTTGACCGTCTGGCCCACCGTTGCCCCGGTGATACCGAGGGAGGTGTCATCCGACCCGCCCGCGGGGATTTCCACCGTGACCGCGCTGCTGCCGTCATACTCCGCCTCCACCGCACCGGTGAGGGTAAGTTTTTGTGGGTTGGGGAGGGTGGTGGTGGCGTACCTGTAAACCTCCACGGTGTCATCGGAGGAGATGCGCACACCAAACACGTGCGGAATGCCGTTATCGAAGATCGTTGAACCCTCGAAGATGACCGTGTTGTCCCATTGAAACGTGAGCGGCAGTAACCTCTCCCCGTTTGGCCAAAAGTCACAGACGACCTCCGCCCCTGCCTTGACTACCGTCACGATATCCGTGAAAGTGCAGTCAACGAAATAGCCGCCGTTGTTATCGTAGCAATTGACCACCAGCGTCTCAGGCGCTGCCCCCACGTCACTGGCCGTCAGCTCCACCGCGCCGGTCTGGCCGTTGACGCTCTGCACAGGCGCATCCACCGGGTTCTCCGCCAGATAGTCCTCCACGGCGGCGGCGATCTCCTCTGGCGAGACTTCGCCCATGGCGTTCAGCTTCTCCATGATCTGGTCGTACACGTCATCCTCCGGGTCAAGCGGCGCACCGTCACCGCCCCGGATGGACGGCAGACAGGCCACGATGGCCGGGGTGCTGGTGTGCAGATCACCGGCGAACACTCCCACCCGCACCAGCGCTGTGTCGCGGATGGCAGGACACGGGCAGGTGTCGCCGTCAAACACCACGTCGGCGTAGCTGCCGTTCCAGCGGAACCGCGCCGTTTTCGTCCCGTAGGCCGCCCACTCCTCGTCAAAGTCGAACACCAGCGTATAGTCGCTGTTGTCGCAGACCATCATGGCGCGACCGGTCTGCGCGGCGATCTTATCCCGCACAGAGATGTTGATATCAGGCATTGCGACCCTCCTTTACATCTTGGCCACTTGCTTTGCCGCAAGCTGCTGAATAAACGCCTCGTAGTCCCGTTCGGCTTTTTGCGCCGCCTCCCGCGCCCGCTCCACGTTGCCGTTGTTGTGGCCGCCGGTCAGGGCGTTGGCCGTCACCACGCACAGTTGCAGCGTGGCGCTGTTCATGGCCATGGCAAGGCGGGTCTCCTCCGCCCGCTGCTGTTCGTGGCGCTTTAAAGCCTCCTCACGGCCTTTTGCCCGCGCCCGGTCTTTGTATGCCACCGCCTCCACAACGGCCACCACGACCGCGCTGAGGGCGGGAATCAGGTATTGCCACATATCAGCCCTCCGCATAGCCCAGCACCACCGTCACACTGTAGCTGCCCTCCCGGGCGTTGTAGGCGGCGCTGGCATCCTGCACCCGGTTGTACGTCCCCTGAATGGGCACGGTGGTAGTGCCGGTCACCGCCTCCACCGTGGTAAACGAGGGGTTGCCGCGCAATGTGCCCAAATTGGGCACCGATTCCACCTCGCCCAGCTTGTGGTTCCAGCTGGCATTCAGAACGCCCCGGAACATGTTCTCCCCGAAGTAGTCCACCTCGATGGCGCGTTGTGTTTCCAGTCCCCGGTCAAAAATCAGCTGCATGGTGTTACCTCCTTATTTCTGCACCCAGTTGATGCTGGATGCGATGCTCAGTTTGTTGTAGTCGATCAGGCTCACGGCTTCGTACCAGTTGTCATAGATCAGCAGGAACCGCGCGTTTTCGTACTCCTCAAGGCCGATGACGGTCACGCTGTGGTTGTTGTAGTAATCGCGCCCGTCCCGCCAGAGGTTCAGGATCACCGGCGTGCTCCTGTCCCCGATCAGCGTCTTGAGCGTGCTCCAGCGCCAGCCCACGCCCTTGCCGTAGGCGCTCTTTGGCTTGCCCGGCAGGTTCCACTCCGCCAGAAACGCCTTTGTAATGGCCTTCACCGTCACCGGATAGGTGCCGTGCGTTTCGCCGTCGTAGCCGTATTTTTCCGCGATCCGCTCAATGGAGGCGTAGTGCCCCGCCCCGTAGATACAGGCAAGGCACGTCAGCGTGCAGTCCTTCGTCTTGCCGTAGTTCTTCTGTAGCAGCGCTCTGTACGGCGTCAGCAGCTTGCGGTAGGTCTGTTTGCCCCGGTTGGGATATTCCTCCTCCAGCCGGGTGTAATCCAGTCTTTTGCCCATGATCGTCTCCTAACTGTTGTTGTAGTTGTTGATGGCCGCATTCAGCGCGGTTTTCAGGCTGCCGCTGCCCTCGAAATACGACGCCAGCACTTCATCGCCACTGGCCTTCGTACCCGGCAGCGTCCCGTGTCCCGTCAGGGCAAGAATGCCCGCCCGCGCTTCGTTAAACTCTGACGCATAAAACGTCCCGCCGCTGGACACCTTGCTGTAGCTGAAGCTTCCGCCCAGCGCCTCCGCCACCTCTGCAATCTTCGCCAGCAGCTTGTTCCACCGGGCGGCCGTCAGGCTGGCCACCGGCTGATCCTTGGCGATCAGCGCCGCGTCGGTGCTCTCGCTGTCCCAGTAAAACAGGTCGATGCTCATCTTGTTCGCCACCAGCTCGGCATATGGCCTCGTTGCCTTGGAGAATAAGTAGGATGGCTCGTCCACGTCCTGCTCCAGCGTGCTGGAGGGCGAAGTGGCTGCCGACGAACCGTAGAATTTGAGGACATACGGCCGCCCGTATCCGCTGGCGTTGACGATGGCCTTGACCGTGACGGTCGCGTCGCTGGCCAGTTCCGTCATCTCGTGGTAGGCGCTGTCTGTAATCAGAGCCTTGAGCGTCCCGTCCGCATAGACCGATCCGCTGCTGATCCCCTCGCCCAGCTTGATGTAGCCGGTGTAGGTCTGCTGACCCCACACCGCGTAAAAATAGCCGCTTCCCTGCACCGTCAGGGACGATGTGGTGCTGTAGGTGGCCGTGGTCGCCGTGCTGCTGGTGCTCCAGCCCAGCAGCGTGTAGCCGTCACGGGTCAGCCCGTTGGACGGCACGGAGAAGTACAGCGTTGCGCCGTAGCCGTAAGTCAGGGTGATGCTGGTTGTCCCGGCATTGCCTGTCCAAACGCCGCCGTTGGCCGAAAACACGATGCTGTACTGCCGCGTAGCAAACAGCTTGACATATCGGGTGCCGCTGCTGTAAACGTTGGCGTCGTTGTCGTCAAACGTCTTTTTGACGGTCGAGTAGCTGCTGCTGGTGTACTCGACAAAGTAATACGGCGCTCCGTAGCCGTCGGCATAGGTGATGTTTTTGGCTGTGGCGTTGGTACTGGCCCTGACATACAGCACAGTGGATGATGTGCTGCTGGAGATGGCGGTGGACGTGTTGCCCGTCGTCGTCGAGCCGTCATAGCTGACCTTGTAGCTGCTGATGCCCGTCCCCGCGCGAAAGTAGATGGCGTTGGTGCTGTAACCGCTGCTGCCGCTCCACGCGGTCATGTAGCTGGTCTTGTTTTCCGTGTAGCTGCTGGGGAAATCGCTGGTCTGGTACTTTGTGCCAACGCTGTGGCTCGTAGCCGTTGTGCCTGTGCAGAACAACCGCAGTGTGCGGTTAAAGGCGCTGTAGGCGCTGCCGCAGGTGCCGCTGTAGGTATAGCTGGTGCTGGTCGCCGTCTGCGAGTAGCGGCAGTAGTAGCCCGTAGTGCTGCCGCTGCTGTCCAGATCCGCCACGAACAGGTGGTATTTTTGCCCCACCGTCATCCCGGAGATCGTTACGGTGTAGGCAGTTGCGGACGAGTAAGAGCCGCTTACGCTTGCCACGCGCTACACCTCCTCACCCGAACACAGCGGTTCCGCCGCTGCCGCCCAGCAGGTCAGCCCAGTCGTGAGTCTCCTGCACACCATTGACCGTCATCGTAATCTGGAACTCATTCATGTACGTACTGGCAGATCCGACGCTGCTGCCCAGGTACAATGTGTTGCTGCACCAGAGCTTGCTGGCGTGCAATGCCGTGACATACAACTCGCTGAGGGCTACATCGCTGTCCGATATCGCCCCGCTGGCAATATAACCGCCGACGCTGCCGCCCACGATTTTA
>CAZPYK010000103.1:0-4783 GCA_964590755.1 uncultured Ruminococcus sp. | reverse complement strand
CGGATTTTATGCAAGCAAGTGAGTGAAAAAGGCGCAAGCCGCGAATTGTGCGGTGTTGCCTTAAAATGTAAAGGACGCTCGATGTCATGGGACTCACCGTTGCACAAAAAATTATAAGCTCGCATCTCGTTGAGGGCGAAATGAAGGTCGGAAGCGAGATAGCCATACATATCGACAGAACGTTGACTCAAGATGCCACCGGAACGATGGCATATATCGAATTCGAAGCCATGGGGCTCGACCGTGTTCGCACCGAGCTGTCGGTTGCATATGTCGATCACAACACATTGCAGACCGGCTTTGAAAACGCCGACGATCACGAGTATCTTCGCACCGTGGCGGCAAAATACGGAGTATATTATTCAAGACCCGGGAACGGTGTCTGTCATCAGGTGAATCTCGAACGCTTCGGCGTTCCGGGAAAAACGCTGCTGGGCTCGGACAGTCATACGCCGACCGCGGGCGGGGGGGGGTATGCTCGCCTTTGGCGCCGGAGGGCTTGATGTTGCCGTCGCCATGGGCGGCGGCGCGTATCGTATGATCATGCCGCGCATGATTCTGGTCAGACTTTACGGGCGGCGGCGTCCGTGGGTCGCGGCAAAGGATATCATTCTTGAACTCTTGCGTCGTTTGTCGGTCAAGGGAGGAGTCGGTGCAATAATAGAATGGGGCGGAGAGGGAATCGCCGAACTCAGCGTTCCGGAGCGTGCCACGATAACGAATATGGGCGCGGAGCTGGGGGCAACGACATCCGTCTTTCCGTCGGATGAGGTAACGCGAGCGTTTCTATACGCACAGGGAAGAGCCGGTGATTATGTACCGCTCTCATCCGATGCCGATGCCGTTTACGATGAGGTCATAGACATAGATCTTTCAACGCTTGAACCGCTTGCGGCGTGTCCGCACAGCCCCGATAATGTAAGGCCTGTGCGCGAGCTTGCCGGCATGCCGATATCTCAGGTATGCGTGGGCTCGTGCACCAACTCCTCGCTTGCGGATATGATGACGGTGGCTGCCGTCCTGCGCTGGCGGCATGTTGCGCCGAGCGTTGAGATGTCTGTCTCGCCCGGCTCTAAGCAGGTGCTTTCGATGCTGGCGAAAAACAGTGCATTGTCGGATATCATAGCCTCGGGAGCGCGTCTGCTTGAATGCGCCTGCGGTCCGTGCATAGGCATGGGCTTTGCACCGTCGTCAAAGGGGATATCGCTTCGCACGTTTAATCGAAATTTTGAGGGCAGGAGCGGCACGCGCGATGCGGAGGTGTATCTTGTCTCGCCCGAGACGGCGGCGGTGTCCGCGATATTCGGCGTGCTTACCGATCCGCGCGAGGCGGGCGAATATCCGCAGATACGGTTGCCGGACAGCTTTTTGATCGATGACAGCGCGATAATACCGCCGCTTCCTTCGGATGAGGCAAAAAAAGCGGAGGTGAAGCGCGGACCGAACATAAAGCCGTATCCCGCGACAAAGCCGCTCGGAAATGAGATAGCGGCGGGTGTTTCTTTGAAGGTCGGCGACAATATCACGACCGATCACATTATGCCCGCGGGAGCCAAGATCCTGCCCTATCGCTCAAATATTCCCAAGCTTTCGGAATTTTGCTTTGAAGCTTGCGACTCCGGTTTTTCGGAACGTGCGAAAAAAATGGGTGAGAGCATAGTGATAGGCGGAGTGAATTACGGTCAAGGGTCGTCGCGCGAGCATGCGGCGCTGGTGCCTCTGTATTTGGGCGTTCGCGCCGTTATTGCCAAAAGCTTTGCGAGGATACACAAGGACAATCTTGTAAATGCGGGGATATTGCCGCTGACCTTTGCCGACCCGGCGGATTACGATATGATATCCGAGGGGGATGAACTCGTGATATCCGTGCCGGAAGGCGGACTTGAAGCCGCCGGCGTGATGCTTGAGGATCGCACTGTCGGCAGGCGTGCGGTGCTTCATGCGGAACTCAGTGCGCGTCAGATAATGATACTGCGTGCGGGAGGCTTGCTTAAACTTTCGGCAAAAAGCCGAGAATGAAAATGACGGACAAGAAAATGGATAACGAAAAATATATAGCTTCCGCGGTTGCGGAGTTTGAAAAGATACTTCGTGAGCAGCTTGCTCGAAACGATAGAATGAAGAACGCACCTTCGACCGTGAGCTGTGATCAGCTTGGCAAGGTGATAATCGGATGCTGCGGCGGTGACGGTATCGGTCCGATGATCACAGCCGAGGCAAGGCGAGTGCTTGAAAAGCTCTTATCCGATGAGATAGCGCGGGGCAGAGCGGAGCTGCGCGATATAAACGGTTTAACGCTTGAAAACAGGCTTGCCGCGGGAAAGGCCATCCCCGACGATGTGCTTGCCGCCATTCGCGAGTGTCATGTCATTTTAAAAGGACCGACGAACACTCCGCAGGGCGGTACGGGTGCCAAAGAATTGGAGAGCGCGAATGTTGCAATGCGGCGCGAGCTTGATCTGTTTGCAAATGTCCGACCGGTTTCGATTCCGAAGGAGGGAATAGATTGGACCTTTTTTCGCGAGAACACAGAGGGAGAATATGTGCTGGGCAGCCGAGGGGTATCGATACCCGGAGAGCTTTCCTGCGATTTTAAGGTGACCACCGCCGAGGGAACGGCGCGGATCGCGCGCGCGGCGTTTGAATATGCGCGCAAGAACAACAAATCGCGTGTGTTGTGCGTTACCAAAGCAAACATCTTGAAGAAAACGGACGGCGATTTTTCGCGCATAGCGCATCGCATTTCCGAAGAGGAATATCCCGAGCTGACGGTGGAGGACAGGTATATCGATATATTGACAGCCGAACTGTTGGACACGGAGGTTCGGTCCGGCTTTGAGGTGTTTTTGTTGCCCAATCTTTACGGAGACATCATCACCGACGAGGCGGCGCAGATACAGGGCGGAGTGGGTACCGCGGGCAGCGCCAACATAGGAACGCGTTGGGCTATGTTTGAGGCGGTGCACGGTTCTGCTCCGCGTATGATAGAGCGCGGAGAAGGCGAATTTGCCAATCCCGCGAGCATGCTTCGCGCCGCGGAGATGCTTTTGAGGCATATCGGATATGCCGACCGTGCGGATCGTCTGCGTCGGGCGCTCGATGCGGCGACATCGGAAGGCTCCCCGTTGAGGATGACGGGACACCGCGGCGGATCGACATGTCGCGATATGGGAGACTTGATCATCGACTTGTTGGACAGACTTTGAGTCTGTCTCGGTACTGTGCTCAAGACGGTATCAAAACTTAAACTCACGTATGCGCTCGGCAGCGAGAGCGGCTATGGTCTTGCCGCAGAAGCCGGAAAGCCTGAAATATCCCTCTCCGGACCTGCCGAATCCCGCTCCGGGGGTACATATGATGCCCGCACGGTCGAGAAAAAGCTCAAAAAACTCCCATGAGCTCATTCCGCGCGGGCATTGCAGCCATGCATAGGGGCCGAAGCCGCGGGTAAAGCCCTGTTCGCCGCGCTCCGACCACGCGTTGCGCAATATTTCGGCGCTCTCGCGGTATTGAGCGATATCGGCGCGGCAGTCGGCACTGCCCTCGGGGGTCAATGCCGCGGCGGCGGCACGCTGTATCGGATATGAGACGCCGTTGAAGGACATCGCGCGATATCTGCGCCATGTTGCGGCAAGCTTTGTGCCGCCGATCGTTAGTGCGGACGGAATGACGGTGTATCCGCAGCGCAGTCCGGTAAAGCCCGCGGATTTCGAAAATGAGCATATCTCGACGGCGCATTCGCGTGCGCCCGGAATGCAGAATATCGAACGCGGATGTGAAGTGTCGGTCGGGGGTATGTAGTCGGAATATGCCGCGTCGAAGATCAACACCGAACCGTTTCTTTTTACATGATCCACCCAGCATTCAAGCTCGGAATAGTCATAGGCGGCTCCCGTGGGGTTGCCGGGTGAGCATATGTAATATATCCCGCCGCCGCAGGTTCTCGGCGGCAATGGGAGGAAGCCGTTTTCGCGTGTGCCTCTTATATATCTTACCTTGTTACCGACGACGAGGTTCGAGTCGCGATATACCGGATAAGCGGGATCGGGCAGATAGGCGGTACAGCGTTCAAAAAGCAGAGGCATGAGAGACAGATCCGTCTTGGCGCCGTCGGAAATGTATATCTCATCCTCGGATACCGTCGCGCCGATCGAAAGATATCTCGCGGCTATCGCGCGACGCAAAAAATCGTAACCCTCGGTGGGCGGATAGCCGCGGAATCCCGACGCGCTCTCCTGCTCGCGGGCAGCCTCGCAGATCGCGTCGGCTATTCGGCTTGAGAGCGGAAGCGTAACATCTCCGATCCCGAGATCTATTACGTTCTCCGCGGACGCATGAACGCCCGCTTTTTTCTTTATACGTGTGAAGAGATAATCCTCGCCCATTACGCGCGGAGAAAGCTCGGCGCGTGTTTTCGGTGCTTTGGTCACTGCGTTTCCTCCTTGACTTCTTTGTCTGATAATATGATATGCCGCGCGGCTCGAAATCTGTGTGCCGATAAGACAGTAATTTGAGAGAAATTACGAAATCGGCAACTGCAAGCAGGATCGGACAAGAAAACAGGCGACATTCAACGATCGTTGGGTGTCGTCTGTTTTTGTGCGTTACAGTAAAAAGGGGCAAATAGCGTGTGTTCACAAAAAAGTCGCATTATTTTACAGCAAATTTCGCCGTACCTATTGAAAAGCATAGTAAAGTTGTGATATACTGTGTACACAATCAGATGGGGGTATGGCAGATGAAAGTGATCATTGGGGCGGGGAAAACTGCCTACGAGGGTTGG
>CAZPYK010000102.1:0-4792 GCA_964590755.1 uncultured Ruminococcus sp. | reverse complement strand
TGCAATTTCAATTTCACTGCTTTTGAAAACGGATTTTACTTTGGCAACTTACCAACACAAAAAAAGCAAAATATAATCGGAAAAATCAAAAATAATATTGACAAAACGCAGTTTTTGTGGTATCATATATAAGCGTTCGTGAGAGCGGCAAGTTAATACGTTTCGATGACTCATTAGCTCAGACGGTAGAGCACTTGACTTTTAATCAAGGTGTCCGGAGTTCGAGTCTCCGATGGGTCACCAACAAAAAAGAGACAGCGTGTGCTGTCTCTTTTTTGTTGCCGCCCATCTCCACCTCGCACTCCGTGCAGATGCGCGTGGCGCACCTGCAGGCGTTGCGCCAAGGAGAAGAAAGAGGTCTGCTAAAATATAAGCGCAACGCGGAGTTCAGAGTCTCCGATGGGTCGTGGGCAACAAAAGGACGGCGTATGCCGTCCTTTTGTTGTTGATTGCCCCACTCCGCCTCGCACTCCGTGCAATGTTTGAAAGATGGATCTTTCAAACGGCAGTTTTGTGGCTTTTACGACAGAGTGTCGCAAATTTTGAAAGCTGAATGCTCGGCTTTCAAAACCGCCACCAAACTGCGTGCGCGTGGCGCACCTGCAGGCGTTGCGCCCGGTGGAGAATAGCCTTATATTTAAGCGTAAGCCGAAGCTCCCGAAGGTAAATTTCAAGCTGTTAATTCGTATTGCCTGCGTGTATTTCAAAGAAATCATCGGTCGTGCAATTCAGTATCTGCGCAAGATGCGGCAAAAAGATAATGTCGGGATAGCAGAAATTTTGTTCCCACTTGCTGACAGCTTGCGCGGATACGCCGATCAGCTTGCCGAATTCCCGCAGAGACAGATCGTTTTCGTCGCGGTAAGCCTTGATCTTGTCCGCGATCGTTATGTGATATGTCGGCATGCTCATATCACACCGCCGCCCTTTACCATGTTGATCTTTCGCATACGGTTGACGAGCGCCATCAGCTCTTGCTTGCGCGGTAGGTCAAGGAAGCGTTCGCAGGTCGTAAAGAAGGATGAATAAAGAAAGTCGATTCCTTCCTCGTCTATCCGCACATACAGATCGTTGATCTTCTTTTCGATATTGATCTTTCGGTCGTCGTTCGACACCTCCAAATACCGCAGCATAAAGCCAAGTGTATCAAGCTGACGGGGAGAAACGATATCGTGAAGTCCGCGCACGTCGATCCTTTCGTCTCCGATGATGACAAAGCCCATATCCGAAATCTCAAGTCTTTCGGTGCCGCTTGATTCGGGGTAAGAGGAAAAGCGATCTGAATAAAGAGCTCTGAATTGTTTCCAATCGGCAGGTGACGGATGTGCGGATGTCGCGTTATAAGAGCGGCAAATATTTTTTGCCTTTTCGGTTACATCGTGGATCAGATAGTCCTCCATCATGTAGATCTTGTCGGCGACCGACAGATACTCACCGCTGCCGCCGATGACCAGAATGGTGGAAACGTCGTGAACTTCGCGCAGTTCGTTAACTCTATCGGTAAACGGCGTGATCGGCTCTTTTTCGATCAGCTCCTTCATCATATTGTCGCGTATCATAAAGTTGGTGGCACTTCTGTCCTCATCAATAAGCAATAGGTTAGCACCCGAATCGACAGCTTCCATAATGTTCGCCGCTTGCGAGGTCGAACCCGATGCATGATCGGTTGAGAAATCGCGGGTGTCTCCTCCCGGTAACCACTTGATGAACGGGGAGATGTTGACATGCTTTACACTGCGACCGTCCTCTGCGGATATGGTGACGGCACTTGCGTCTGTAATGCACAGCTCACGTCCGTCACCGAGCGTGTGGTCGTAGATCCCCGCGGATATCGCATCAAGCAGGGTGGATTTGCCCGAATAACCACCGCCCGTAATGACGGTAACACCCTTTTTTACACCCATCCCGCGCACACCGCACACCTCGATCTCATCACCCTGCGTGGATGCGAACGGAATTGCATCCGGCATCGGCAGATCGGACCCTTTGGCACGAGGCAGGATACTGCCGTTTGCCACAAAGGCGCAACAGTCGCTGCTTTTCAGCCATTCTCTGATAGAAGATTGCTTTTTGGCAAGCGCGATCGCTTTTTTCAGCCCTTCGATATCAAAGTCCGAGACGAAACGATCGACCGCATCGGGAAGATCGCGGCACATCATCTGCAAGACTTTGCGAAGCTTTTTTAGCGGGAACTGAACTTGAATTCTGATACACAAGCACATCAGCGGCGGGCGGGATATCCCATCGCTCAAAAGATATACTTTGCTTCCCGAACCGTTTGTGTAATCCTTCTGCGGACATGGCGCAAAATACGCCGTGTTTCTTTTTATGATCTCTCCGCCCGGAGCACACAGATAATATTTTCCGTTTTCGTTATCGGGTCGGTTGCGGTTATACAATTCGGCGTTTAGCTCATCAATGTATTTTTTGAAAGCGCGAAGGCAAAAGTCGGCTTCCGCAACCTTGGCAGATCTGTCGGGGATGTCCATCCCAAGTGTCGCGCAAGGAATGCTTATCACGACCGTAGGCTTATCCTGTGCCAGCTTGTGAGTGCGAGAGATGTCAAAGCCGATGCTTCCGTTGTAATAGGTTGAGCTGTAGTCCACATACGCCGGCATTGTCGGGTGTGCGGGATCTTCGACGATCATACTGCCCTCGTATATAGCCTTGTATGTTGCCGTGTCAGGCTCCATGGATAATATTTTGTTTTTTAATCTCTTCATAGGCATACCCTCTTTCATTTTTCAAAAGTGTTGTAATTGCGGTAACGTTCATCGTAAAATTCCCCCTTTCGAATTGTCAAACCTTTCGGTTGCTTATGTTTGAGAGCCTCTTGCGGAAGCGGTCAAAATCAAAAAAGCACCCTTGCGGGTGCATAAAAGCTATACGTTTGCCGAGATACTGCGGACAAACAAAAAAACACACCCGAGATCGGATGTGCATCAAAAGCTATACAAACCTTAAGTTCGGCATACCGCAGGCGATACATATGACATCCGATAAATATAAGTGATCATGATTTATCGCCTCCTTCGGCCGGATTTGTAATTTGATTACGCTGATAGTATAGCATATTTTCGGTTGAATGTCAAGCTGAGCTTGGAAAGTTTTCATCAACATCAACCATTGGTTGACGGCGATACCGCCATATTGTTTGGGCGGGACGCAAAAACAGGCTGTCTCGTAAAAACGAGACAGCCTGTTTTCTATCTTCTGTCGATCTTACGCACCGACGTAGGGCAGAAGTGCGACCTGACGGGCGCGCTTGATAGCTCTCTGAAGCTCGCGCTGATGCTTTGCGCAGGTTCCGGTAACACGGCGGGGAAGAATCTTTCCGCGCTCGCTGATATATCTGCTGCGCAGACGACCGGCTTCCTTGTAGTCGATGTAATCTACCTTATCTTCGCAAAAAGCGCAAACTTTTCTTCTTCTGCGATTGGGGTTCTGAGGACGAGCGGCGCGAGGAGCGCGCTCTTTTTCAACCTGTTTATCCATTATCTTTGATCCATACCTTTCTGTAATGACCTGCCGCGGCAGGTATATGCGAGAGCTTTGGGGCGCTCCCGGACCCGATGCTTTAGTAACGAGGCAACAGACGAAATCGATCAGAAGGGCAGATCGTCGTCACCCTTGATGGTGTCAAAGCTCTCGGCTGCGCCGGGAGTTGCATATGCCTCGGGTGCATATTGCTCGACGGCGGGAGCTGCCGAGCGCTGGCTCTCACTGCGAGAATCAACGAACATTGCTTCGTCTACGACCACCTCGGTCGAATAGCGTTTCTGCCCCTGCTGATCCTGCCAGTTCCGTGTTTGAATGGAGCCGGTGATGCAAAGAGATGAGCCTTTTTTGAAATAACGGGATATGAATTCGGCGGTCTGCCTCCAAGCAACGCAGCTTATAAAATCAGCCTGCTGCTGAAGCTGGCCGTCTGCCGTGTGCGACTGATAACGACGATTTACCGCAAGGGTAAATGAGACGACCGATATACCGCTTTGAGTCTGCTTGAGCTCGGGGTCACCGGTGAGTCGTCCGCACAAGACCGCTTTGTTAAGATTGAGGTTTGCCACTATCCATTCTCCTTGTTGTTAATAATAATTGAGACGTGAGCCTTCGACTTACTCGGCGTCTGCGGGGGCTGCTTCTTCTGCGGGAGTCGCTTCCTCTGCGGGAGCGGCTTCCTCGGCTGCCTCAGCTTCGGCTGCTGCTGCGGCTTCTGCTGCAGCGGCGGCTCTGTCTGCCGCACGACGAGCTACTCTTTCGGCTACCGCGTCGTCGATCTTGATCGTGAGGGAGCGCATGACGGACTCGTCGATGTTGAGAAGTCTTTCAAGCTCTGTGGGGAATGTGGTGTTTGCCTTGAAGGTCACAACAGTGTAATAACCCTCGTTAAGATCGTTGATGGGGTACTCAAGACGGCGTTTGCCCCATTCGGCAACGTCTACGATCTCACCGTTTGTGTCGATGAGGTTTACGAATTTGCTCACCGTCGCCGCCGCGGCATCCGCGCCATGGCTGAGATCGGCAATGAACATGCATTCGTATGCGTTCATAATGTTCTGATTTTCCATATTATATACCTCCCTATGGACTGTTCGTCCGTGCCGGATGGCACGGCAAGGAGACGCGGGCACGCCTGCCCGCGTATCGATTGTTTATTATATCATACCTTTGGTCGGTTGTCAAGTACTTTTGCGGGATTTTTCGAAAAACGTCCGTTTTCGTCGCAAGGTAAGTTGCCAAGGTAAGTTGCCAAAGTAAAATCCCCTTACCGTGAGGAAAAGAAAAGAAGGGG
>CAZPYK010000101.1:0-5029 GCA_964590755.1 uncultured Ruminococcus sp. | reverse complement strand
TTGCGGGCGAACGCAGTTCGCCCCTACGGTGTTGACGGATAGATAGCAAGATTTTTATCTTTTCCGGCGGGAGCAGCAGCTCGCCGCAGGCGAGGTAGCACGCCCTACGACGTAGCCATATATGGTTGCGAGATTTTTTCTCTCGCCGCCGATCGTCGCATTGTTTTACGTCGGCGCACCATGTTCGCTCCTCTCCCGTAGGGGCGACCTGTGGTCGCCCGGCGAAATCCGTCGTTGCGGGCGAACGCAGTTCGCCCCTACGGTGTTGACGGATAGATAGCAAGATTTTTGTCTTGCGACTCGGTAACCCGCACAAAAAAATCTTATTTAATCAGATATCCAAATTCTGCGCGTATTTTGCGTTCTGCTCGATAAATTCGCGGCGGGGCTCGACCTTGTCTCCCATCAGGAGCGAGAAGAGCTCGTCGCAGATGACGGCATCCTCGACCGTGACCTTCAGCAGCGTGCGCGTCTTGGGATCCATCGTCGTATCGCGAAGCTGGTCGTA
Source organism: uncultured Ruminococcus sp. (assembly GCA_964590755.1). Taxonomy (GTDB): domain Bacteria; phylum Bacillota; class Clostridia; order Oscillospirales; family CAG-272; genus CAG-390. Next base: position 4,521 of record CAZPYK010000101.1, on the reverse strand, counting down.
ATCCATCTCACCGAGACCCTTATATCTGTCCGCCTCGACGCCGACCGTGCCGAGCTCGGCTATATATCTGTCCCTCTCCTCATCGGAATATGCATATTTTTCGTTTCCGCTGCGTCCGCGCTTATAGACCTTATAGAGCGGCGGCTGTGCAAGATATACATGTCCGTCGTCTATCAGCTGACGCATGTGTCTGAAGAAGAAGGTCAAGAGCAATATCTGAATGTGCGCACCGTCGACATCGGCATCGCTCATGATGACGATCTTGCCGTAGCGCAGCTTATTGATATCGAATTCCTCGCCGATGCCGCAACCCAGCGCCTGAATGATCGGTATAAGCGATTGATTTGAATACACCTTGTCCAGTCGGCTCTTCTCGACATTCAGCACCTTTCCGCGCAAGGGGAGTATCGCCTGGAACATCGGGTCGCGTCCCTGCTTTGCCGAGCCTCCTGCGGAGTCTCCCTCAACCAAAAACAGCTCGGTAAGGCTTGCATCCCTCTCCTGACAGTCGGCGAGCTTGCCCGGGAGCGTTGAGACCTCAAGCAGCCCCTTGCGGCGAGTGCTTTCTCTGGCACGACGCGCCGCCTCGCGCGCGACCGCCGCCGCGATCGTCTTTTCGACTATCGCCTTGGCTGTGGCGGGATTTTCTTCAAAATATTCCGAAAGTCTTGCCGCAACGGTATTGTTGACCAGCGTTCGCATCTCGGAGTTGCCGAGCTTTGCCTTTGTCTGGCTCTCAAACTGAGCATCCTCAAGCTTTACGCTGACGATGGCGCAAATGCCCTCGCGCACGTCGTCACCCGTCAACTGACGGTCGGCGTTCTTGAGCATTCCGCTCTTGCGGGCATAATCGTTTATGACGCGCGTCAACGCGGTGCGGAAGCCGGTCTCGTGCGTTCCGCCCTCGATGGTGTTCATGTTGTTGGCAAAGGTCAGAACGGTGGATTGATATGAATCGTTGTATTGCAGCGCGACCTCGGCAAATGAGGTCCCCTTCTCACCGCGCATGTATATGACCTCGGGATGGATCAGCTGATTATGCCTTTGCGCGTTGAGATAGCTGACAAAGTTGCGTATGCCGCCGTCGAATTTAAGATCAGCCTCGATCGGCTCGCCGCCGTCGCGGCATCTTTCGTCGCGCAGAACGATGCGCACGCCCGCGTTCAGAAACGCCTGCTCGCGCATGCGGTTGAGCAGGATATCATATTCGAACACGGTGGTCTCGAATATGGTGGGATCCGGCTTGAAGGTGACCTTGAGTCCGTGCGGCTTGTCGGTCGACTCGCCTTCGCATTTGAAGCCCCGCGCGACGCGGCCGCGCTCAAAGCGCTCGGTATATCTTATGCCCTCATAAACGTTGTCCATCTCCAGCCACTCGGAGAGCGCGTTGACGACCGATGCGCCGACACCGTGAAGTCCGCCGGCGATCTTATAGCCGTCACCACCGAATTTTCCGCCCGCGTGAAGAATGGTATACACCACCTCGGGGGTCGGAATGCCCTGTGTGGGGTGAAGTCCCGCGGGAATTCCACGGCCGTTATCCTCAACGGTGATGCTCTCGCCGGGGTTTATGGTGACCTTTATCAGGTCGCAGTGACCCGCCAGCGCTTCGTCGATGGAGTTGTCCACTATCTCGTTTACAAGATGATGCAGACCGCGCACCGAGGTCGTTCCGATGTACATGCCGGGGCGCTTGCGCACGGCATCAAGACCTTCAAGGACCTGTATCTGATTTTCGGTATACGCCTCGTCGGCGACGACGGTGTCGGGCACCGCATCCTCGGGATCGAGCGCAGCCTTTGCCGCCTCGATATCAAGCTCCTCCGGCTCTCCGTCGGTCTGCAATGCGGTGTTTTCCAGTTCTGTGTTCATTTTTATATCCTCATTCATTTGTATTATCTATATTTATTTTCGATTTTTAAGCATAAGATGTTTGATCAACGGTTATCTGTCAACGATCAAATTGCGTGATCATTATAGGATCGCAAGATTTTGTTTTACGTCGTCGCACCATGTTCGCGCCGCACGTCGTTCGTATTTTCTCGTAGGGCGTGCTACCTCGCCTGCGGCGAGCTGCTGCTCCCGCCGCCGAATATCGCATTATTTTACGTCGACGCACCATGTTCGCACCTCTCCCGGTAGGGGCGACCTGTGGTCGCCCGCAACACCGTTCATCGGCGGGCGAACGCAGTTCGCCCCTACGATGTTGACGGATAGATGGCAAGATTTTTATCTTTCCGGCGGGAGCAAGCCCCCGCCCTACGATGTGGTCGAAAAAAATGCGTTTTTTTGGTGGCTGTGCATCATGTTCGTGCCGCACGTTGTTAGCCTTCCCCAGTGGGGGAAGGCTTGGCAAGAGTCGGAATGTTACCCACAGCCATGAAGAATGCACGATTTCTATCTTTAGGGGATTTAAGGAAGCTTTCCGCGCGGCGGAAAGCCTTGTACCTCCTCATCCGTCGCCTCCGGCGCCACCCTCTCAGACATGAGAGGGCTTGGCAAAAGCCGGAACCTCACCTACAGACGTGGAGAATGCAAGATTTTCATCTTTCCGGCTTCGCTCCATGTTCGCACCGCACATCGTAAGCCTTCTCATGTCTGAGAAGGTGCCGAGCTTGCGAGGCGGATGAGGAGGTCAAAGATTTTTGCGAGAGCAAAAATCTACCTTGTAGCCGTATAGATTGCAAGATTTTTTCTTGCCTTCGAATTCTCACTTACGTCTCGTTTTCGGTGCGATTGCGCAGAGAGGCGGCGGAGAGCTGCGAAAAGCAGATCCTGTCGCTTGCTTTTCCGCTCTTGTCGCGCACACGGTACAGCACGAAGGATTTCGGTATCTCCTCGACCGCCGTTTCCACCTCGCCCCGCTTTTCGGCGGCGGAAAGATATTTTCTGGTTATCGGTGAGACCGTCGCCGTGTCGGTATCGAATATGCCTATTATGTTTTTCGATCTTATATTCTTATTGTTTCCCGCGTGAAGGTACATGATCGCCCCACCTTTATTCCGAAAAGCTTCCGTTCTTTACGCCTATCACCTTGACTCCGGAATAAAGCCCGCCGGCATCTCCGTCATGCTCGGTGCAGGTGGAAAGAATCATCTGCCTGTTTTTCATTTTTTCGGTAAGATATGCTCGTCTGCCCGCGTCAAGCTCGGAAAAGACATCATCGAGCAAAAACACCGGCTCCTCGCCGCTGTCCGAGCGGGATATCGCCCCCTCGGCAAGCTTCATTGCCAGCGCAAGCGAGCGCTGTTGCCCTTGTGAGGCGAAAAGACGCGCCGCGCGGCGGTTTATACTTATATCGATATCATCCTTGTGCGTGCCGCATATCGTGGCTCCCAGATATATTTCACGCTCGTGCTCGCGCGTCAATCGTTCGTAATACAGTTCCTCACACCGCGCGGCATCGTGCATATCCTCGTCGGAGAGCTTTATCGACGGTCGATAGAAGAGCGCGGGCGTCTCGCGCCCGTCCGTCATATCGGCAAAGCAGAGCGCGACCTCGTCGGATATCCTTTCAAGGTATCTAACCCGCGTCACCGTGATCGCCGCCGCCTCATGAGCCAGCTCGGCGGACCACAGATCTATCGTCGCATCGAAATTCTTTCTGCCCTCGGGCTCCGCCGCCGACTTTATCAGCTTGTTTCGCTGCATTAGGATATGATTGTATTTTTGCAGAGAGCGCATATACAGCGGCCGCAGCTGAGATATCGCCACGTCGAGATATTGCCGCCGCATGGCGGGACCCTCTTTTATGATATTCAAGTGCTCGGGACAGAAGAGCACCGCGCGAAAGCTGCCCACGAGCTCGGACATTCTGCCGAGCTTGACGCCGTTTTGAAGCACACGTCGGCTCTTATCGCGAAAAAGCTCTATGTCTATCCTCTGCCGGCGCAGCGAATCGCAAAAATCCAAACCTATGGCGGCACGCTTTTGATCGAAGCTTATCATCTCCGCCTCGTGCGCACCGCGAAAGGATTTGCCTATCGCGGCAAAATATATCGCCTCCATGAGATTGGTCTTGCCCTGCGCATTGTCGCCGAGAAGTATGTTCACCCCGGGGGAGAATTCAACACGGCAGGAGGCTATATTTCTGAAATTTTCGGCATTTACGGCTTTAAGCAGCATTTGTCATTCTCGTTTTTATGATTTGGTATTCTTGTAATATTCATATTTGCACGGTGTAGCCGGATAGATGGCGAGATTTTTGTCTTTGGGGAATTTTAAGGAAGCTTTCCGCACGGCGGAAAGCCTTGTACCTCCTCATCCGTCGCCTCCGGCGCCACCCTCTCAGACATGAGAGGGCTTGGCAAGAGTCGAAGCGTCAACTATAGACGGATAGATTGCAAGATTTTTATCTTCCGGCGGGAGCAGCAGCTCGGCGAAGCCGAGGTAGCACGCCCTACGATGTAGTCGAAAAAAATGCGTTTTTTTGGTGGCTGTGCATCATGTTCGTGCCGCACGTTGTTAGCCTTCCCCAGTGGGGGAAGGTGCCGAGCGAATGCGAGGCGGATGAGGTGGGCT
>CAZPYK010000100.1:0-5276 GCA_964590755.1 uncultured Ruminococcus sp. | reverse complement strand
CGCAAAAGACTTGCAACTTCGCGTCCGATGGTGTATACTATATCTTGTTCCCGCAGTCCGTTGCCCTCCGCCCCCGCGTTGGGGTTTACCGGATTGTGCCCCTGATCTATGTATATCTTATATGCCATGCCAATGCCACCGCCTTCTCGTGCAAACTTATTATATTCTATTTTATCCTATGCCGCACATGGCGGCGCGGACACACGGCAGAGCATTATTTCGAAAAAGGTTTGTGCGCAAAATGAAAAACGACATCTCAAAAAACGAACTCGAACATACAAGCAATGAGGCATTTCCCATCGCCCGCGGCGACGAGCGAAACCGCGTCAAGAGCGGAACGTTGTATCTTGTCGCCACACCGATCGGCAATCTTTCCGACATGACCTACCGCGCGGTAAAGGTGCTCTCCGAGGTCGACTTCGTCGCCGCCGAGGACACCCGCAACTCGGGAAAGCTGCTCACCCTTTTCGGCATATCAAAGCCGATGGTCTCATATCACGAGCACAACAAAGCAACGCGCGGACGCGAGATAGCCGACCGCCTTGCCGCCGGCGAGAGCTGTGCGCTGGTGACCGACGCCGGTACGCCGGGAATATCCGATCCCGGTGAGGAGCTGGTCCGTCTTTGTGCCGAACGAGGCATTTCGGTCACCGCTCTGCCCGGAGCTTGCGCGGGCATCACCGCGCTCACGCTTTCGGCACTCCCCACGGCGCGATTCTGCTTTGAGGGCTTTTTGCCGGCTTCCGGCAAGGACCGCCGAGCGCGTCTGGCGGCTGTCGTAAAGGAGGAGCGGACCGTCATCCTTCACGAGGCACCGCATCGTCTGCGCACCACTCTCGGCGAGTTGTGCGAGGCGGCGGGGCGTGAGCGCCGCATCTCCCTTTGCCGCGAGCTCACAAAACTGAACGAGGAAATATTGCGATTGACGCTCGGAGAGGCGGTCGAATATTATGATACAAGGGAGCCGCGCGGCGAATATGTGCTGGTGCTTGAGGGCGCCCCCGAATCGGATAAACCCGGCTTCGATCGGACGGATATCCCTTCTCTCGTGCGCGGCTACACCGACGACGGCATGCCGGAGCGCGACGCGATAAAGGCGGCGGCGCGAGATCTCGGCGTGCCGAAGAATGTCGTTTACAACGAGCTCATCCGTCTGCGCAACGCCGATGAAAGCAGAAAATGAATTTTTGATTTTCGGGACTTGCAAAATCATCCCCGCACATCTTGATTTTTCGCCGACTTTGTGATATTATTATATGTAACGATCTTTGTTTTGCATCCGCCCTCGGGCGGAGAAAGGCTTGACATGAAAAAACTCACCTGCTGTGTGGTCGGTGCCACCGGAATGGTAGGGCAGCGCTTTCTTACACTGCTTGCCGACCACCCCTATTTTGAAGTCACCTGCCTTGCCGCATCGGCGCGGTCGGCGGGAAGAAGCTACGCCGAGGCGGTCGGCGCGCGTTGGAAGATGAGCACTCCCTGCCCCGAGCGCTTCTTGAAAATGACGGTGCTCGATGCCGCCGACGCCGACGCGATAGCCGCACACGCGGAATTCGTTTTTTGCGCGGTAAACATGCCGAAGGACGCCACACGCGAGCTGGAGGAGACCTTGGCGCGGCACGAATTGCCCGTCATATCCAACAACTCCGCCAACCGCGGAACGCCGGACGTGCCGATGATCATTCCCGAGATCAATCCCTCTCACGCCGAGGTGATAGCAAGCCAGCGCGCGCGGCTCGGAACCCGACGCGGCTTTATCGCCGTCAAGCCCAACTGCTCGATACAATCCTACGTTCCCATGCTCACCCCGCTTCGCCGCTTCGGCATCAAGAGCGTGCTTGCCACCACCTATCAAGCCATCTCCGGCGCGGGCAAGACCTTTGCCGAATGGCACGAGATGGTCGATAACATCATTCCCTATATCGGAGGCGAGGAGGAAAAGAGCGAGCTTGAACCGCTTCGCATCTGGGGCGAGGTCAAGGACGGCGCGATAATACCCGCCGCGACTCCGATCATCACCACCCAGTGCATCCGCGTGCCGGTGAGCGACGGTCACACCGCCGCGGTATTTGTCAGCTTCGACCGCAATCCGACCAAGGATGAGATCATCGACGCATGGCGATCCTATCGCGGACTGCCGCAGGAGCTGGAGCTTCCGAGCGCACCAAAGCAGTTCATTACCTATTTTGACGATGCCGATCGCCCGCAGGCGGCGCTTGACCGCATGCTTTACGGCGGCATGGGGGTCTCGGCGGGAAGACTGCGCGAGGATAAGCTCTTTGATTGGAAGTTCGTGGGGCTTTCTCACAACACTCTGCGCGGCGCCGCGGGCGGAGCCGTGCTGAACGCCGAATTGCTCTATCGGCTGGGATACCTCGACTGAAAAATTACCTATTAAAATATAATGTAAGAAAACAAAGGAGAACACACAAATGGCTTTTTCCGCCTATCTTGACAGCAAACGAAGCGCCTGTCGTGCTCTTGTAGCCGAGCTCGGCAAGAGCTTTGCCTATGTAAGCATCCTCGGCACCGACGTGCGCGAGACGATATACCAGGTCGATCGCCGCTCCTCGGCTATACGCGACGGCAACGGCGAATGCGGCTTTGTCGTAAAAATGCAGAACGGAAATTCCTTCTTCGAATATTCGCTTGACGATCTTCCGAGCGAGCCGACCGAGACCGCCGAGCGTATACTCGCCGCCGTCAAGCTTGCTCCCTCGCTTGAGGGGCGCATGATAAGCACCGGCGCGGTCGCCGACGAGCCTCTTAACCGGGATTTTTTGCGCGAGACCGACTTTGACGCTTATCCCGATAACCAATTGCTCGCCTTCTGCACAGAGCTGCGCGACAAGTTGCTTGCCAAGGACGAGCGCTTTGTCAACGCCGTCGTTCGCCTGCTTCCGCGCACTACATCAAAACTGTTCGTGTCCAAAAACCGCGAGCTCTCGCAGTGCTACGGCTGGGTCAACGGAATCATGATGGTGCTCTGCCACGACGGCAAAATGGCAAGCGCACGCGAGGGCGTGAACTCCACGCATATTGCCGATCTCATCGGCGGCATGCCCGAGCTTATCGACAAGCTTGCCTCAAAGGCGGTGGCGCTGACTCGCGCGACCCCGATAGAACCGGGCGTTTACGACGTTATAACCGACAGCTCGATCACCGGGCTCATCGCGCACGAGGCGTTCGGTCACGGCGTGGAAATGGATCAGTTCGTCAAGGACCGCGCACTTGCAAAGAAGTGCGTGGGTCAGTATGTCGCCTCACCGATCGCCAACATGCGCGACGGCGCGGCATCGGTGATAAGCGCGGCATCATATTTCTTCGACGACGACGGCGTGCTTGCCGGCGACACGCAGATAATCAAGGACGGTGTGCTGGTGGCGGGTCTTTGCGATCTTGCCAGCGCGGCACAGCTGGGCGTGGCTCCGACCGGAAACGGCAGACGCGAGGCATACAGCCACAAGGCATACTCGCGCATGACCAACACCTTCTTTGAGCGCGGCAAGGATAAGCTTGAGGATATGATAGCCTCGGTCAAGCACGGATATATGCTCTTTGAGACCAACAACGGCATGGAGGACCCAAAAAACTGGCAGATACAGTGCACCGCCGAATACGGCATCGAGATCGTCGACGGCAAGCTGACCGATCACTATGTTTCCCCCGTGGTCATGAGCGGCTTTGTGCCGGATCTTTTAAAATCGATATCCATGGTCTCGGACGGCTTTGAGGTCATCGGCTCGGGCGGCTGCGGCAAGGGCTATAAAGAATGGGTCCGCGTCTCGGACGGCGGCCCGAATCTGAAGGTCAGAGTAAAGCTCGGATGAGCGGTCGAAAGCACAGCTCCTTCGGATCGATAAAAAACGGAAAGGAACGGTCATAAACGGTCATGAACATAATAAAACTTTTAAAAGATAATAATGAAATAAGCGGCTGGCGCGTCATATCGAGAAAAAGCAGCTCCTATCAGCTCTTTTTCGTTCACCGCAAGCTTGAAACGGTCAGAGCCACCGACACCGAGGACACCGAGGTCACAGTATACGTCGAACACGACGGCAAGCTCGGCGACTCCGCCTTTGCCGTCTACGGCTCGATGAGCGACGACGAGATCGCCGCCAAGATATCCTCTGCGGCGGCAAGAGCTCGCCTGGTATTTAACGAGCCGTACGAGCTGCCCGAGGGCGGCGAGCTCTCCGCAGAGCTCGGCTCAAATCTCAAGGATGACGACATGCACGCCGTTGCGGCAAAAATTGCCGACGCGGTGTTTGACGCCGACACCCTCCCCGGCGGATCGATAAACGCCACCGAGATATTCCTCTATCGCGATACGTCGCGCATCGTCAACAGCCGCGGCATAGATAAAACGCAGGTCAAACACAGCGCTATGATAGAGGCTATTCCCACCTTCACCGAGGGGGATGAGTCTGTAGAGCTTTACGAGTCCTTCCGCTTCACCGAGCTTGACCCCGCGGCGATCACAAAAAGGATATCCGACAAGCTCGCCGAGGTCGCCCTACGCCGCAAGGCGATAAAGCCCGCGACACCGATAAACGCAAATGTCGTTTTGCGTGACAGCGAGATAGCCGCTCTGGTGGGAACGCTGGCGCGTGATCTGAACTACGCGGGCGTATACACACATTCAAACCTCCACCACAAGGGAGATGAACTGCAAAGCGGCGACTGCGACCGCATAAGTCTTTCCATGGTCGGGCAGATACGCGGCAGTGCCGGCTCTGCCTTCTTCGACGGCGACGGCGTGGAGCTGAAGGACACCGAGCTCATCCGCGACGGCAAGGTCGTGGGATATTACGGTCAGCACCGCTTTGCGCAATACCTCAAGGAGCCGGAGACCGGAAGCCTCGGCTGTGCCAAGCTCGCGACCGGAACGCTGACCGAGGAGGAGCTCGCCCGCGAGACCTATATCGAATGCGTTTCGATGTCCGGCTTGCAGGTCGATCTCTACAACGATTACATCGGCGGCGAGATACGCCTGGCATATCTGCGCGAGGGGGATACACTGACCCCCATAACCGGCATCAGCATGAGCGCCAAGCTCTCGGAGGTGCTCAACACCCTGCGCCTTTCGACCGATGAAACGGTGTCGGAAAGATATGCGGGACCGAACAAGCTGCTCATGCGCAACGTTACCGTAATGTAACCGAAGCATAATAACCGGATACCTCCCGGGCACGGAGCCGCTCGCTGCACGCGAGTCTCCCGTGTGAGTTGCCAAAGTAAAAACCGTTTTCAAAAGCAGTGGGCGGTATGTCAAA
>CAZPYK010000099.1:0-5332 GCA_964590755.1 uncultured Ruminococcus sp. | reverse complement strand
GGTCGCCCCTACGGAGTTTGTGCGAACATTGCGCGCCGACGGAAAATAATGCGCTAACCCGCGGCGGGAGCAAGCCCCCGCCCTACGACATAGCCATTTAGATTGTGCGAAATGTATGAGTCGGTGCGAACATGGAGCGTCGGAACGAGTACCTAACATCGTGCGGTACGAACATACTGCATAGCCCACCTCATCTACCGCTGCGCGGTCCCCCTTCCCCCACTGGGGAAGGCTTACGAAGTGCGGTGCGAACATGGAGCGAAGTCGTCAAAAACGGCGGGAGCAAGCCCCCGCCCTACAGGGTGAGTACAAACATGGTGCGTAGCCGTATAGATATCAAAATTTGATAGTTGATAATGTTCCGTGCTAACTATATGGCTATAGTAGATATGATAACGAAATCTTTCACGGTCGGGGTATGAAGATCAGATATAGATCCAACGCCACCCGAGGTTTAAAAGAACTAAATGTTCCGTGCTAACTATATGGCTATAGTAGATATGATAACGAAATCTTTCACGGTCGGGGTATGAAGATCAGATATAGATCCAACGCCACCCGAGGTTTAAAAAACTAAATGTTCCGTGCTCGTTATATTGGTATAGTAGATATGATAACGAAGTCCTTCACCATCGAGGTATAAAGCTCAGATATAGATCCAACGCCACCCGAGTTTAAAAAAGCCACCCGAGTTTAAAAATTTAAAACGTGTTTTATGAGTGTGGCGGCATCGAAGAATCTGCCCGAGCCGGTGGGGGAGCCGAACACTCCGATGATATAATATTTTCCGTCGGCGTCGCGTGTCGCGGTCATGACGCAATAGCCCGCCTCGTCGGTCGATCCGGTCTTAAGCCCGATCGCCTCGGCGCAGTAGCTGATCGATTCGGGATCTATCAGCTCGTTGGTGTTGGTCCAGGTGTTGGTCTGTCCGCTGGCGTAAACGACTCGGTCGGACTTCAAGACCGCATATTTCATGATGGTCGCGTTATCCAGCGCGAGGGCGCCGATCGCCGCCATGTCCTCAAGCGTGGAATAATGATCGTCGGCGTGATAGCCGTCGGGATTCGAAAAATGTGTGCCGGTCAGGCCCATGGAGGCAAGGCGGCGATTCATCTCGTCGACAAAGGTGGATATCGCCTTTTTGCCGGTAATGTTGTTGCTGTTGGCGATCCTTCTTCCCGCCGCCGCGGCTATTACGTAGGCGGCATCTCCGCCGCTGGGCAGCAGCATCGCTTCGACAAGCATTTCGGCGGTCAGACAGTGACCCTTCTTTATGTATGCGATCGACGCGTCGGATGCGAGCAGATCGAGCTCGTCGCCCGCCGCGATGACATCCGCGGGATCGAGATATTGCAGTGCGAGCCATGCTGTGAACAGCTTTGTCGTGCTGGCGGGATAGATGCGATCGGTCTTTGTCGTGTTGTGCAGATAGATCGCGCGGCGCTCGGCGACGTCATAGATCACCGCGTGCGAGGCGTGCAGAGTGCCCGCGGGAAGCTCGGCGAGCGTCAGCTCCGGTTCGGGGGTCGTTATCGGCGCGGCGGTCGTCGCGGTATCCGCGGCGGAGGTGTGCTCCGAGCTATCGGTGGATCCGTTGGTGTCGGTCGGCTCGGAGCAGGACGGCGTGACCTCGGATATGCCGTGATCGGCGGTGGTAGTTTCGCCCGATCCGGTGACCGTGCAGGAGCCGAGAAGGAGCAGCAGCGATGCGAGCGCCAAAGCCGCCGCGAAAAGTCTTGTTTTGATAGAGATCGTGTTCATTATCGTGATAGTTCCTTGTTGATTTTTTTATTCGTCCTTCGAACTTGCCTCTCCGCGCTTTGTCTTCTTGTATTCACTGGGGGATACGCCCATCTTCTTTTTGAATACCGTCGAAAAGTAAAGCGGATCGGTAAATCCGGAAAGCCACGCGACATTTTTGACCGAATCGATGCCGCGGTCGAAGAGCGACACGGCAAATTTTATGCGAAGTCGGCAAAGATATTCGGTATATCCCATCCCCTGACGCTCCTTGAAGATGTGCGAGAGGTATTTGGGATGATATGACAGCTCGGCGGCAATGCCGCTGAGGGAAAGATTCGGGTCGGTGAAGGATTCATCCGTGATGCACAGAATGCGGTTGACAAGGTCGTTTTGCGGTGTCAGCATTCCCGATAGGCGCGAAAAAATATAGAGCAGCATGCTTTCCGCCGCGAGATCGATGGTCAGCTCGGAGGCGCGCAAAAGGCTTTCGTGCAGGATCGGAATGAGACCGTCCATTTTCGCAAACCGTCTCCCGTGCTCGTTGATGCCGAAACGGTGAAACAGCTCGTCCGCGCGAGTGCCGTCAAATTGAAGATAAAGATATGAAAGCTCCCGCGGCTCGGTCACGCAAAATCGCTCTCCGGTGAAACCGAAGAGCAGTGTTCCGGTGCAAAGTTCATAATATGTGTCATCAAAAGTCACTCCGCCCTCGCCGGATGTCACCAGCATGACCTTGTTAGAGGTAAGTTGCACCGGCTCTTGCATCACCTCGGGCTCGGTCTCAAGCACGAAGCAATGCACGTTGAGCGTGTCGGTAAGCAGCGAGGCGGGGAATTTGCACATATTTTTACTTGCCATGAAAACGTATCCTCCATCAACCCTGTGTCTCATTCAATATATCACATATTGTCGAAAAAGTCAAGTCTTATTTGTGTTTTTTTCGGTTAATTCTGTTACTTTATTCGATGTTCAAATGGAAATATTCCATTGTTTTTGATTCCGATAAGTGGTATAATTATGATGAGAGACGATAACACGGGCGTGCGATCGTCAAAAAACAAATATTCCCAAACGGAGGATACCCCGATGAACAAGAGTTCGACGACGACAACGATAACCTTCAAGCTATTTGCGTTGATCTTGGCAATGCTGACTCTGCTCGGCATGTTTGCGTCCTGCGTAAAGCAGCCGGACGATCCCGAGAGCGAGACCACCACTGCCGCGGTCGATCTGCCGCCGGATGACGGCGCCGAGACCACCGCCGACATCTATGCCGATGTTCCGACCGCCAACCTCAACAATGAGACGGTGAACATATTGAACCTCACCTGCTCGTGGGCACTCACGACCATGGATGCCGATTCGGATGCCGAGGGCGACACACTTACCAACGCCGTGCTCGCGCGCAACAGCATTCTTGAGGACAACATAAATGTCGAGCTTGAGATAGAGACGGTATCCGGCGTCAAGAGCGTGCTGATCACCGACCAGGCCTCGGGCGACCACAAATACGACGTCATATTCAGCAACTGCACCGACGTCGTGTCGATGGCACAGGAAAACAGACTCACCGACCTTACCACCCTTGACGACATGGATCTTGACAAGGAATGGTGGTATCCGACCGCGTCCGACAGCATCTCCATCGGCTCGGCAAGATACGGACTTTTCTCCGACATCCACCTAATGTATCACGAGGCATTCTACATGCTGGCGTTCAACATGCAGATGATAGAGGATTACGAGGCGCTGGAGAACCCCTATAAGCTGGTCAGAAGCGGCGACTGGACGATAGAAAAGGTCACCGAAATGTGCCGCATCGTTTCCAGCAACGCGGGAGCCGACGGAGTTAAAAACGCAGCCGATTCCACGAGCATATACGGCATCACCTGCTCCACCAACGCGGGATATTCGATGCTTATCGGCTTTGACACTCCCCTGCTCGAATATGACGAGAACAATGTTCCGAACGCCAACTTCTCGGGCGCGAGCGAGCGCTTCCTTAACGGCTTTACCAAGATCTCGGCTCCGCTTTACGATAACATTCTTTGTGCCAACTCGCTCAGCGACGGCTGGAGCGAGCTGCCCACGGGGCACTGTGTCACCTTCTCGCAAGGGCGTACGCTCTTTATGTATGAGGTCACCGGAAGGCTGAAGGATCACAGAGACGATCCCTTCTCATACGGAGTGGTCCCCTCGCCGAAATACGACAAGGACCAGAAGGATTATATCTCCCCCGTGGTCTATAACTCTGCCTGCATGGCGGTTCCGACCGGAACGCGACTCATGGACGACATCGGTGTGATACTCGAAAACATGGCAGCCGTGTCTCATCAAAAGGTGAAGCCCGCCTATTACGAGGTTACGCTCTGCTATAAGTACGTTCGCGACCCCGAGGCGATAGAGATGCTCAACATCGTCTATGCCAACGGTCGCCTTGAGCCCGTGTATGTCTACGACTTCGGCAGCTTGCGCACGACGGTTCAAAACGTGTTTAAATCCGGAAGCACCGATATCAGCAACCAGATAAGCAAAATGGGCAAGGTCATAAAGGCGGATATCAATCAAACGCTTAAAAAATTCGGTCTTTCTTAAGCTCGGGTGGCGTTGGATCTATATCTGATGTTCATACCTCGATGGTGAAAGATTTCGTTATCATATCTACTATACCAATATAACGAGCACGGAACATGTAGGGCGGGGGCTTGCTCCCGCCGCGAGTTCAAATGCTCACGCATTTGAACTCCAAAGTGATATGGAATCATATCCACTACACCAATATAGAAAGCACGGAACATTTAATTTTTTAAACCCGGGTGGCGCGAAAGCGCCATCCGGGATTATTATATCCCACCGCACCATGTTCGCACCGACTCATACGTCTCGCACAATCTAAATTGCTGTGTGTAGGGCGTGCTACCTCGCCGCAGGCGAGGTAGCACGCCCTACGATGTTGAAATACAGAATGCAAGATTTTTGTCTCCCGCCGCCGTCGTCGCATTATTTTCCGTCGTCGCACCATGTTCGCACCGCACATTGTAAGCCTTCCCCAGTGGGGGAAGGTGGCACGGCGTAAGCCGTGACGGATGAGGTGGGCTGTGCAGTATGTTTGCACCGCACGAAGTTAGGTAGTCGTTCCGTCGCTCCATGTTCGCACCGCACGTCGTAAGCCTTCTCATGTCTGAGAAGGTGCCTCGCTTGCGAGGCGGATGAGGAGGTCGCGGATTTTTGCGTGAGCAAAAATCTACCTTATAGCCGGAAAGATTGCAAGATTGTATCTTGCGGCGGGAATATGACCTAATATTGTTGAATGCTAACACACTGCACAGCCCACCTCATCCACCGCTACGCGGTCCCCCTTCCCCCACTGGGGAAGGCTTGGCAAACGTCGGAACGTCACCTACAGACGTGGAGATTGCAAGATTTTGTTTTCCGTCGTCTCACCATGTTTGCACCGTTCCCTACATTTCGCACAATCTAAACGGCTATGCCGTAGGGCGGGGGCTTGCTCCCGCCGTTTTTGACGACTTCGCTCCATGTTCGCGCCTCTCCCGTAGGGGCGACCTGTGGTCGCCCGCAATGTCCGATC
>CAZPYK010000098.1:0-5404 GCA_964590755.1 uncultured Ruminococcus sp. | reverse complement strand
CTTTTTGAAAAAGGCGGGCGAAAACTTTCGGCAATTTGGCGAGACCGTTTGTTTGATCCACAACCTGTGGGGCGTGTCTCACCAACGTAAGACACGCCCCGAAACATATTCCGAGAACTCAATTCAAGCTGTCGTCAAAGTCCACCGTGCATCCGCGAGCGTCGGACTCAAACGCCGCCTCTATGATGCGCAGGTCGCGGCGCATTTGAGCATGCGTGACCAACTGCGGCTCGATGCCGTCCATGGCGCGCGTGAAGTTGCGATAAAAATCATGCACATCCGACTCGGGCCTGTCAAGCCAGCTCTCGTCAACCGTCTTTTCGTCGCGCGGAGCCATTGTTTTGGTGAGCCCCGCCGAAGTCACCACCGGCTTTACGTCCGCCTCGTTCCATTCGCGACAGGTCACGATGCGTGTGCGGTCGCGCCAGTCGTTCACCACCGCACTGCCGCGTCTGCCGGTCATATAGAAGCGCGGCAGGCTGATAAAGTGCGAGGTCCCGACCTCAATACGTGCGCGAAGGCCGCCCTCAAAATACAGATCGAGCTCAAAGCCGTCATCCACCTCGTCGTTGGTGATGTGCTCGCAGTGACAGAAGAGCTTTTCTATGCGACGGTCATATACGATGCCCAGCACCTGGTCGATAAGGTGTATTCCCCAATCGTAGAGCATTCCGCCGCCGTGCTCCTTTTTGCCGCGCCAGTCGCCGGGAATGCCCCGCGAGCCCTGGTAGCGCGATTCAAGCCCGAATACGTCGCCCAGCACGCCGGAGGCATACACCTGCTTCATCATGAGATAGTCTATATCCCAACGGCGGTTTTGGTGCACGGTAAAGAGTTTGCCCGTCTCATTTGCCACAGCCAGCACCGAATCCAGCTCGTCAAGCGTGATGGTCACCGGCTTTTCGGAGATCACATGCTTTCCCGCCCTCAGCGCACGTATGGCAAGCGGCGCATGAAGCTCGTTCGGCACGGCAAGCGTGACAAAATCGACCCGCGGGTCGTCGAGCACCGCCTCATAGGACGGATAGGCATATATGCCGTTCTCTCGGGCAAGCTCAGAGCGCTCGGGCTTTATATCATAAATACCGACAAGATATGCCACATCGCTTTGAAGCAGATGGCGGGTATGCCAGCCACCCATTCCGCCGTAGCCTATAACGGCACAGCCCTTTTTGCCTGCGGTAATTATATCCGACATTTTGTGTAATTCCTTTCGATCCGTGAATACGGGAAGTTCCTCCCGCTTTTATTCCATGTATATTATAAGACAAAAACTGCTGATTTTCAAGTCAATATTAGACTTTTTGGGGACATTATTTGCTGTTAAAGCAACGATCACCCGTAAAAAGCGCGGCACCGACGCTCGTGGGAGCATCGCGTGCCGCGCGATCGACGTAATATTATTTCACAAAGGTGATCTCGTCGAAGATGATGAACTGCTCGCTGTTATAGACGTAGCCGTCGGTGTAGCAGCGCATGTTGCTGATGAAGAAGAAATCGTTGAAGCAGCCGGTTGCCGAATCCCAATACCTGCCGTCATAATCCTGATAGAAGGATGTGGCGGGAACGTATATCCAACCCTTAAAAGCATCGGGCAGCGCCAAGCGGCAGGCGTTTATGTTGGTGGTCTGCACCCACAGTCCGTCAAGGTAATAATACGCGACGGCTGAGTTGTTGGCATTCTCGGGACCTCTGGAGCGGATGTCGTTGGTGTTGATGGTGACCGAAGCGCAGAGCTGACCGTTCTCCTGGGTCGTCACCGCGGACATGTCGACATAGAAGAGTATTCCCTTTGCACCGGCGACCGAAACAACGTCGTTGGCGGGCGTCAGCGTTATCTCGCCGCGCTTATTCTGGTCGGTGTTCTTCATGTCCTTCGCCGGGAAGGCGACCGCGTTGCCGAATATCGCGCCGTTCTGCTCGTCGACATATTTGGTTCCGGTGGCGGAGTTGCCGCTTACGATGTAATCGTCCTCGTTGTCACAGCACATAAGTCTGGTGAGTATCGAGAAGTCGGAATTATCGGGCAGCTGTGCGGGCATCGCAAGACGCAGCACTGTCATCTCGTCGGCGGATATGGTGTCACCCTTGGGAGGTGCCTCGGTGATCTCGGCGGTGGTCTCGGGAGCCTGTGTCTCGGGAGCTTGTGTCTCGGGAGACTTCGTGTTTTCGGGAGCCTCGGTCACCGACTCGTCACCGCTCTCCTCGGAAACGGCAGAGCTTTCCGCGGGCGGCTCGGTGGTCACCTCGGGCTCCTTTTCACTGTCGCAGGCAATAAGCGACAGAAGCATGATGAGCGCCAGCATGATGGCGGCAATACGTGATAATTTCATTTTCGTTTTTCCTCCTTAAAAGCTTAAAGCAGATCGTTGCGGGGACGCTTTTCCCACTGTTATTATTATAACATTATTCAACTTCGGTGTCAACAGATTTATTACGCGAAGTAAAATTAATCTTTAATTGATATTTATTTTTCTTATTCGGACTTGTAAAAACAAAAAGGATATGCTATAATTATTATTTAGCTGGCTCATATCGCCCGACACGGCGGCGAAAAGAACGGTTTTGACTTTTATGGGAGGGGCTCCCTCATCAACCATGATCATAAACAATAATTATGCCGCCTTGCGGCGGCGGATCGGAGATATTCGTTTTGAAGGAAACAATAAAATTGCGCTCGGGCGCTTCGGTAACGGCTATCCGAGGACGTGAAGCGCGAGCAAAAAATTATCTTACACGCGCAGATCTCGAAAAACTCCACCTGCGCGCCTCCTCACCGATCGCGTACGAGGAGACCGAAGCGGGTTATCGTCTTTGGTACGATCCCGCAAGCGTGACCGAAGCGGACCCCGAGCTTTGGTATGCACCCACAGCTCGTCGCGAGAGCATCGAGCTGCCCTCCGGCGACACGATAGGACGCATCAGCGTCAGACGCGCCGCGACCTTGGGGCTTTTCACCAAGGAACGTCTCGCATCGATGAAACTGAACGTCGTCGAACAGCCGGCGGCATTCTCCCGCCGCTCGGACGGCACCGTCGTTTATCTTTACGACAAATCCACCACCGTGCGCATGCCTCAGCTCTGCAGTAAATGCGGCAAGGATGTGCGATACCGCAAAAAGCTCTGCCGTGCCTGCTATGAGGAGGATATGCGCATCCGCCGCGCCGAGGGAGACGCGCACCGCGCACGCCACTACGGCATGGATCGCTCCCGCGTGCTCTTTTTCGACCTTGAACTGACCGGCTTTTATGACCGCGACGAGATAATATCCATAAGCATCTGCGACGCAAACGGCAGGATGATAATGGACACCCTTGTGCGCCCCACCCACACACGCAAGTGGAACAAGACCGAAAAGATACACGGCATCACACCCGAAATGACAGCCTCCGCTCCCACTCTTGAGGAGCTCACTCCCGAGATCAAGCGGATATTCGCAAATGCCGACAGGCTCATCGCCTACGGCGTTTCCACCGATTACAGTCATATAAAATACATCTACGCCACCGATGAGGAAAGACGTGCGCTTTGGGCAAAGATACGCTGCTGTGCCAACGAATTCGTGCGCTACATACACGAATGCCGCCCCGAGGTCGAGCACGCAAGCCTGACCGACGCAATGGCGTGCTTCGATATCGCATGGGACGGTGTTGCCCACACCTCAGATGCCGACACCATAGGCTGCATGAAGGTCTGGGAAAAGCTGTTCCCCAATTATTACATCGAAAGCGGCGAAGCCGACCCCGAGCCCGAGACGACCGCGGCGGAGACCGACGCGGAGATCGACTCATACGACGATGAGAACGACGAGGAGCCCGCAGAGCTTGACGGCGAGCGATCAACTCTGTTCGATATCGATCTTTACGCCCTGGCGGCGGACGACGGCTCGTCTGACGACGATGATGTCGAGCAATAAAAACAGGGGAAGCATTGAAGATATGTCGGAATTCAAAGAAATATTGCTTTGCAAATACGGCGAGATATGCCTCAAGGGCGCGAACAGGAGCTTTTTCGAAACGCTTCTCAGCCGCGAGCTGAAATACCGCCTCTCTCAGATAGGCAAATACCGCGTCATCAAGGGCAGAAGCCTTGCGCGCATCGAGCCGGCGGATGATTCTTCCGATATGGACGCCGCATGGCGGGTCGCCATGCACACATTCGGGATCATCGCCGTCAGCCGCTCCGCCTGCGCCGAAAAGGATATAAAGGATATATGCCGCACGGCGGTGGAATATCCCGCAGATGTGCTTTCGCGCGCCAAGACCTTCAAGGTGGAAGCCAAGCGCGCCGACAAGAGCTTCCCGCTCCACTCGCAGCAGATATGCGAGGAGGTGGGCGCGGCGATATTGCAAAATTATCATAACATCAAGGTCGATGTTCACCATCCCGAGGTGACCGTTCTCTGCGAAGTGCGCGAGGAATGCGCATATATCACCGCGGGACAACAGCATGCCGCGGGCGGCATGCCCGTCGGCTCCAACGGAAAGGGGCTTTTGTTGCTCTCGGGCGGCATAGATTCCCCGGTCGCCGGCTGGATGATTGCAAAGCGCGGTATAAAGCTTGAGGCGGTGTATTTCGAATCATTCCCCTACACAAGCGAACAGGCACGCGAAAAGGTCATCGAACTTGCCCGCCGCCTGACCCCCTGGTCGGGAAGCATGTTCCTGCATGTGGTCTCACTGACGCACATACAGGAGGAGCTGTCGCGGGCTTGCTGTGAGGATTATTTCACTCTGCTCTTGCGGCGTTATATGATGGCTATCGCATCGGACATCGCCGAAACGAACGACTGCGGAGCGCTGATCACCGGCGAGAGCATGGGGCAGGTCGCATCGCAGACCATGCAGGCTCTGGCAGTGACCAACAACGCCGCGAAATATCCGGTCTTCCGTCCGCTCATCGGAATGGATAAGGAGGAGATAATCACCCGCGCGCGGGAGATAAACACCTTTGAGACATCCATTCTTCCGTATGAGGATTGCTGCACGGTGTTCACGCCGCGTCATCCCAAAACGCGCCCCGAGCTCGACAAAGTGCTCGCCGAGGAGCAAAAGCTGGACTTTGAAGCCCTTCGCGCCGAGGCGGTCGCGTCGGATAACGTCATCTATCTCAAGGCGGATTTCGGGGGATAACCGCATCGCAGCGTCAAAAACAGTGAATAATGAATAGTAGCGGTAGCTTTTCTCCCGCGGGAGAAAAGCCGTGGCTGTAGACAAAACAAATGGTCTTGCCAAATTGCCGAAAGTTTTCGCCCGCCTTTTTCAAAAGGCGGCGCCGGTCGAGGGCGCGCAGCCCTCGTCGCGCTCCGCAGAGCGCGAAAAAGCTCTTGGCGTTTGGCTTAACAGTGATATTCACTTATCAACTATTAGCTGACGGATTCCGGGGTGCATACGGACAAATCCCG
>CAZPYK010000097.1:0-5453 GCA_964590755.1 uncultured Ruminococcus sp. | reverse complement strand
GCACTGCCTCTTTTCCTCACGGTAAGGGGATTTTACTTTGGCAACTTACCGTTTTTTTCGAACATTTCATTACTTTTTGTGTAATTAGCATCTCTTTTTTTCTTGCAATACATTATTTACCTATTCGATGCCGCTTAAAAAATGCGTTTTCCCGCAGTTCGACTCAGAGGGCTGCGGGAAAACGCGGATATTCAATTTACGTATGTTGTAAAATAAGTCTCAATACGCTCGCCGCCTCCCTCGATGATTATCTTATGTTCACCGCTTTTGGTGCGAGCTCCGACCTTCCACGTCCATAAGACCATACCGTTCTCGTCGGAGGTCTTGTTTTCCAACCCCTTTGCAGAGCTCTTTTGCGTGGAATAAAACACGCTTATACTGTATTCGGTGTTCGGCTTTCCGACCGCGCTCACGGTCGCGCTTGAGCTGTTGCGACATTCGGAGGTCATTTCAACTATCTTCAGCACCGTGTCGGCCGCGGCGGTGTTTTCGGTAGATGTCATGAGCTCCGATAATGTCGTTTCGGCATCCGAAGCAACGGTATCCGGAAGTATCTCGACCTTCGGCACTTCCGTCGTCTGCGGCGGAACCTCGGACGTATCCTCCGGTGTCGTCGTAAATGCGTCGGTCGTCTCGGCGTTCGTTACAACCGCATCCGTTTCCCGCGAGGAAGCCCCTGTGCTGTCCGCTCCGTTTTCAAGTCGTTCGAAGATCGTTGTGTCGGCTGAGATCAACATCTCGGGCGGCTCTGTAGGCGCGGATTTCTCGGTAATATCGCAGGATAGTCCGTCTGAGTTTTCAAATTTAAAATCACAAGTCATCAGGCAAATGAGCGACAAAAAACAAAGCAAGAACAAGGAAAACTTCTTCATTGTAGTGACCGTTCCTTTCCGACTGTGATTAACTGCGATTTGACGGCTTTCGTAATCGACGATCCGCAGAGAGCGTCGTTTGTATCGACGTATGATTAATTTACAAAATACTCCTCGGGTATGGAATACGCCATATGCTTTGCTCCCGCAAAGGACGGATGGAGATGATCTCCGCTGTCGTATTCCGGAACCATTTGCTTGTGGTCGTTCTCCTGCCACACCGAACGCTCAAAGTCAATGACTCCGTCTGCCATGCCGGAGCTTCTTATCCATTCGTTGGCGGCACATCTGATCTTTTCCTTTACGCCGTCGTCGTTCATGCACCTCGGACACGGCAGTATTGTCGCTTGATATATCTTCAAGCCGTGCTCGTGAGCGGTATCGATGTAATATTTGTAGCCATCTATCAACTCTTCTGCGGTCGGCAATTCATCCATGCCGCAAAGAGGATTGTTGACCCCGGGATGGATGATATCATTTATTCCATGCAAAAGGAACACCCTGTCAACGCCGGCTTGTGAAATGTCTCGTTCAAAGCGTTTTATACCCGCCACGCCCCAGTGCTGCTTTATTCGGCAGGAATAATCTCTCAGCACACGGCCGCCGCCGATGGCTTTTCTGACCACTCCGCGCCTGACTCCGAGTTCGACAAGCCTGCGAGCAAAGCAATCCGGCCAAGGCTGCGCCGTTATCGAATCGCCGAACGCGACTATAGCCGAGCAAGTTTCGTCGGTCAGATAATCTATTGCATGCAAGAACACATACGGTCCGCCGTCACCGTAGGTGAGGGTCGGTATCTCATCTGCCGCCGCGTAATTACCGCGCGAATAATATTTTGTGATGTAAGCACCGCTGTTCCAGTGCCCGCTTCTCAGCTCGGTCCTTTCCTTTATATACATACTTACGAAGTATTCCTCGCCCGCGCTTATTGAAAAATCCACGGGATCGCTGACACACTCTTCACCCGGAGCCAATTCAAAGCCCGATGTGCCGCCAAAGAGCACTTCGCACGCACTTCCCGGAACCGCCGCTTTCCAATGATCCCGTCGAGCCACGAACACTTCCGCGACGCGGACGGTCTCGGTACCACGGAGATTGGAAAAATGCAATC
This sequence comes from uncultured Ruminococcus sp., assembly GCA_964590755.1. Lineage (GTDB taxonomy): Bacteria > Bacillota > Clostridia > Oscillospirales > CAG-272 > CAG-390. The sequence goes on along the minus strand of CAZPYK010000097.1, from coordinate 3,470 downwards.
TGAGCGCACCGGCATCAAGCGTTGAGTATATTACATATCTGAAGGTGATATCCTCTATGTGATCGGCGATGGTCTGCGTCGTTACATTTTCGCACGTGCCCCAACCCGCGACCCATTTTTTGTTATTCATTGATTCGACCTTACCTCTCCCTCTCGGCGTGATCAGTTTGTGTAGTTATCAAAATATCCCTGTATCCACACTATGGGAGTGCCCTTGTCTCCGCTTCCCGAAGTCAAGTCGCACAGCGATCCGATAAGATCGGTAAGTCTGCGCGGGGTGGTTCCCTCGGATGCCATCTTTCCGACAAGATCGCCTTCCTTGGCGCGAATGCGTTCGGATATCGCATCGCGCAGCGCGTCGCCCGTCAGATCGGCAAAATCGTTGTCCGCAAGATATTTGAGCTTAAGTTCGTTCGGAGTCCCCTCAAGTCCTTCGGTAAACGCGGGAGATACCACGGGGTCGGCAAGCTCCCATATCTTTCCGACCGGATCCTTAAATGCACCGTCGCCGTATATCATGACCTCGATGTTCTTGCCCGTTGCCTTATCAAGGCGAGACTTGATATCCTTCACCACGGCAAAGCATTCGCGCGGAAAGAGTTTGACCGTCTCGTCGGTCGCCTTATTGGAACCGAGAAGGCCGTAAAACTCATTGTATCCGCTGCCATCGACCGATTCGGTAAGGATCTCGTCAAGTCCGAATACGGTTTCCGCTCCCGCCGCTTTAAGCTTGCGGCGCGTGCGCTCGCGGGTGTGAATGTCACAATTAAGCACATCCTTGGTATATGAAAGCACCGCGCACGGATCGTTGGCAAGAATCACCTCACACTCGCAGCCGCGGCTTTGGATCAGCTTTTTGTAGAAATCGATATAGTTCACGCCGGTGAACGGGTGGCGAGACTCTCCGAACAGCTCGGTAAAGCGAGCCTCGGTGAGAACATCGGTATATGGGTTGACGCCGGCGTTGTCCAGCGAATCCCAATCGACAAGATGGTTGCCCACTTCATCAGACGGATACGCCAGCATGAGCGTGATCTTTTTAACACCGTCGGCTATACCGCAAAGGCATACCGAGAAGCGGTTCCTTGAAAGAATGGGCAGAATAACTCCCACATGTCCGCTCGGGAACTTACGCTTTATATCGGCGGCGATCTGGGCGGTCGTCGCATAATTGCCCTGAGCGCGAGCGACCACAGCTTCGGTCACCGCGACAACATCGCGATCGTGAAAAGGAATGTTCTCACTCGCCGCGGCGGCAAGAACGCTGTCCGCCACTATCGCGGCAATATCATCGCCGCTTCTGATTATCGGCGCACGCACTCCGCGCGACACCGTACCAATAAGTCTTTCGTTTTTCATCTCACTACCTCCAAATGAAAAAATGACTTTTTACATCGAATATTATACATCATGATGCGCCTCTTGTCAAACCCCGCAATACATTTTTGTCAAAAAATTTCATTTCAAGCCGTTTGATCAAAACGTAAAATACCGCGCTTGAGGCTATTGACAAAAAACAATTTTTTTATACAATATATATGTAATAAATAACGTCGCCGAGCGCGGATGTATACCGAAGTTCGAAACGCAAAAAGCCAACGTGAATAATTTCATGTTTTAAAAAGGAAGCACGCCCGTTTCACACAAAACATATCACTAAACGGTATCAACCCCGTTTTTGTCAAAAACGACACGGGGCATTTAATAATTTGTACCGTCGCAACGGCAACGAAATGAGGATCTGTATGCAAGACGATTCAAGAACGATATATCTCATAGGAGAAGAGGCCGCCGAACGGCTCTCCCGCGCACATGTGGCGCTGTTCGGCGTGGGAGGCGTGGGCGGCGCGGTGCTTGAAGCACTCGTGCGAGCGGGAGTGGGAAGCATAACCGTCATCGACGGAGACGATGTTGCGCCGTCAAACCTAAACCGTCAGATAATAACCGACATAAATAACATCGGCATGCCCAAGACCTCGGCTGCAGCCGCGCGCGCGGCTTCCATAGCTCCCGAGTGTCGAATAAATCAGATAAACGCATTTTATCTCCCCGGGGATGCCGAACGGTTGGGCTTGCTTTTTTCGGATTTCGATTACATAATAGATTGCATCGACACCGTTTCCGCCAAACTTGATATAATAGTAAACGCCGATCGCGCCGGCGTTCCGGTGATCTCCGCCATGGGCGCGGGAAACAAGCTGCACCCCGAGTGCTTTGAACTTGCCGACATATATTCGACCTCGGTTTGTCCGTTGGCAAGAGTCATGCGTCGCGAGCTTCGCGCCAGGGGCATAAAAAAACTCAATGTCGTTTACTCGCGCGAGGAAGCGCGCCCTTATGCTCTCACGCCTACGCGCGATCCCGCCGGCGGGCGCTTGCCGCCGGGAAGCATATCCTTCGTTCCGCCGGTCGCAGGTTACATAATGGCGGGAAAGGTGATACGTGACCTTGTCGGTATAAAGGATTGATCCACACTCCGCATATATGCAATCGAGGCTGTCTCGCACAAGCGAGAAAGCCCCGATTTTTTCGCTCCCGGGCTCATAAAGAGCCCGGGGAGCTTCTTTAATTATCGATCAATCCTCGCGTCTGCGGCGTTTGACTTTCGCCATTACCGGAATGACAGCGCACATTACCGCCGCGGTGGCTAAGAACACAACGCGCACGGCGCTGTCATCGCCGGTCTCGGGATTTTGCAACGGAGGATTTACCTCTTTGACTCCTACGTCGGCAAGAAACGCGACAAAATCTTCCTCGCTCATTTTGTCAAGCGTTTTACCCTCATAAAGAGTTTCGATCAGCGAGCCGCCGGAAATGCGCCATCCGTTATCGGTGTTTTCAAGCTCCAAGCTTGCTTTATAGGCGCACGGCCTAATCGGCAAGACATCAAACACTACGACTTCCACCTCGGCTTTATTGTTATCCGCCGAAACGATCTTGAAAATATAATCGTCATATACATTTTCAACATTTGCATAAGCTCCTTTTACTGACGCGACAGCACCATACTTCTCCATTTCCTCTATAGGATATAAATAATTACTGAAAAACGGGTATGACCGGTGACCGAAAAAATCATACATTTCTCCGCTCTCCCTGAGAAACATCCATCCATCGTCCAAATCTTCAACATTTGTCAATTCTCCAACCGATGTTTCGCGGCTATATCCTACGCAAACATATAGATTACCTTGATCTTCAATAAAATGCTTATAATCCTGCGGGCAGATCAGAGACGGATGCGAAACACTGTGCGCAGAACGTTCCACCCATTCTCCGCAAAAAATATCAGCTGCCTCGGCGTACATATCCTTGTAGCTATGCCAATCATGATATGTTGTCTTTTGATATATCAATGCATACCGAACAACGCTGTTATATGAAGGCAACTCATAGTATAATACAAATTGCTCATCCGGATCAAGATAGTTCTTTAAAGTTTCACTCGTTCCGTAGGTTCTCAGAATACC
>CAZPYK010000096.1:0-5487 GCA_964590755.1 uncultured Ruminococcus sp. | reverse complement strand
TAACTGCGAGTCCTCCTTGGAAGGTGCGCGCACCTTTGCGCGCCGTCATTTATTGTTTATAATATTTTACATCAAAAAAGGCACGGTGTCAAGTTGATTTTTCGTCATCATTTGTAAACTTGCCTTGTACAAGCCGATTTGATGCCCCACCGGAGACTTTTCGTTGTGCATTATGCACCAATGCGCAACTGCGTTTTTTAACAATAACACAATCTTTTTGTGCAGGCTAACGTATTTTTTTGCGTTTTTTTGTGCAAGACGTTAGAATTGCAAACCGAAAAAGCCCTCGGTACGCGTTCAAATCATGACCGATTTGTCAACAAGATCATCGAAAAAAAGTCATATGCGAGCCGACATGCGATCGGAATCAATCGATAAATCCGCGCAGATGACGCGCACGGCTGGGATGGCGCAGCTTGCGCAACGCCTTGGCTTCGATCTGACGTATACGCTCACGCGTGATATCGAATTCCTTGCCGACCTCCTCGAGCGTACGGCATCTTCCGTCGTAAAGACCGAATCTGAGCTTGATGACATGCTCCTCGCGAGGGGTAAGCGTATGAAGCTCGCGGTCCAGGACCTCGCGAAGTATCGTTTGAGATGCGGCATCCGCAGGCGCGGGAGTTTCATCATCCGGGATGAAATCTCCAAGATGCGTATCCTCCTCCTCGCCTATCGGAGTTTCAAGGGACACCGGCTCCTGCGCGATCTTCATTATTTCGCGCACTTTTTCGGCGCTCATGCCCATTTTTTCGCCTATTTCGTCGGCTGTTGCCTCGCGACCGAGCTCTTGAAGCATTTGACGTTGATATCTGTTGACCTTGTGTATGGTCTCGACCATGTGGACCGGTATCCTTATGGTGCGTGCTTGATCGGCTATGGCGCGATTGATCGCCTGACGTATCCACCATGTGGCATATGTGGAAAACTTATATCCCATCGTGTAATCGAATTTTTCCACAGCCTTCATAAGCCCCAGGTTGCCCTCTTGGATAAGATCAAGGAAGAACATGCCCTTCCCGACATAGCGTTTGGCAATGCTGACCACAAGCCTCAAGTTTGCGACCACAAGCTTGTCTTGCGCGTCTTGACGCTCGGCGGCGCTCTTGGTCTCGTCCGTCATGATCTTTGCAAGCTGAAGCTCGTTTTCCGGCTCAAGCAGCGGCACGCGTCCTATCTCCTTGAGATACATGCGAACGGGATCGTCGATCGTAACGCCCTCCTGTTCAAGGATGCGCTCCATGTTGTCACCGACCCCGAAATTTTCGACCTCGCTTTCGATCTTTGATATCTCGGAGCTGGACATTTCATCACTGTTCGGCATGGCACCGTCAAGCGAATCATATCCCTTGTCTTCATCGTAATCAAGATCGTCGGCGTCGTCAAACTCACTGCCGCCGAAGCGATGCTTGTCACCTTCCAGCAGCTCGTTAACGTCCATTTTCTTTTCGTCCATTTTGATATCCTTTCGGTATATATTACCAAATATTATTCACATCAATTATTTCCGCTTTTCGCGGACTTATCCTTGGCGGATGCCACAGCCTGTCTTTTGGCAATGATATCGTTCAGAAGATCGTTCGGTGCTTCCTTTTTCTTACGTTCCGCGGCAAGCACACCGACCGCCTCTCTCAAGACATCAAGCCCGTTTTCCGAAAGCCTCTCGCGCCTTTTTCGCCATTGCTCCAGCCGACCGATCTCATCGGTGGTGAAGCGCTCGCCGAGCAATGTGAAGGAAAAACCGCTGTCGCTCCCCTCAAGTGCGCATATCTCACGATAAGCGCGTCGCCCCAGCTCGGTAAAAAAATCATCCTCTCCGACAGACACCGAACCGGTCGCCACAGCCTTGCGGTGCGAACCGTCAAGCAGCAGCAGACCTATAATCGTCTCCTCCGCCGCCGCCGCACGCGGATTTTTTGCCGCATCGGGATTGATCTTATCTCCGAAATCGCGGATCGTCGCGACGGCGGTGCGACTGAGCTCGCTCTTTTGCTCCTTCCTGCGCCTTGCGCGCTCACGCTCAACATCGTTTTTAAGCACGTCGGTCGGAAGCGACAGCTTTTCCGCGGCGCGGAAAATATATATCTCACGCTCCACGCTCGAATAATAATCCGCAATGATCCTTACCGTTTCTTCGGCACACCTGAGCTTTCCCTGCTGATCGTTTATATCGTATTTTGAAAGCAGCGCTTCAAATTTAAACTCAAAGCCTGTCCGGCTCTTGTCTATCAAAAGCGAAAAGCGGCTGCCTCCGTATTTTTTTATGAATTCGTCGGGGTCCTTGGCTCCCTCCACACGCAATACGCGAACATCAACGCCGACTCCGCCCAATATCCGCATAGCCTTATTGGCGGCGTTTATCCCGGCTTCGTCGGAATCGTAGCAGATGATGACCTCCTTGGTGTACTTTGCCATTATCCGTGCGTGCTCCTCGGTTATTGCCGTACCCAAAGTGGCGACAGCATTCTCAAAGCCCGCCGCATGCAACGCTATGACATCCATATAGCCCTCGCAGAGTATCATCCGTTCGGCGCATTTGCTTTTGGCAAAGTTAAGGGCAAAAAGGTTGCGGCTCTTTTTAAAAGCCGGAGTATCCGAGGTATTGAGATATTTGGGTTTCGAATCATCCATAACTCTGCCGCCGAACGCCACGACATTTCCGGCAACATCGATTATGGGAAACATGACTCGGTTTCTGAAATAATCGTAAGGTCTGCCGGTGTTGCGGCTCTTGCCGCAAAGAAAGCCGACCGTCATCTCTTCCTCGGTGTAGCCGAGCCCCTTAAGGTAAGATGTCAAAAGCCCGAAATCGTTCGGCGAATATCCGAGACCGAAATGCTTTATAACGCTTCCGGTCAGTCTGCGCTCGGACGAAAGATATTCAAGCGCAGGACGGCCGTACTTCGGATCGTAAAGGCATTTATGAAAGAACCTCGCCGCCTCGCGATTCATATCGAGTATGCGTTTGCGCGACACAGTGTCGCGCTCTCCGCTTCCGTCCTGCGGAATGGAGATGCCCGCACGCGCCGCCAAGAATTCTATTGCCGACACATAGTCAAGATTCTCTATCTTTCTGATAAAGGTAACTACATCTCCGCCCGCGCCGCAGCCGAAGCAATAAAAATGCGGACTTTGATCGTTTGCAAAGACGGTAAAGGACGGTGATTTTTCATTGTGAAAAGGACAAACGCCGACCAAATTCGAGCCCGCACGTTTGAGCGAGACATACCCGCTTATGATCTGCTCAATGTCGCTTCGCGCGATTATCTCTTCAATGACCTCTCGCGGTATCATGTTCCTCTCCGTTCCGCCGCCGGCATATCCGATCAAATATCCGAATCGGATTTCCGAGCGACTTTTCACCCATCTGTAAATAATATACGCACAAAAACGTCAATATCCTTTTTTTCGGCGCATTTTCTATCGATATTTTATTTTTTTCAACCGACATCGCGCTTTATCGACTCATTCTCTGCCGAATTTCATGCCGCATTCCGCCGGAACGACCCTGCCGGCTGTCATTTCCACCACACGCGCGGAAAGCGCCTTTGCCTCGCTCGTGTGAACCGAAACGGTAAGCAACACCTCGGCACCGAACTCCGAATTCTCCGTTGCCGCGCCGAAGCGCGCCAATTCCCGCTCTATCCTCGGATGATCGGCATAGCCGCAGCATATGCGAAGAAGCGCAAGAGGTATCATCCTTACCGTTCCCGCGTCTGCCAACGCCTCCTTTGCCGCCGCGGAATACGCACGCAAAAGCCCGCCGGTACCGAGAAGGATGCCTCCGAAATAGCGCGTCGTGACCACTGCCGCATCGCTGATTCCAATACGCCGCATCACCTGCAACGTCGGCATACCGGCGCTCCCCTGCGGCTCGCCGTCGTCGGAATAGCGCTCCTCACCCGAACGCAGGATATACGCCCAAACATGATGTCTTGCCGCGGGATGCTCTTTTTTAATGCTTCGCAGGAACGCCTGCGCCTCCCCCTCGTCGGAGACGGGCACGGCGCGGCCGATAAATTCCGAGCGTCTGTCCTCATAAAGGCTCTGCCCCTCTCCAGCCAGCGTCAAATAAGACTCAATATCCATGACCCACTACCTTTTTCACGATCCCGGACTCGGAGCTCGCCCCGTATCATACGCCGCAAGCATTCCGCGCACCTTGGCATCCGCCACCGCCTCGGCTGTAATATATTCGTCGCCGTATTCCACCGATTCCACCGCCGCCAAGCGATAAAGAGTATTCAACATTCCCACCTCGCTGTTGGGGAACCTGAAAACGCATTTGACCTTGCCCTCGCGGACCATATTCTCAAGCATTGACACCATTTCGTTTACGCCTCTGCCTGTCAGCGCGGACACGCATACCGCACGCCGCGCCTCTCCGGGAAGCACCGTGGGGGAGGCAACGGCGACCGCCTCTTTGTCGCACTTGTTGTACACCACAAGGGTGGGCTTGCCGCCGGCACCGAGCTCCGCAAGCAGATCCTCCGTCACTCTCATCTGCTCGGGATATTCGGGGTCCGAGGCATCGACTATATGCAGCAATATATCGGCAAGCGCCGCCTCCTCAAGAGTCGACCCGAACGCCTTCACGAGATGGTGCGGCAGGCGCCGTATAAAGCCGACGGTATCGGTAAGCAGAACGCTCTCCCCTCCCGGGAGGGTGTATTTGCGTGTTGTGGGATCGAGCGTGGCAAAAAGCTTATCCTCGGCAAGTATGCCCGCGTCGGTCAAACGATTGAGCAGTGTGGATTTCCCCGCATTGGTATAACCGACTATCGCAACACGCGGAATGCCGCTTCTCTCACGAGCGGAGCGGATCGTCCTTCTGGTATTTTCCACCGCCTCAAGCTCCGCCTCAAGCGCGGCGACTCGCCGCGCAAGGTGACGCTTGTCCGATTCCAGCTTTGATTCTCCCGGACCGCGCGTGCCTATACCGCCTCCGAGACGCGACAGCTGTTTGCCCTTACCGATGAGTCTGGGCGCGGTATATTTCAACTGTGCCAGTTCGACTTGAAGCTTTCCCTCGGCTGTCGCGGCGTGAAGCGCAAAGATATCGAGAATGAGCATAGAACGGTCGATGACCCGCACGCCTTCCAGCTCATCCTCAACATTTCTTATTTGAGATGGAGTCATTTCAAGATCGAACACGCAAAGCTCGGCTCCCACTTCGTCGCATATGGTTTTGAGCTCGCCGAGCTTTCCGCTGCCTATGACGGTCCTCACATCCGGCTTTTCGCGCGATTGCACCAGCCGTGCCGCCGCAACGGCGCCCGCCGTCTCTGTCAAACGCGCCAGCTCGTCAAGAGATATTTCGCATTCTCCGTCGCGCATGTCCGAAGTCTGCACGCTCACCAGCACTGCTTTCGTCTCAAGTTTTTCATTGTTATCATACATCATTTTTACTCCTCGGTCAAAGAAAAAAGATAAAGGCAATACCGCGCAATTCTTTTTGCTCAATTGCGCAGTCAGAAAATTCGTCAG
>CAZPYK010000095.1:0-5749 GCA_964590755.1 uncultured Ruminococcus sp. | reverse complement strand
ATTGTAACATTATTTTTCTATTAACCTATAAAAATAAAGACGCTATGGGTGTAAAAACGCCATAGCGCCTATGTATGCGTATAATATACGCGCGAAATCCCGTAATTGTTACAATAGCAGTTACGGGATCTTTTTTTGTTGCTACACACAGCACAGCCGCCTTTGACGGTTTGTAAAGCAGAATTACCGCAAAAGGCGTTAATCCTTATGCGGTAATTCTACTTTTACTGAGAACACACACTTAAACCAAATTACTTTGAGTTCGTATGTGTTGGTTATGGCGGAGAAGCAGAGATTCGAACTCTGGAGGCGCTTTTAACGCCTACACGATTTCCAGTCGTGCGCCCTCGACCAACTAGGCGACTTCTCCATAATAAATATCCTCAATTGAGCCATCCTTGACCGTTATCACGGACAGCTTTATTATTATATCATATTTTTCAAAAAAATCAATAGCTTTTTGAAAAAAAGTTTCTCAAAAATGCAAAAAATCCTTTCAAGAGCACTCTTGCCCCGAGGTTAAAGGCTATCGCCTTAACGTTCGGGGCAAAAGTGCTCTATTCGTTCGTCGTGACGGCATCGACATCGGAGGTCTCGGCAAACGTATATATCTCGGCAACATTCACGGCTCCCGCCTCTATTGCCGCTATGGCAAGTCCTTTAATATTCGGCAGCAATATGCGTGCGTGATATATTCCCACCACCGTCTGAACACCGTATATCTTCTCAGTTATATATTCCTCGGTTGCATCGGTACATCCGCTAAGGTCAAGCGCGATGAAATCAAACGCGCCGCCTATTCTGACCAACACTTCGCGAGCAGTGTCGGAACCGAGAAAAACCTCTCCGAGAGCCAATCCGACTCGGCAGGATCCCGGCAACCTTGCTCTGAGCTCGGTGCAAAATTCAACCGAATCGGCATTCAACTCCGGGCCCACAATAACGATATCGTCAAGCCCGGCCTCCGCCGCCTCCGCTATCAACGCCAGCTCATAGCTTCGCACATCCGAACGTATAGACGCGTCAACGGTATTGTATTTCACATGGAATATTCCGCTGAGATAGGTGTCTCCGAACAGCTCGGCTATATCCGAAAGCTCGGGAGCACCCTCTAAGTTCTCATTCGCACCGACAATATATTCTCTGAGCGTCGAACGATAACTCAGTCTCCCCTCCTCGTCACGCAGAACTATGCAATATGCGTTATAGCTTTCATCATACTGCACTTCAACCTCGACCACATCGCCATCGCTGCCTTGCGGGTATGCGATCACCATCCTGCTCAGCGGTCCGAGCGCTTCCGGCGTCTCTCCCGGGAGCGCCGCGCGAGCAATGATCTCGGGAACGTTCTCAGCATTATAATCGGGCAATGCGGTCGTGTCATCGGTATCGACCGAACCGAACTGCTCCGCCTGTCGGCGCAAATGACTTCCCAGCAACACCGCACCCGTAAAAAGGAGAGATGCAACGAGCAACATCACCAGCACCGTTATCCACGTCGGGCCCAATTTCACCCTGTGGCGATTTCGCCACGCACGTCTTCTGCCGCGACTCATTGTATTTCGGTAAGCTCGAGAGAGTTGCCGTATTCATTAAAAGAAAAACTCATCTCCGCACGCTTTCTTTCTATCATATCGTTAAAATCCGTACCTATTATCTGAGTTTTGAACTCATCGAATTCGGATTTGAGGTAGCTGTCTTCCTTTTCAAGTCGCATAAGCACATAATATCCGGTATCCGATTCGATCACGCCGCTTATCTCTCCGGGCTTCATTGAAAACGCCGCATCCTCGTATTCATCTCCGCAATCGGAATTTCCGTGTGCAAAATAATAGCCGTGCGTTGTGGTCATCTTCCAATCGGCGCAATATCTTCCCTTCAAGAGGATAAGCTCGGCCTCGGGCGAAGAGCTGTTCTTCAGATCGCTTGCGATAGATTCCGCAAGTGCGCGGTTCTCCTCGGTCTTGCCTTCAAGATAGACGTGGTTCGTGCGGATGAATTTGTCCGAATTCATATATTCCTCGGCATAGCTGTCACTGTCGTCCAAAAGTGCAAGATCATCGCGCGCAATAAAGAAAAGTTCGTTTGCGATCTTCTCGACGGCTGTATAAAAGCGGAACAGATGATCTGTAAAGCCGTTCTCTTCCAGCCCGTCAATATAATTGCTTCTGCCGCCCAGCTCCTCGGCAAGCTCGTTTATTTCTGTCTGAACGGCATCCGTTATTTCGTCCTCTGCGAGCATGGCGGCGGAGCCGCCCTCGTACAATGCGTCGGCAAGCGCCAACACTCCGTAATAATCGCTCACAATGCCAAGCGTCACACGCTCGTACAGCTCGTCACGATACAACGCCGTCTTGGCGGGATCGTCCCAGATCTTCTCGCCGTATATAATTTCCATGTCATACTTGCAGTTGACGACGATATATCTGAGTTCCTCATAATACACATCAAAATCGCCGACGCTTCCGACAACGTCAAGTTCGCCCTCGCGACTCTTTATCGGCTTTATTTCCGAGCACGCCGCAAGCAGCAAAGCACACAACATCAAAAGAGCTATAAGCTTGATTTTTTTTACATTACCGATATACATACGATCCTCCGCTCGACGCCGAACATTTTTTTGCAGCGGCGACACACAGATAATTATAAACCGTTTTTATTACGCTGTTGTGAATATGCGGCTCCAAGACCGACTTTTTTTGGTGAAATGAAAAAAAATCCGCGTTCGCTCAAAAAAATCCGTCACAACGTATTCCATTCTTTCGCAAGATGTGATATACTTATATATACATACGAACAATGAATCATGCCGAAATAGCCGTAACGCCGCGGCGCGGAAGCGAAAGCGTCGCGCTGCAGCGAAAGAAAGGGGTGTTAGCGTGAAAGTTCAATGATTCAAAAATCGAAAGAACACCTGTTTCACGCAGAAATTCACCTTAAAACCGGGACCCAACCCGGTTTTGTCGCAAGCGACACAGGTAAATTTCATTAAATAATATTAAATATTAGTATTATTTATTTTGTGCCGCCGTATGGCGGCGGAATGGAGAACAACATGGATGAAGAATACAGTGTATCACTGCAAGCGCTGATAAACGAATTTACCCTTGAACCCGTCTGTCTGCCCGACACAGCCGACAAAATACCGATAAAGACCTCGGATCTCAATCGCCCCGCGCTGGCGCTCGCCGGCTTTTTCGATCTTTTCGAGCCGGAACGCATACAGCTCATAGGAAATGCGGAACACTGCTATCTTGCGAGCCTTGATGACAACGAGCGTCACGCCCGCATAGATGCATTTATCGACCGCAGACCCGTCGCTGTGATCGTGACCTCCGGTCTGTCCCCATTTGATGAATTGGTCGAGCGCGCACGTGAGGTCGGAGTCCCCATCCTACTTTCCAAGGAACGCACCTCCACCCTCACGGCGGCGCTCATTGCCTCTCTTAACCTCTCGTTGGCTCCTCGCATCACTCGTCACGGCGTGCTGGTCGAGGTATACGGCGAGGGCCTGCTGATCCTCGGTGACAGCGGAGTCGGAAAAAGCGAGACTGCCATCGAACTGGTCAAACGCGGGCATCGACTCATCGCCGACGATGCGGTGGAGATCAAACGAGTCTCCGCAAAAACGCTTGTCGGAAGCGCCCCCGAGGTGATCCGCCACTATATAGAGTTGCGCGGCATCGGCATCGTTGATGTTCGTCGCCTGTTTGGTATGGGCGCGGTCAAGGATACCGAAAGAATAGATCTCGTCATTCGCCTTGAGCCTTGGATACACGGCAAAATGTATGACAGACTCGGATTGGAGGAAAAGACGGTCGAAATACTCGGCATCGACCTTCCGTCAATAACCATTCCGGTGAAGCCGGGACGAAATCTGTCGATAATTCTTGAGATCGCGGCAATGAACAACCGCCAAAAGAAAATGGGCTACAACACAGCGGAGGAATTCAACAAAAAGCTCATGGGCATGATAGGCCTGAAAGACTGAGAATATTTTTTTCGGATCTGCGCATAATAGATACAAATGTCTTACGAAAGGCGATGTACCCGTTATGCGCAGACTTTCCAATATATATACCGACAACACGGCACAGCTTGATAAGCTTTTAAGAGTTGATGAAAACTTTGACATAATCAAAAAGCCCTTAAAAATAGGGCGCGATGAGGTGACATTTTACTATATAGACGGCTTTGTGAAGGACACCGTCATGCAAAAGCTTATGCTTTCGCTCACATCCCTTGATGGTCTTGGCAAGGAGGATGGCGGCGAATGTGCTCGCGGCTTTGTAAGAGCTCACGTGGCGTATGTTGAGACCGACGTGACCGATTCGCTCGACGCGATGCTCTCAATGGTTTTGTCGGGTGCATCTCTTATGATAGGAAGCCGCTTCGGCGAATGGGGCGTTATCATCGACACACGCTCCTATCCCGCTCGTGAGACGAGCGAACCGGAAAACGACCGCGTCATGCGCGGGGCGCGGGACGGATTCGTTGAAACGCTAATAAGCAACACCGCGCTCATACGCCGCAGAATACGCGACACCTCACTGACCATGGAATATATGCCGATAGGCAGTGCCTCCAAGACCGATGTTGTGCTTTGCTACATGAAGGGTCGCGCCGACGACGATTATGTCACGGAGCTGAGGCATCGGCTTCGCAGCATAGACACCGACTCCCTCACATTGGGGCACGAATCTCTCGCGGAATGTCTCATACGCACAAGATGGTACAACCCCTTTCCCAAGATCCGATCGACCGAGCGTCCCGACGCAGCTGCCGCGCAGCTTTTGGAGGGCAGCGTGCTGATATTGGCAGACAACTCACCGGAGGCGATGGTGCTTCCGACCTCGATATTCGATTTCGTACAAGAGACCAACGACTATTATTTCCCGCCGCTCACGGCAAGCTTCATAAGGGTCGTGCGGCACACCGTCTGCCTGCTGACGCTGTTTATGGTACCGGTGTGGTATATGCTCGTACGCTCGCCGAATGCGGTTCCCGATTGGCTGTCATTCGTGATCCCGCAAGAACGAGGACGGATCCCGATACTCGCTCAGCTGCTAATTGTCGAATTTGTGGTGGACGGGCTTAAAATGGCATCGATGAACACGCCATCAATGCTCTCTAATTCGCTTTCGGTAGTCGGCGGACTGATACTCGGCGATTTTGCCGTGGATATCGGATGGCTCATTCCGGAGGTGATATTGTACATGGCATTTGTTGCCATAGCCAACTTTTCTCAGCGCTCATATGAGCTCGGCTACGCATTGAAGTTCATGCGCATGGGGCTTTTAATACTCGTTGCTCTGTTCGGCGCGACGGGGTTTGTATTGGGCACGATCGGAATCGTCCTTCTGCTCATCTCAAATCGCACAGTCAACGGCGAGCATTCATATCTCTATCCCCTAATACCATTTGACGGTCGCGCTTGCCTTGCGGTCTTTTTCAGAGTTAAAAAGAAGGATGTACGCAGATCCGATAACGATCGATAATCTCCAAAACACCTGCGGTGCGCAGGCTGAACTTAGCGGCTGTAAACAGCATCTGCTTTTTACAGCCGCTAATGAATTGTTTGATTATCGTTACATACGCCGTAAAATCGTTTTTGTATCTCGTCGCTCGATCCAACGCCTCTTTTGTCGAAGAAAACCGCGCCTCCGCTTTCTCTGGTGGCATGCTACGGCGATTAAAAAGGTAAGTTGCCAAAGTAAAATCCCCTTACCGTGAGGAAAAGAGGCAGTGC
>CAZPYK010000094.1:0-5793 GCA_964590755.1 uncultured Ruminococcus sp. | reverse complement strand
AATTCTTTTTGCTCAATTGCGCAGTCAGAAAATTCGTCAGATGAAACAAATTTCCCGCCTCAACGCGCGTAGTTCATCCTACGCGAAGGGAATTTGTGAAATATGACGGATTTTATGCAAGCAAGTGAGTAAACACGCGCCAAGGCGCAGGCGGGAGCCGCGAATTGTGCGGTGTTGCCTTAATTAGTATGCAGAAATGAAAATTCCACATACACCGCGCGGTGATCGGAGCATATGACCTTATCCTCCACATAGTACGCCCGAACATTAAAATCTCCGTCCGAAAGGAAGCAATAATCGATAACATTTGAGCCGCAGGTGTTTTTATTCTCCCTGTGCGAGGCAAGATACTTTGCATCCGACACCCCGCCCGAGGTCATCATTGCATAATATTCGGTCTCGGGAGAAAAATTAAAATCACCGGTAAGCACAAAGGGAACGTCAAGCTTTTGCAAGGCACGCAGCAGAATATTTATCTGCGGCTCACGAGCGTCGGTGTCAAAGGAAAGATGAGTGTTTACATGCACCCATTCTCTGCCGCTGTCGATACAGCGCAGTCTGACCGCGGTGTATATACGATATTGCGAGGAGGAGGCAAGTTTGGACCTTTTTGTCGGCGTGCCCGAAAGCCACCGCGTCTCGGTCGAGACCATTTCGAATTTGTCGCGACGATAAAAGATCGCATTTCGCCAACGCTGACCCGATTCGTCGTTTATTTCGCCGACCCAATCGTAATCGGTCCCCAGCCCCGCCGAAAGCAATTCCATCCACTTTTCGGTGACCTCTTGAAAGCCCACCGAATCCGGCATGCGTTCGAGCACCGTGGATATCACCTTATCCGCGCGCGCGGTATCGCTCCCAAGGTCATACAAGATATTAAAACTCATGACCGACAGCCCACCCGAGGTATCTTTTATCACTCTGCCGTCAAGCGAAATATCGAGCCTGCCGTCCTTTGCCGCATCGGCGACAAACACCTCGTCGCAAAGCAGGGTCACGGCATAGCGCAACGACGGAATATCATCCGCCTCTATTTTGATGCATGCGTCATCAACGGTTATACGCGTCTCTCCGCTGCCGTCGCCGCGAAGCTCCAAAAGTATGCCGCGCTCGGCGTTTTCGCTTGAAACGCATTCGGGAATGAGCCCCGCCATCGCACACATCCGGTCGGAAAATTCCTCGGCTATCGCCTTTCCCTGCGCACTTCCGATGGGATAAACGATGGGCATTCCGAGCAGAGATATACCGTCAACGCAGACCGCGTCGACCTCATATTCCCCCGCCGCGGCAACGCATTGCGAGGCGTATATTGCGAGCGAGCCGTCCTCTTCGACTTTTAGAGAATCGGCAAGCGTTTGCGCCGCCAAAAGCGTCAGCTCATCACTGCCGCCCAGAATGACCGGCTTGCCGCCGCATACGGCTATCTCACGGTCGCCGATCCTCAGCCTGCGCCGCACCTCGCGACTCTCGTCGCGTGAGGTGTCACCCACAAGTATCTCGTGCTCACCGACAAGAATGCCGCGCTTTTCATTCACATAATCATCGGAGATACCAAGTGTCACGCCGCATTTCTCTGCCACGGTGTCTCGCAAAAGCTTTGCCGCTTCGTACTCTTTTTGAGTCGCGCTGCGCGGAACTATTATGCACCAATCGCTTTCTCCGTTCGACACCAAAGTCAAAAGCTTCTCATCGACTACGGCGGCGGGACCGCACGCAGCAAGCATTAAAACAGCAAGCAGAATAGCCGCCAAAGCACATGTTCTTCTCATATCCTTGCGATATATAATCAAAGCCCTATCTTGTTTATAAGATATCTTCCCGTTTCAACCATAAAGCGTGCGGCATTTTCGAGATAATCATGCGGGAACTGCTTTAAAAATCTGTCCGCCTCATATGTAAACACGCCGCTGTAATCAATGTCGTGCAGCGAGCTGCATATTGCATCCCAATTCATAAGCCCGAGCCCCGGAAGCGTATGATCGTCATTTCGGTAGTTGTTATCATGAACATGCAGCGCCTTGAGCCTGTCGTGTCCCAGCACACGAATGGCGTCCTCCGCCTCCTCGCCCACAAGCCCGCAATGCCCCAGGTCAAGACAAGCGACTATATATTCGCTGTCAAGCTCGTCGATGATGCGCGCAAATTCCTCGGCGTGCGACGCAACGTCATGCGAGCAGCAACGGCGCTTGGGGTCTGTCTGCCACATGTTCTCGACCGCGATCTTTATACCGAATTCGCGGCAATACGGTATCATGGAGCGATAATAATCGATATTCAGCTCATGCATCTCCCTTTCATGACCCTTATATACACAATAATGCAACGGATGAACTATAATTATCTCGGCGCCCATCATGGCGGCTATCTCAAGCGAGCGGATAACGCGCGGCTGTGCAACATCCCGACGCACATGCTCATCATCCCAGCGGAAGGAAAAGGGCGCGTGCGCCTGATTGAAGGCGATGCCGTGCTCATCGGCAAAGCGGCGCTGAGCCTCGGTATGCTCCCGCCAGCCGTCGTTGACATACGGAGAGGCGTCGTTTTTCATTTGAAAGAGAGACAGATCGAGCGCATCATAGCCCGCTCGTTGCAATTTTTTCGTTCCCTCTTCAAAGCCGAAGGTGTCGACCATGTACCCGGTCTGTGTTGAAAGCAGCATTTTTGTGTCCTCCGAATATTTTTTGTTTTTTTATTTTATCATTTTTGATCATTCCGCAACAGCGAAAAGCTCTTCTCCCTCGCCGGTATATCGGCAAAGTTTTACATCTGTCGCAAAATATTTCACACCGTCGCGCTTGACCGCGGAATTAAAGGAAAAATAATAATATCCCTCTCCGACCGAATATATACCGGTCTGCCCGACCGGGAAGCTGCAAAAATACAGTCCCGTGCTTTCGTCATGGCCGCCTATTCTTTTAAGCGTCAGCATTTTTGCGGTGATTCCGAGCCCCGGCACCTCGCGCTCTTCCGGAGGCACCGAATTGTCTATGATAAACATTGGCGGGTTGGGATAATGCGGCTTTTTGCCGAGATATACCGCGACCAGCCACGCGTCGAGATAGCTGTCATATTCCAGATTTTGCACACCCCATGTGGTATTTCCGGTATAGAGAAAATACCTCTCGGTCGAGCGAATGCCGCTGTGGTGCGGTGCCGCCTGTGAAAGCGGAAGCGCGACCTTGTCGAATTGCCGCCAATCAAAACAAAGTATCACTTGATTGTCGTTATCGGCACGCGCGTTGTCGCCGTATATTCCGTATGCCACAAAAAGCATGCGCGGAGAGCCCGCCGCGCTTCCCGGCACGGGTCCGAATCCGGCACCATCGATTCCCGAGCATGCAAAGCGGTGCTCGCTGCCGTCCGCGTTCTTTGCCGCATAATCCTCTGCCACCTCGGGCAGATAGACCGCACGCATTATTCCGTCGCGCTCGGCATCCATACCGACGCGATCTATCTTATCAACATCAAATACGGCGATATAAAAAGCATCCTCATCGGCAAGCTCAATGCCGGTGCGCGCCATAATTCCGCGCCCGATCGAATCGTGCTTGTATTCTATCGAGCCGTAGACCTTGCCGTCCTCGCTGTTATAGGATATGCACCCCAGATGCCCGGTGAGCCCATCCACCGTACCGATAAGCTTGCCGCAAAGATCGGTCTTTACAAGCATCGTGGTAAAGGAATAATATATGTATTTGTGATCATCGTCGATTGCAATGCCTTGAACATGACCCGCGGCAAATTCCGGGCTTTTTATCGATCTCGGAAGCTCGTTTAAGATATCATTATTTATTGTCATATCGTCACCGCCTTAAAGTATGGTCTTCTCAAGGAATTCAAGCGTGGTGTCGTCACCGTCAAGGCGCACACGACAGCCCATCGGTAATATTCCGTGACGCGAGCCGTGCCCTATATCGTTGGTGTAGACCACCGGAATGCCGAAGCGCTCGCCTATCGTGCGCAGAAGCGCCGCGAGCGACTCCGGAGGTGTTCCGGCATTATTATAGCACCCGAATATCAGTCCCTCAACGCGCTCCATAAAGGGAAGCTCCCAAATAGCTGAAAGATACGCGCTCACCGCCTCGGGCGGGGAGAATTTTTCGTGATCCTCGATAAACAGAATGAATTTATCCTCCGGATCGTATGAAAATCGCGGGCTGGCAAACAGCATCGAAAAATTGCGCGTATAACCGCCGATAAGGCGTCCCTCGCCGACACCGCCGCAAATGCCGAGCCACCTTGAATCCGGATCAAAAAAGCGGTGCTCTCCCGTGACGAAATTCTCGGTAAACTGCATGTAATTATAATATCTCAGATCATTGAACACCGCGGGCGTCTGACCGTAGTAGGTTACGATACCGGTCATGGCGGTTATCGTCGAAAGTATCGTCGTGCCGTCGCTGTAGCTGGAATATATCTTCGGATCTCGGCTTATCGCATCAAAGTCAAGCAGTCGCGGAATCGCGGGCGAACCCTCGCCTCCTCCGAACATCACCATTCTCACCTCGGGATCGCGTATGAGCTCGTTCAGATCCGACGCTCTCTCGGTGTCCGACGCCAAAAAGCCCCAGCTGTCCGAGAAAAGATTTTTTGCGGGTCTGGCGCGAAAGCCGAGCTTTTCGATAACGCTGACCGTGCGCTCGATGCTCTCCGGCTTTTGTATGCTGCTGGGAGAGGCTATTCCTATCACGTCACCGCGGCAAAGGCGCGGCGGAAGTATCATTTTTTTCATGTTGTTTTGCATCCTTGTATTTATATTTTATCTGCTCGAAACGGCAAGCCGAATATACCTACAATAAAATGATACAACATTATTTAAATAAAATCAATGGGTATTTTAAATTTTTATTTATTATTTTGTCTTTTGGACCCATCCGCGCAGCCTATCAGCTCACGCATGGCGCGCATTGCCTCCCCTATCCCGCCGATCTCGTCGATAAGTCCGCACTCAACCGCCTCGTGCCCGTCAAGCACCGTACCCATATCATTTGCCATTTTGTCCGAGCGCATTATAAGCTCATACAGCCGTGCTCTGTCCGCCCGCGAATGCGAGCAGATGAAATCCAATATGCGCTCCTGCATATTGTGAAAGTAATTGTAGGTCTGCGGCGCACCGATCACGGTGCCGCTTATACGAACCGGATGAAGCGTCATTGTGGCGCTCGGCACGATAAAGGAGCGTCTTGCCGAGACCGCCAACGGTATGCCTATCGAATGCCCGCCGCCAAGCACAAGAGAAACCGTCGGTTTTGACATTGACGCGACCATTTCGGCAATTGCCAGCCCCGCCTCAACATCCCCTCCCATCGTGTTCAAGATGAGCAAGACACCATCGGTGCGTTCATCCTCCTCTATTGCCGCCAATTGAGGTATGACATGCTCGTATTTTGTCGCCTTTTGATTGTCCGACAAAAGATAATGCCCCTCTATCTGACCTATTATGCACATGCAAAAGATCGACTCGCGTGAATTTTCGGTCAAAACCGCACCGCTCTCCTTGATCGTACCCACGCGATCTTCCGTTGCCGCGTTTGCCTCCTCCTTTGCCGCATCGGTTCTGCGTTCAACGCTCACATCCATAATACCGCCTCCTTTTCGGAAATGCCGCAAGCACCGCTCCCGTCGACATATCCCTCATTACATTTGATATTATAATTATTATTTCCGCAAAAAATGCAAATATAAGCGATAATTCGCAAAAAACGATTTACAAAAAACAAAAAATGTGATATAATAGGTTCGGAATGAGATACTAAGCAGATTTTAAACTTCGGTTACCTCACCCTGACTTCA
>CAZPYK010000093.1:0-5797 GCA_964590755.1 uncultured Ruminococcus sp. | reverse complement strand
ATTGAACGGCTTTTGAAATCCGGAGTAATTCTCCCGACACAGTCAAGCGAATAAAAATAACTCCACCGTCCACAGGCGGTGGAGTTTATTATCATTCAAATAATTCTAACATTCGTTCAATCTTTTACATTATACTCCACTATTCGTTTTGCACCATTTGATATAGTTGTTAACAATCTCACCAACTTCATTGTCTTGATAGAATACCTTTTTTCTAACAAACAAATCGGCTATATATTTATCGACTTTTGTATACGGTTTTAATATAGACACTCTATAATTGCGTCTATAATCCGGCTGCTGTTGATATACAAGCTGCGTATTGTCGTCCTTTATAGGCGTTGTTTTTCTGTGAATGTATAGGAATGTTTCATTTCCTTTACAAATGATATTCCCCTGCAACTTATCTTCATCGAACACTATATAGAAGAAGTATACCACATCTTTTGGGGCATATTTCTCCGGCAAATGCGGGTAAATATCTATTTCCCAGCCGCCGTGTGTAATCATCTGCAGCTTTGGGTTGTCAAACGCGAAGTATTTGTTACTTGCCTTTTTCGCTGCCTTAAAATCAGAGAATTCCACAGCTACGCGCAGACCGCTATCACCGTAAGTGTATAAATCTACTGTTCCTTTTTCTTGTTTCTTGACACCTGTTAACCCCATTTCGGCAAAATACGGACAATATTTATTGATTGTATTACCGCACATAAAGATTTTCACATCATTACGAAGTCTGATAATCGTAGACAATAAGTTCTGGAACTTTACGAATTCCTCCGGCAAATAATACTGGCGGGTTATGAATTCGTCAAACAGAATCGTTTTTATGTTAGGATATGACGTTGACTTATAGTGCTCTTCACTACCGATACTAAACCCCATTGCAAAAGGTTGGTCTGCTTGTGCAATTTTATCGCCGAGTGCATTGTAAGTACACAAAAACCATCGCTGCGAATAATAGTACACAGAATTGTATCTGCCTTTTGTCTTTTTTTCTATCCATCCTAAAGATACAATCGATTGAAACATTTGTTGACCGTTCTTGCCCTTAAAATCTTCTTCCCATCTTCTGACGATAGCTAACTGGTTTGAATATCCACTATTGAGATAGTCGTCGATAGCATACTCCAGCACTGCAGTTGTCTTACCATTTGAACGCTCGCCATAAATAATATTATAGTCTGCGTTATGCGAAAGAATGTTATCTAATCTGTAAAATTTTTCTTTAGGCATATCGTTTACTCCTTAAAAATTCTTTGAGCTCATCGCAGTTACCATAGGGACATGATGCTTTTGTGCAGCTCAAACAGAACTGCGCTTCGTCTTTAGCTGACACCTTTTTCTTATTGTGAATGCGTGTTTGTTTCTTTGCCGTATTCCATGTCTTGGCTTCATTGTACGAAGCTGTCATGTGTTTCGGTATGTAAACTCTGCTCATACAATATGCCCTCCTTTTATTCCCATGATTAGGTTTCTGAATTCGTTGTCTAGCGAAAGTGTATATTCCGTATTTTCCATATGAACGCCGCTCTGTTCGTTATAAACATATTTATTGCCCATGTAATCTATAATTTCTCCCTCCATATACCCATCGATATATGTGTGGCATAATTTCCCGCTTCCGTTCAGTTCTTCCCCATCACATTCATATGCTGCAGGGAAATTCAGATTTTCTACAAAGTTAGCAAATATTTCATCGTTGGACTTGAATGTGTACCGTAGATATTTCATGCCCGCCTTTTTGCTTACACCTGCAATTGTAATCGCCATGTCATCACCTTGTTCAACTATATACCGTTTAGCTCCGAGCGTCTTGAATCGCGTATATGTGCCCTCATAGTCCCAGACACCCAACGGCTTTTCAACTCCTTTTATTGTCTTCGGACGAGAATACTCTAAAGGTATGCCGTAATGGCTCAAACACTTATTGATTTTTTCTGTGACCTCTTTATTGTACTCTTTTATATAGTCCATGTGTTTCTCAATATTCAAGCATTTGATACTATCAGTGTCACTATACACATAATCATCTCTAAATTCAAATATGCCGCTAAATAAATTTCTTCTGGCGTACGCAGTAACCCATACACCCCACGGGTAAAACAACACTCTGTTGTTATTTTTGTTGTACTTGTCTATCAATTCAACTACATCTGCTCGCTTTATAGCCCATCCGGAATCATCATAAATATTCTCGTCTCTGCATGGGTCTGTTACACACATACCATAGCATGAATTTATCATACCCTTTGACACTAAATATTCTACTTCTTTTCCTGTAACGCCTTTTAATTCAGTTTTATCTTTATATAATTGCAGCACAGTCATGATTATTTCTTTCGGCAAATAGTCCTTATAGAAAATGTTAAAATTTGATACCTCTATGTAGTCCCAGTTGTACATCTCTGCTATTATGAAAAAGTCCTGCTCCGTCAAGGTTATCGTGATACTATCAGCTTCCACAACTCGACCGTTGTTAAGGACAGGGTGCTCAGCTTCTATACACCGAGATATCGATATATAGTTTTCGAAAGATACTTTACTCTCTATGTTCTTAAAAATGCAGTCAAACATACAACAATATGAATTGAGATAATCTATAAATTCATCTGTCGTATTTATGGGTACCGACTTAGCGCTTGACATCGGGTATTTTTCCGACACCATAACTGCAGGATATGACGATGTAAAATCGAAGCTATGCACATTATATACAACTTTATCAACATAGTGCGCATTCGCGTGAGTAAACCCGCCTGTATACGCTCGTTTCAATTGATAGTAATCATTCACAGATAGCCGCAACTGCCGCATTTTCTTTGTGTAATAAAATTTGTTGTCGCCTTTTAAACAATTATTTTTGCATAAATCGCGTACATACCCAGTCTTTGTAAGAGGTATATTTTGAATCCCGCCGCAACGCTCAATTTCTTCTTGTATGTGCGCCATAACTACAAGTCCGTCGTTGAGAATGTACCCCCATTCTTTTTCAGTCAATGGAGTTCTACTATGACGAATCAGTTTGTAGTCCAAATCCCCAACTTTTTTGCTAACCTTGTATTTCGTAAGATTCTCCCCCAGCTTTTCGAGTGAGTACCCGCTCAACAGATAGGAGCACCTAAATTCAATACCGTTTTTTGTTATTGCATAAACTGGCTTTCGAGTATCAACAGAAAACACATTTTCCCATTCAAAATACTTTTTAAACCATTGAAATTCATACGCAAGATTATGTACATAGACGATTAGCCGCTTTTCTACGGATAGTTCATAGGCAGCTACTACTTCATCTATCATATCAAGAAAATCTTGCCATGTCCTACCGCGTATACACTTGCCATTTATTCCAAATACCCACGCGTACATACAGCACTGTTTCTCGTCTCCGCTGTAAAAAGAAGTTGCCTCTATATCAAATACAGAGGCAACATTGCCTATCCAAACATTTTTACTCTTTTTTACAAACTCAACCTCGCATAAGATGTCATCTAAACTGTTTGCGAAGTTTGTCGAGTTTGTCGGTGAAATGTAATTTGATTGTTTCGTCATCTGGGTCGTACCCCAATTCTAACAAAGTCTTATCGTATGCCGATACGATATCGTTAACAATACTGTCTATATCTACATCTCCGCCATAAATATAATCTATATTCGTTTCTAAAATCTCATACTTGAATTTCTCAAGAACGCCACCGGTGCTTTCGAAAATTTTGCCGTAAGCTTCCCAGAATTTATTTCTGGTTGTCTTTGATAGTGCATTCAATTGTTTTTCTATCGGTAGAAATTTCTTTTGTATTTCTTTTGCACCTTTTACAGTTGAGCTTTTAAGTGCATTTATATAACGCAAATCACGGTACAAGGTGCGCAGCTCTTTATCGGAAAGGTCAGTTAACTTTTTTGGTATTCTTTTTTCTAATTCTCTAAAGTGTTTTACTGCGTACTGAGGGGCTGATTCGCCCAGCCCCTCGATATTTGCAATCCTACCTTTTAGAGAGTTAATTAACTTACGGCTTTCCTCGAGCATTTCCTCCGTGGTTATATAAGTCGCTAACATAAGCATTAAAAGGGCAAATCACTGCCGTCAAACACTGCAAGCATAACCTCGCGATTCTGTTCACGAAGTTCATCGTCCGTGTACTTGCGAATTTCTTTAATTGATTTAATCCAGATAATGTCATTGCTTCTTGCGGATTCGCCTTTTTTGTTCGTGTACATTGCGCCTCGCTGATAAGAGGTATCTGCGATATCGATAGTGATATCATATACTCCGCGTTCTCTGGGAATGCCGGTGCATTCCTTGTTAAATTTAATCTTATACCATTTATCAGCAATCAGCGCGGAGCAAGTGATAAACTTCTGCTTATCTTTAGCAATTTCCTTAGCAAACACCTTGAGAGTTCTAATCGTTTCCATAAATTTAATCCTCCATGAATTTAATTATTTGCATAGTTGGTTTCAAAGTCAATAACTGTATTGACAACGCTTAGCTTTTCTTCTGCAACATTTAGTTGCAAAAGCTCTGCATTAGTCAAGCTGCCATTAAGTGCTTTAGATTTTAAGTAATTTGCAGTTTCGTAAAGTTCCAATTGCAGGTTGCGCAAATAAATGCGCGTAGCTCTCCTCAAAAAAATCACCGTCCTTTACTGTGGTGGAGTTTATCACTCCACCACTTTTGCCAGTCTGATAAATGTTTCATCGGTATAGGTGAATCGGGTCATTTTTACAGTTCTCTGCATAGTTAATACCTTTCTGCGGTTGATGGGTTATCCGCGTCCCTATATGGCTTTCGCCTTGACGCCACTATAAAGTGGCGTTTCGTCTCAATTCTCAGAGACTCATCAGAAGGCTTCAAAAATCAGCGTCTACGAAGTGCTTGATTATCATCGTATCAATCGGAATGATATACCGATTTAGTGCTGTCTCGATGACAAGCTCCTTACTGTTACGGTATCCGACGGTGAACACGAACGAATTAGCGGACACGACGCGAACGCCGTAATAACCGTTGTCAATTGCATAACTTACCAGATCGTTGTACTCGTACACTTTAGCGTGTGACGGGTTTTTATACCAGCTCCAAAGGTCAAAACGGTCTTCCTTGATAGCCTTGCCGTATTTGTATGCCCACGCCTCAGCAGCTACGCCGCGCAAAATCTTAGTCATTGTTTTTTCACCTCGCTCAATACCTTATCGACAATACTGTAAAGATCTGGCGTTGATACCTCTGTCGTGAGCAACAAGGCCTCGCAGGGCATACCTTTGACCCTTGCCAAATCGCCCGCACCAATCGAGAGAATAAGCGCCACTCTGCGCAGCTCATCTCCGTCGAAGCCTGCTCGAGCAAAAATACGGAGGTCTGCCTCGAATGCTTTCAATAATTCTTTTTTCATGTGATGTCCTTTCTGCGGTTAGGGTTTCCGCTCACCTCTTGTTTACATCCATATAATATCATATCTGCGCGAAAATGTCAAGCATTTTTTGCAAAAAAATGTGCCAAATTCAGGCAAATTTGGGTAGTTCCTTTTGTGCAAAATGACGATACAGAGTATGCATGAATATAGTGAATATAGTGAATAATGAATACTTTGGAGTATTGTTGCTTTAGCGAAATGAAGCATATTTCATGATGGAATGATTTAGCGAAATGAAGCATACTTTGGAGTATTAGTGCTTTAGCGAAATGAAGCATATTTCATGATGGAATGATTTAGCGAAATGAAGCATACTTTGGAGTATTAGTGCTTTAGCGAAATGAAGCATATTTCATGATGGAATGATTTAGCGAAATGAAGCA
>CAZPYK010000092.1:0-5863 GCA_964590755.1 uncultured Ruminococcus sp. | reverse complement strand
AAGTCATGCCGCCCCCAAAAAACATTATGATACTGTCTTATTGAACCGCCCCTGAAGCGATCTCTTTTTTGTAAAAATCTTTCTTCTCGTACTCCGGTAGCTGTTCCTTAAATACATATTCCAGCTTGTCGGTAATGGTGCTTTGGATCAGCTCCGTGGTTTTCTTTGACGAGTACGCCGTTGCGTACAGGTCACGGATGTTTTCGCCCGACTCGGTGAGATAAAGCTGGAGGGTGGTTTCCACCGCATAGTAGAGTATCTTATCTTCGGGATAGTCCTTGACCAGCTCCGATGCCACATCGAACTGCCGATTCAGAACATACTTCACAAGCTCGTACAAAAGTCCCTCTTTATCCCCGAACGCCTGATAGAACGCACTCGTAGGCACATCTGCTGCCTTGGCAAGCTCCCGTATTGATGTGTCGGAGTAGCCTTTTTGCAAAAATAACTTTGCCGCACAACACATCAAGTGTGTTCGCTTGATCTCCATTTCCTCTGCTTTGCTCACTGTGGCTGTCTCCTGTTCCTTGACCATGATGTGCGATCACATTTCCAAACGCGTTTCGCTTTGTGTAAATTGTAGCACAAAGCCGAAAAAATTACAATAGGTTCCGATGAAAAAATCGGGCGTTTGCGAAAAAAAGTTACGGTTTGCGGCTTGCAATCTGTGGCATCTTTCGGCGAAGTCAAAGGCATATCCGCCTGTCTGTTTCTATCGCGATTCGATCGCTTGCGGACTAATTGAGACAGCACATGGCGGATATTACGATTTTGCGGTGATCCGGGTCACGACTGTCGGCGTATGGTTCGATTCCGCGCTGTGAAACCAAAAAGAAAAACACCCGCGAGGGGTGTCTCTCCCTTTGGAGCGCGGCGTGAAGACACCGACCACACGGTCTTGCATTTTCTCTGCGGAGAAAATGCTGCGGTCGGTTCGGCGGCTCTGACAGCCCCCCGGGCTGTCATTCACTACCGCCTCACCCTCCGGGTTAATCATGACCGTCGGCGTATGGTTCAGCCCGAGCTGCGTAGTCAAAAAGAAAAACACCCCGCGAGGGGTGTTTTTCTTTTTGGTTGCGGAGGTGGGACTTGAACCACACGGCCTCCGGGTTATGAGCCCGACGAGCTACCAACTGCTCCACTCCGCGATATCGTGGTGCCGGTGACCGGGGTCGAACCGGTACGCTGTTTACACAGCATTGGATTTTAAGTCCAAGGCGTCTACCTGTTCCGCCACACCGGCTAGGCAAGCGGACTGCAAGGACTTTTTCGTTGCCCCATTATTATACCACGATATTTCGGCTTTGTCAACACCTTTTTTAAAGATTTATTGCTTCGGACCCAAATATCCGCCGAAAAGTTATCGACATTTTTCGAAAAAGCCGAAATCGTTCATTCCGCTTTTTCTTCGCATTCCGGGAGCCCCGCAAGGCTCGTCAAGAGCGAGAGAATGCCCGCCAGCAGTGCCGCCGATATCACCGCGGTCCAGTTGACCTCGCCGAGCATTGCCGCCGTTCCGATCGTCGCCGCGGCGGTCTGTGCCACCGTCCTTACGGCGCGCGTCGCCGCTGCCTTCAGCCAGCGCAGTGCCTTTTCTTTTTTCACGGTTTGCTTATCCTCCTTATTTCCTTATTAATTAATGATCTTTTTGTATGTCAAAGCCCGATGCGAGCCATGATATACGCCGCGACTGCCGCCGCGGCGGCAAGTATCAGCCGCTCGACCATCAGCTCCCAGCGTCTCGCCGGCTTGGATGCCAAAAGCTTGACATCTCCCTTGATCTCCTTTATGTCGCTGTCCATCGTGTCCTGACGCTGGGCGATCAGTGCAATGGTGTTCAGCATTCTGTCATTTTCCGCCATGCGCTTTTCAAGCGCTTCGATACGTCGCGTGTTTGCGCGGGCGCGACCGTCGACCGCTTCCAGCTTGACGGCGGCATCTTCGGTAGTCATCGCGACTCTCTCCTCGGAAGTTTCAGCTTGTCTCCGGGCAGGATGCGGCAGCCTTCGATGCCGTTAAGCTCCGCTATCTCGGTATAACGTGTGCCCGAGCCGAGCCGCTCTTTGGCGATCCCCCAGAGGCTGTCGCCCGCCTTGACGGTGTATTCCGAATATTCCGTTTCCGCATGCGCCGCGCGGGGAAGGGTCAGCACCTGCCCGACATATATCAGATTTGGATCGGCGATCGCGTTTTGCTTTATCAGCTCGCTCATATCCGCCCCGAAGCGCGCGCATATTGCCGAGAGCGTGTCGCCCGCGACGACGGTATAGATCTCGGGGGATGGATCCGCCGCTTTTTCGATCGGCTCGGTCGTCTCGTCTTTCTCGGTCTTATCCTTTTTATCCTTGACCGCGCCCATCCTTGCGGCGACATCACGGCGAAAGCCATCCATTGTGTGCGCAAGCCCCAGACCGCGCCAAAGATGCTCCGGGTCTGCGTGATTTGAGGCAATGCCGCGCGCATGCCCCTCGGCATGTCCGATCACCGTGCCGTCGGCAAGCGGATCGAGCCCCAAGCCCTCGCAAAGGTATGCGAAAAGCTCCACCGCCGAGGAATATGTCAGCTCGGCGGAGCGTATCGCCTCGGCTCGGTCGGCGTCGCTCACGGTGAAGGTCGCCGTTCCGGGCTTATATTTGAGCACGTCGGGCTCGCCCATTTCGACTCCTATGTGCGAAAGGTTGGCTATGCCGCCCGCGTGCCAGCCGCAGATCCGCCACGGCAGAAATTGCCACACATCTCCGGTGATGCCGTCGATGAAGCCGTGCACCGCGACTTCCTTGTCGGGGTCGTTCCACCTTGCGGCGAAGACCTCCGCGCGCGGCTGTGCACAGCCTATCGAATGCAGCATGATGCCGCGGACCTTCATCTCGCGGTCAAGTCTGAAGCAGGAATTCTCCGTCAGCGGACACTCGATCAGCTTCATGTCGTGCCCGCCTCGCTTTTGTTGATGATATTCATTTTGATGATTCTCCTTTTTGTTATCGTTTTTCGGATGTCGGTGCCATCCTTTGATGAGATTATAGCTTGCGCGCGCGTCGCATGGGGTCTCGCTGTGTCTCGCGGGGTATCCGCGATGCGAAAAAGCGTTTTTTGCATAATCGTGATCCGAAACTTGCAAAAGCTTGCATGTCGGATAATTATTTTATTTTTACGTATTGAATTTTAAAGATATATCTGTTATAATATTTGTGTGTTCCGTACGAACGATTGTACGTCGGAACGGAAGCGTGAAAGCTCAAGCCTTCAAGATCGAAGGAGCATATATTTTTACGCATAAATATCAGTGCCGCCGGGGCGGCGAAAAGAGATAGATATGAAACAGAAAAAAAGCTTTGCGGGGAGTGCCTATCGTCATTTTTTGATATGGAGCATACTGTCCTCGCTGATGACGACGGCGTGCGACTTCATCGATGCCGTTTTGGTGGGAAATCTGCTCGGCGGCGACGGCTTGGCGGTCTTAAATATCGCAAGACCTGTCTTTTTGACCTGCGGGCTCATCGGGGTTACGCTTGGCGGAGGCGCGGCGGTCACGATCGGTCGGTGCATCGGCGCGGGCGAGAACGATCGGGCGCGGCATGCGTTTTCCTCTCTTTTGACGCTGGGGCTGGCAATGAGCCTGCTGTGCATGTCGCCGCTCCTCTTTTTGGAGCCCTTTTACGGCTTTCTCGGCGTGACCGATGAACTGCTTCCCGCCATGCGGCAGTATATGCCGACGCTTTTGTGCGCGTCGCCGATAATCATTATGTTTGCGGTTCTTTCGGCGGCGGTGGGAGCCGACAGCGACCCAGTGCTTTGCACGGCGTGCTCGGCGTCGGTCGTTATAATCAATCCGTTGCTGGATGTCGTGTTTATTAAATATTTGAATTTCGGAATGCGCGGCTCGGCGCTGGCTTACGCGACGGCGGATATCGTCGGCTGTGCGATACTGCTTTTGCATTTCTTCAAAAAGCACCGCGTGCTGTCTCTGCGCACCGCCCTGCCGCGGGCAAAGGAGATGGGCAACTTTGTGCGCGACGGCTCGGGAGCCGGCTCGGCAAAGATATTCGGCGCCGTGATAGCGCTTGCCTTCAACACGTTGCTCTCGCGCAGTGCCGACGGCCTCGGTTCTATGTATCTTGCGATATACGCCGTCATCAACTCGGCGCATTTGATTCCGAGCGGACTTTTTACCGCCGCGTCGGGCGCCGCATCCGGTGTGACCTCATTTTTGGTCGGCGAATCGGATAAAAAGGGCATAAAGGAGGTGCGCGACCGCTCGCTTCTGACGGCGGCGGCGCTGGGAGTGCTTGCCACGCTCGTGTGCGAGCTGCTTGCCGAGCCGATAGTGAAGCTGATCGGCGTAAATGATGCCGCCGAGCTCGCGCTTGCCGCGTCGGTGATACGAATATACGCCACAAGCCTTATATTTATCGGAATCAATACCGTTATCACATCCTATTGGCAGTCGGTCGGCAGAGCGCAGCTTGCCTTTGTGATGTCCCTGATGCGCAACTGCCTTGTGGGGCTTTTGTTCGGAGCGCTGCTCATTCCTGGGCACAACGTGCGCGGACTTGCGCTTACATATCTGCTGACCGAGGTCGTCGGCAGCCTGTTTGCGCTGGGAGTGATGATATTCTCGCCTTCCGCCGCAAAGCTCGATAAGCTCTGCCCGCAAAACGAGCTGACCTTTGAGAACACCTACACCATCAAAAAGGAGAGTGTGGAGCTGATATCGTCGGATCTTTCGGAGGTCTGCCGCGAGTGGGAGGTCGCTCCCGCCTCCGAGTTTTTGATAAGTTTTGTCTGCGAGGAGATGCTGCTCAATATCGAAAAATTCGCGCTTGGCAACACGAAAAAGAACTTTTACATCTCGATAAAGCTGATGCGCCGGGGGGAAGAGCACATTTTGCGCATACGCGACAACGTGCGGCTGTACGATCCGTTTGAATCGAACGGCGACGAGATAGACAACGGCGTGCTTGCCGTGATAAGAAAAAAGTCGAAAAAATGCGAATATCAACGAAAAATGATATTTAATTATCTTTATATCGTGATCTGAGAAAAAAATTCAGCTCTTTTCGCGATACGCTCGTATAAATATGCGAAGGGGAAAAAGAAAAAGAGCAAAAAGAGGTGAGCGACGAATGCCGGACACACATACACAAGGCAAGCTCGGCGCGCTTTTCGACCTTCAGCGCTTTGCCGCAAACGCGCGGCTCGGCAAGCTGATAGCGAAGGCGGAGAGTGCGGCGGTCGCGCTTGACGACGACGAGCTCTGCATGGTCAGCGCCGCGGGAGATGTCGATGCCGAGCCTTCCGCGGGCGATGACGAAAACGGAGACAAAAAGGCATGAGCGGCGCGGCGGAAAGAGAAGCGGTATATCTTGAATACCGCGACAAGGTCGCGCGTTACATAAACGGCAAGGTGAGCCGCGCCGCAGATGCCGAGGAGCTGGTCAGTGAGGTCTTTTTAAAGGTATACGAAAAATTTGACAGCTTTGACGGCACGCGCGCGTCGATATCGACCTGGATCTACACCATCACGCGAAACACGGTCATCGACTATTACCGCACAAAAAAGGAGATCTGCTCCTTTGACGAGGCGTTCATGACCGAGGAGGACGCGGCGGCGCCGGACGAAGAAATGCTCGAGCGGCTTGCCGAGGCGCTTGAAGAACTTGACGAGCGCACGCGGAATATAATCATATTGAAATATTACAGCCATCTGACGCTTAAGGTCATAGCCGAGCGCGTGGGGCTGTCATATTCCCACACAAAGGCGCTGCATGCCCAGGGGCTTGAGGCGCTGAAGGGAATGCTTACATAATATAAGGCAACACCGCACAATTCGCGGCTGACGCCTGCGCCTTGGCGCGTGTTTACT
>CAZPYK010000091.1:0-5896 GCA_964590755.1 uncultured Ruminococcus sp. | reverse complement strand
TAGAGATATTGCATGCAGTCGGTGGAAAAGCTGTTTCCGATGGCAAGTATCTTCAAGGTTTTTACCTCCGTGGGTGTGTTGATCTCGGTTTCCGGAAGCGTTGTCTCCGGCTCGGATGTGGTCTGGGTGAGCGTTTCGCTCGTGTCGGGTGCGGGAGATGTCGTTTCGTCGGCATGCGTCGTATCATTGCCGCCGTTGCCGCCGGTGCATGATGCCAGTGAGAGAAGCATGACAGCCGAAAGGAGCAGAGCGAGTATTCTGTGTTTCATCGTGTAAGCCTCCGTTGTTTTTGTTTATTATTTGTGATACCTTCTGCCGGTCTTTTCAAGAAATTGATTCATGGCAAGCACCCAGTCTGTCTGGATGATATCAAAGCCTCGGTCGGCAAGCCAGCCCCAGCCCAGCTCGGGATCGACGGTGAGCGAAACATCGTCGGAATGTCCGCCCGCAAGCGGCACCTTATAGTTGTAGAGTATCGCGTTCGCCCAGACCAGCTTGTCGTCGCCGTGCAGCTTGGCGATAAACTCGGGGCTTGCTATCGTGTCGGTGTCGTTGGCAAAAACGACCTCGGCGCCGACATAATTGATCCTGCGGCGCAGAAGCTCCTCGTGGAAGCCGTCGTCCTTTTTCACTATCGGCAGATACTGAATGCCGTGACCGTACTCCTCGATGATATCGAACAGCTCGGGCTTTGGCGAGGTCTTGGCGATTATTTGATCCTCCATACCGTGTGCGCGTATGGCGTCGGATATCTCCTTGGGATTTTCCCAGAATTTATCGATGTTTATATAGCATTTGCCCTTGTATTCGTTCAGTACATCGTCAAGCGTGCAGAGCTGCCATTCGGTGTAGGTGCGGTCGGGATTGACATAGTGCAGGCGGCGTATCTCGTCGTCGTGCATGTCGGGCAGACGCGGGGCACTCTGTGTGCCGAGATAGTTGAGCTGTATGTATTCCATCTTGGGATGAAGTATCCACAGCGTGCCGTCGGCGCTCTTGCTGACATCTACCTCAAGCATATCCGCGCCGTGGTCGTAGGCTATCTTGTACGCTCCCATCGTGTTGCAGGGAATGTTTCCGCCGCAGGAGCCGCGGTGCGCGACAACTATCAACCGCTCGGCGGCATCCTTTTTGATATCAAAGGTCTTCATGAGTGTGCCTTCCTTTCGCATAATTAAATTATTAATAACGGCTTGTGTTATTTCAATATTTCGACTATCGGCGTGCCGTCCGCCCACGGCATTTCGACGCCGAGTATCTTGGCATATGTGGGCGCCTCGTCGACGGTGGGGCGGCGCTCAAGGTATACACCTTCCTTGATATCCGGACCGAAGCCGAAGAATACCGGCTGCGGACCCTTGTCGGGGAAGTGTCCGTGCGTGGCGCGCCCGAAGCGGTAGTCGGAAAGATCCATGGGCTTGACCATCGGGCGATTCCAATCCTCCGAGAAGGAGGTGTAGCCGTCCGATTCTATGACGAAGGAGAAATCACCGCCAAGGTGCTCGCGCTCCAGCGCTTCCTCGGTCGTTACCACGTCGCTGATGCCGTAAATTCCCTCGTCGCGCATGAACTTTAAAAGGTCATAGGTCTTTTGCCAAACTTCGCGATCCGAGGGGTCCTTCAGCACTATTTCGGCGGAAAGACCGTTTGAGCGGCAGTATGCGGACCAATCGACCAGTTTGCCCTTCTCATCGACCTTTATGAGTCCGTGGTCGGCAAACATCACGTTCGGCTTTATGTTGCGAACGATGTCGAGCTGCCCGTGGTCGCTGACGAGGAAGAAGTCGGTGTTCTCAAATACGCCCGCCTCCTTTGTTGCCTCGATTATCTCGAAGAACCAGCGCTCGTTGTCTTCAACTCCGCGGGTGACCTTTTCGGTGAAAAGTCCGGTCTGATGACGATAGCTGTCAACGTCTCCGGTGTGAAGCATCATAAGATCCGGTTGATGCTTTCTGATTATATCGCAGACGCATCGCACGAGAAATTCATCGGTCGCGGGATGGGTGCGGATCTTGACGTTCTCAAGATGAGGCGCACAGCATTCCTCGTACAGCTCTTCGGATGTGCCGGCGCGCATGAAGGCGGCTTTTATCGTGTCCTCGGGACCCTGCGGCCAATATTCCGCAACGAGCCAATCTATATCGGGATGATTGCCGGTCACGGGCCAGAACACCGCGGAGGTCGTCAGTCCCGCGCGCTTGGCGGCGGTGAAGATATCCGGGCATTTTATCGCGTCGGCAAACCAGTTCCACGGAATGTTTTTGAGCTCTCCGGGGTGAAATACGGCGTTGCATATCACGCCGTGCTTGTCGGGATAGCAGCCGGTCGACATCGTTGTGTGGCAAGGATAGGTGACCGAAGGCCATATGGTGCGCGTGCGCTTCACGCCCGAGCCGCGGGCGTAAAGCTCACGAAAGCGCGGGCTGGTCTTGATAAGATACTCTATGTCCTCACAGACCATGGCGTCGCATGAAAAAACTATTACTTTTCTTTGTGCCATTGCGGGGAAACTTCCTTTCTCGGTTTCGGTTTTCATTGCGCCCTACGGCGCATTATTATACATATTAATTATACCGCTATCTTTGCGGATAGTCAAGAAAAAATGCGCAAAAGATAAAAAATATCGACACGCACGGCGCAAAAAAAGGCTTGCCTCGGTTGCGTGAGACAAGCCTTTAATACCAAAATGTTTTTGTGAGATCTTGCATCGAAAACGTTTGATCGACCGTGCGACGATCATGTCCTCTGTTTGCAACGCTCAAACGGCGGCGGAGAGCGCCGCGACCGTTATATCCTCTATCATCCTGTGTCCGTTTTCGGTGGGGTGGATGCCGTCCGCGCCGATGAGAGTTCCGAATTCGTGCGTGCTTAAAAATTCATTGCGCAGATCAAACAGCGCAACGCCGCAACGGTCGGCGAGCTGCTCTATGGCGCGGTTGTAGCTTTCGTGCCAGCGATAGAGCATGTTTACGTCGCCAAGCCAGGAGAGAATGTTTTCATATGACAGACCGCGGCTGATAAAGCTCATATATTTTGATGCGTCGATGGGCACAAGGGTGGAGAGCATGACCTCGGCTCCCGCGCCGCGTGCGATATCTATCGCCTGTTGATACAGTTCAATGAAGCGGTCGAGCTCGGTTTTTGGGCTGTGCCTTTCGGTCGGAGCCTCGGATACGCGGCGCCAATCGTATGCGCAATCGTTGCCGCCGAATTCAAACAGAACGGTGGTGCCTTCAAAGGAGGTGCCCTTGGCAAGCAGCTTTTTCATGCGCTCGAGTCCGTTTTCTATCGTTGCGCCCATGTGGCAGCAGCGAGTCAGCTCGATTCCGTTTTCCGACATGCGCTTTTCCAGTGCGCCGCCGTAAAGCTTATATTTTCCGCGCACTCCGTCGTCAAGGTACATTACGCCCTTGAGCACCGAGTCGCCAAGTATTATCATTTTGTTTGAGACCTTCATCGGATACATGCCGTGCCTTTCGCGTGTTGTGGTGATTCGCAGCCGATCGATCGCATGTGAGCTTTGCGATCAACATGAAAAATTTACAAACCAAATTCATATGAGGCTTGCTTTTCGGCTTTCTTTGTGCTATCATTATAGGCGTAGAAACGAAAATATGCAACTCACGGACAGGGGAGAAGGGTAGAAGGGGTATCTACAAGCGGTAAACTGCGGGTAGAACGTGACTCTGCCGGCGGTAGAATGCCCGAAAAAACGCGATATATGCGGATTTTTGAGCTTTTTGCATGCCGGGCTCCGCCTTGCCGTGAACGGAGAGAGCAATAGATGAAAGATATAAAACAGAACATTGCCGACAACATAACAAGACTTCGCACCTCGGCGAGGCTGACTCAGGCACAGTTGGCGGAGAGCTTGAACTATACCGACAAGGCTGTATCCAAATGGGAACGCGCCGAGTCGGTGCCGGATATAACCGTGCTCAAGCAGATATCCGACCTTTTCGGTGTGACGGTCGATTGGCTGATCACCGATCACGGTATTGCCGCGGTCGCGCCGGATAAAGCGATACAGAAAGCGAAAAAATACAATCATCTTTTGATCACTCTCTTGGCGGTCGTCTGCGCATGGTTCGTTGCGACGGCGGTATTTGTCGCGCTGGCGTGTCTGCATATACCTCACAAATGGCTGGCTTATCTTTGGGCGGTGCCCGTGAGCATGATAGTGCTGATAGTTTTCAATTCGATCTGGGGAAGATACAAGCTCAACTTTGTCTTTATATCGTTGTTGGTCTGGAGCATTTTGGCAAGCATATATATATCGGTTGCAAGATGGGAGCTTTGGCCGATATTCCTTATCGGCATCCCCCTGCAGCTGGCTGTGATCTTTTGGTCGCAGATAGCGCGGATAAGCAAAAATCTGCTCAAGCAATCAAGCAAAATGTAATAAGATCGTTGAAGCGCGAACCGAACGCGCTTACGATTGCGGTCAAAAAAACGGCATATCGCGAGCCCGGCTCGCGATATGCCGTTTTTGGAAGTGTTGGGTTGTGATTTAATGTCAAACGTTAAATCTGAACAGTGTAACATCACCGTCCTGCATGACGTATTCCTTGCCCTCGCTGCGTACCAGCCCCGCCTCTTTGGCAGCAAGCATCGAGCCGCAACGCATCAGATCGTCAAACGCGACTATCTCGGCGCGAATAAAACCGCGCTCAAAGTCGCTGTGTATCTTTCCCGCCGCGCCCGGAGCCTTGGTGCCGCGCTTGATCGTCCACGCACGGACCTCTTTGGGTCCGGCGGTCAAGAAGGATATGAGCCCCAAAAGCTCATAGCTTGCGCGAATGAGACGGTCAAGACCTGACTCCGCAATGCCGAGATCCTCAAGGAATGCCGCTTTTTCTTCGGCGTCAAGCTCGGCGATCTCCGCTTCTATACCCGCGCAGACCGCACAGCAGCCCGCGTGCTCGTTTTCGGCATATTTCTTCAAGGCTTGGTAATGCCGATCGTCATCCGGCTCACGACCGGCGTAGTCCTCGCTCACATTGGCAACATATATCACCGGCTTTTGCGAGAGCAGGGGAGCATCCGACATCGCAAGCATGGCAAGCTCATCGTCGCTCATCTCCATGCCGCGTGCGGCTTTGCCCTCACCGAGCCAAGTATAAAGACGCTCGAAAAGGTCAAGCTCCGCCTTGAGAGACTTATCGTTTCGCGCGTTCTTGCGCAAACGCTCAAGCTTGCGCTCAACTATCTCAAGATCCGATAAGATGAGCTCGTAATTGATCGTTTCGACGTCGCGCACCGGGTCTACCGAGCCGTCGACGTGGATGATGTTCTGGTCTTCGAAGCAACGCACAACATGCAGCACGGCGTCGCACTCGCGTATGTGAGACAAAAATTTGTTGCCCAGACCCTCGCCCTGTGCCGCTCCGCGGACCAAGCCCGCAATGTCGAAGAATTCAACGGTCGCGGGAGTGTATTTTTCGGGAGAATACATTTTTGCCAGCGCGTCGAGACGGGCATCCGGAACGGGAACCACGCCCACGTTCGGTTCTATCGTGCAAAAAGGATAATTCGCAGAGTCCGCTCCGGCACTTGTCAGTGCGTTAAAAAGTGTACTTTTGCCGACATTCGGCAGACCGACGATACCTAATTTCATTTTATTTGATCTCCATTCTGCCGCCACGGCGGCACAAGCTGTTGTGTTTCTTTTTGTTTTTTT
The DNA here is from genome assembly GCA_964590755.1 of uncultured Ruminococcus sp. Classification (GTDB taxonomy): domain Bacteria; phylum Bacillota; class Clostridia; order Oscillospirales; family CAG-272; genus CAG-390. The sequence goes on along the minus strand of CAZPYK010000091.1, from coordinate 216 downwards.
GCATTGACGTGCCGCGGCAGTTGTGCACGCGCGGGTCGAATGCCTTGAACGGCATTCCGTTATCGCTTTATTATAGCAGAAGTCGGGCCGTTTGACAAGCCTTATTTTGTAAATATTTCGAATTACGCGAGCATATCTCGGCGAACGACCCGTCAACGCGCAAATTGTGAGTTGCCAAAGTAAAAACCGTTTTCAAAAGCAGTGGGCGGTATGTCA
>CAZPYK010000090.1:0-5969 GCA_964590755.1 uncultured Ruminococcus sp. | reverse complement strand
TGTGGCACTGCCTCTTTTCCTCACGGTAAGGGGATTTTACTTTGGCAACTTACCAGTTAGGCGCAAAAAACTCAAAAATGCACGGCTGTACAAACGCACAGCCGTGCCAAATCAATAAATTATGCAATCATTTTCTTTTCTTGATAACGATTGCGGCCGGCAGTAATGCCGCAAGGACAACAGCACCGAAAGCGACGGAAGAACCGCATCCCGAAGACGATGTGGTGTTATCAGGCTCTGTAGTTTCGGTTGTGCTCTTTTCCGAGGTGGTCGCATCCTCTCCGGGAGCCGCTGTCGTTTCATCCGGAACCTCTGTCGTTTCGATCGGTTCCTCGGTCGTAACTACAGGAGCGGCGGTTGTTTCGGCCTCGGTCGTATCAGCCTCGGTCACGACGGTTACAGGCGGGAGACCTGTCATGCCATAGGCTGTAAGATCCGGGGTGAATTTGGATCCGTCTCCGGCATATATAACAAAGTTATCGATTATTGCACTGGCGCCTGTCTGTGTGCGAATGCCTACCGCAGACGATGTCATCGCACCGGGCATGGCCTCTGCAGGTGCCGAAGCAAGCTCTTTATCGGGAGCCGATACCAGATAATCATTAGCATAGATATATATACCTTCATCCGGTACGGATACAAGTCTTACAACAACGTTTTGGACAGTATCGGTTTCGCTTATGGTCACGGCGGTGGGGAGCCAAATGCCGCTCATACCGTCCCAGTCTTTCCAAACAAGCTTACCTTCGGAGTCGACAAATCTGACCTGATTGCGATATGTACCGTTGCCGCGGAACATAGGAACCTGATGCACAAATGCGCCATCCCAGTTAAGTATCGGGCTGCAATAAGCCGGAGTTGCCAAATAAGATATCTCGTATTGAACTGTGTAGGTGGTCTTCACAAGATCGTTCATAACAGCATCGTCATACACCATCAAATAGCTGTAGGTGCTGGATTGCTTTTCGGAAAAATCGATGTAAAGCTTTCCACCCTGTATAGAGTATTTAATGGTAGTGGACTCATTTTTCTCGGTGGCGGTATAAGCGAGGCTTTCCTTGTCGGCAACAATCACCTTGTAGCCCAAAGTCGCCTCGATGATAGAGAGGTCGTCGGTATCCGGAACGGCATCAAAGTTTTCGGCATAAATGACCTCGCCCTCGGTAAAGACAGATGTTGCGGCACTCGGCATAACAAAAGCGGAGCACAGCATTATAAGTATCAGCGCAACAGATATTTTTTTCATTATCGTTATCCTTTCTTCGATGAAAATATTTTGCTTGATTGATTACGCCTTCATTATTATAGCATCAAGCCCCACAAAAGTCAACCCCATTTATCACAAAATTCGCCGGCGACAAGCGTTGGGTGGTGGTATTGAAATAATTGTCACATTATGTACTATTGCGCATACAATAACAGTGAGAGCGTCAGTGGTCCGTGATCGAATATCTGAATGCCTCTCAAATAACCATGGAGGTTTTATACATTAATGGCCGAAAACAGATTTGGCTGTTCCGGATCGGGTAACGGTCGCGAGACCTGCTGCATTGAGACCGGCAGAATATTTGACAGTTGCCGCGACAGAGATTGCTTTGAAAATGTTCGCGTCAGCTTGACGGATTGCGGCTGCGATATCATAGAGCGAACGGGGAATATACGAGCCAGGGACTCAGACATCGCTTGGACGTATATTGGCATTGATCCTGTGCGTTTCAATCGCGGCTTCTACACGGTAAACATCAGATTTTATGTAAAAATTACATTTGAAGCCTGCGTGGGCGGATGCAAGCCTCAAGAGTTTGACGGAGTGGCTGTGCTCGATAAGCGCGTGGTGCTTTACGGCGGTGAGAGCAATGTCAAAGTCTTTCGTTCGGGAGATACGGCGTATGACATCTGCCACGCAGAGGAACGCTGCGAATCGGGTTATAATAAGCCCGAAGTCGTTGTAGAAGCGGTAGATCCGATAATTCTCGGCACAGCGGTGTATGAAAAAGCCCCCGGCAGCCCCTGCTGCTCTTGTTGCGGGGAGATACCGGCTCAAGTCGCTTCACGCATAGAAGGTCGTATAGCGCCACCCGACAAAGACGGCGGCAGATATCTTACTGCTTCTATCGGATTGTTCTCGGTGATACGTCTTGTGCGCCCGACTCAGTTGCTCGTCAATGCCACCGAATACGCCGTACCGGATAAGGAATGTGTCGCCCCGAAGGAAGAGAATCCTTGCGCACTCTTCAGAACGATGTCTTTTCCGATCAATGAATTCAACCCACCGCTTGCGCCACCACCCGCATGCGAAAGAGGAAACTGCTGCAGCTGAGCCAAAAAGTTTCGGAGCGTCGGCATGCTGAAAACATGCTCGGCGCTCCGAGATCGTTTTATTCGTTTGGGGCTTTAATGTGCAACAGCGGATCCCCCGTACCGTGAACAAAATCAGCGGTGATCGTAACACCGTCCACATCTGAACGAGACGGGAGCTCGTACATGAGCCCAGTCATAAGAGTCTCAAGTATAGATCGCAGACCGCGCGCACCTATGTTGCGCTCGATTGCCAGGTCAGCTATTGCTTTTATGGCATCGGGTGAAAAATCGAGTTTCACTCCGTCGATCGAAAACAACTTTGCATATTGCTTGATCAAAGCATTTTTTGGTTCACTGATTATTCTGACCAGCGAATCGGAATCAAGCTTTTCAAGCGGCACTATAGCGGGCAGGCGCCCGACAAGCTCGGGAATCAGACCATATTTTACGATATCATGCGGAGTAACATCGGCATATATCTCGCTCGATCTATGCTCCGAAGCCATGTGCCCTTTATTTTCGACGGACTCGGAATCGCGACCGAAGCCTATCAGCTGACGTCCATGGCGTTTTTCAATTATCTTGTCAAGACCGTCAAAAGCGCCGCCGCAGATAAACAGAATGTTTTCGGTATTGATCTGAATGAACTCCTGATTCGGATGCTTTCTTCCGCCTTGAGGCGGGACATTCGATGTCGTTCCCTCGAGTATCTTGAGCAACGCTTGCTGAACTCCTTCTCCCGATACATCTCTGGTGATCGAACGATTTTCGCTTTTGCGAGATATCTTATCGATCTCGTCGATATATATGATTCCTTTTTCGGCTCGTTCAACATCATAATCCGCAGCTTGAATAAGTCGCAGAAGGATATTCTCAACATCCTCACCGACATATCCGGCCTCGGTAAGTGTGGTGGCATCGGCGATCGCAAACGGCACCTTGAGAGTTTTTGCAAGCGTCTGAGCGAGATATGTCTTGCCAACTCCGGTGGGGCCGATCAACAAGACATTGCTTTTTTGGATCTCAACATCATCATCGTGATCGGCTACTGCCGTGCTTTTGGCTTTCGCACTTTTGCGCGTTTTCCTTTTGCTGTTTTTCGTCAAAATACGCTTGTAATGATTATACACCGCAACGGACAACGCGATCTTGGCACTGTCCTGACCGATAACGTATTCATCCAACGCGGCTTTTATCTGTTGCGGCTTGGGAAGCTTATCATAGCTGAGCTCGGCTTGCTCTGCTTGACGCACACTTTCCTCGTTTACTTCGATGATCTCATTGCAGGTCTCAACACAATAATTACAAATATATAATCCATTGGTCGCAGGAATGAGAAAATCGCAATCGGATTCCGTTCTTCCGCAAAAGGAACAGCAAGGTGTTGTATTGTTGTTTTTGGAGGGCATTTTTCAGTCCATGCCTTTCTGAATCATTTCGTGAGCTTTCTGTCAAGCATGGCGCTCGATTATTCTGTCGATAAGCCCGTATTCAAGAGCTTGAGTTGCTGTCATGAAATTGTCGCGCTCGGTATCGCGCTCGATGGTCTCGATCGGCTTTCCGGTACGTTCTGAGAGAATTTTGTTAAGTGTGTCCCTGGTACGCAACATCAAGTCGGCGCGGATCTTTATATCGCTGCACTGTCCTTGCGCACCGCCGGATGGCTGATGGATCATGATCTCACTGTGGGGAAGAGCAAGTCGTTTGCCCTTGGTGCCCGCTGCAAGAAGGAACGCGCCCATGCTTGCCGCCATACCGATGCAGATGGTCGTAACATCGCATTTAACAAACTGCATGGTGTCATATATCGCCATACCTGCCGTTACCGAGCCGCCCGGGCTGTTGATGTAAAATGAGATATCCTTATCGGGATCGACAGACTCAAGATAGAGCATTTGAGCAACTATCAGTGAGGATGTGAGATCGTTGACTTCGTCCGAGAGAAATATTATCCTGTCATTTAACAATCTCGAAAAGATATCATAGGATCGCTCACCGCGTCCATCTTGTTCAACAACATACGGCATGCTTGCCGCGCGAATGATATCAGAATTATGGCTTTGCATTCTGTACCGACCTTTCTGTATGGGTGTTATCGTGTAATGAAATTACGATCTGTCTATCAAGCGCAGATCATTCGGCTTCCGATTCCTCGGGAGTTTCCGATCCGGTCTCATCTTCATCGTGTTCCGGTGCTTTATCAAGATATGTTACCTTTGCGGCATCCTTTACGAGCGCCAGAGTCTTACGCATGATCAAGGAATGCTTTATCTCATCGGCGGGAAGTGCCTCCTTGGCATAGTCAAGTTCTACGCTGTATGCCTGCGCAACGCTTACGTATTCGTTTTCGATCTCTTCGTCGGTAACCTCTACGCCTTCAAGTTCGGCGATCTTTTCTAGCGCAAGCTCTGTCTTTACGCGATTAAGCGCGGAAGGACGGACCTGCTCTTTATACTGGTCCAGTGTCATGTTGAAGTACTTAAGATACATAGAAAGTTCGATGCCCTGCATCTGCATTCTGGATTCGCTTTCTCTTACGCGCGCCTCGACTTCGGCATCCACCATACTTTCGGGAATCTCTGCCACCAGTTTTTCGGCAAGTGCATCCTCTATCTTTTCGGAAAGCTCGTTATCCGCCGTATCCTTGTGTCTCTTTTCGATTTTTGACGCAAGATCGGCACGATATTCAGCAAAAGTATTGAATTCCGAAACATCTACCGCAAATTCGTCATCAGCCTCGGGCAATTCGGTCTTTTCGATAGCATTGAGCTTAACCTTGAATACTGCCGGCTTGCCCGCAAGCTCCGCGGCACCGTATTGCTCGGGGAAAGTAACGTTTACATCGAATTCCTCACCGACATTTTTACCGACGATCCCTTCTTCGAAACCGGGAATGAATTGACCGGAGCCGAGCTTGAGGTGATGTCCGGAATCCTTGCCGCCATCAAAAGCAACGCCGTCGACAAAGCCCTCGTAATCAATGACCGCCGTATCGCCCATCTCGGCAGGACGGTCGGTGATATCTATCTCTCTTGCGTTTCTTTCGCGCACGGTGTCGATCTCGCGATCGATCTCTTCATCGGTAACCGGAGCAAGGACCACATCAGCCTCTATACCCTTGTAATTTTCGATGATCACGTCGGGCTTCACATACATTTCGGCTTTAAGAACTATTGCCTTATCATCCATGGATACGATATCGAATTCTGGGTTGGATACCACCGGCTTTCCTGCGGCCTCTACGACCTCGGAGTAATGAGCCTTGATGATGTTATTGATAGCATCTTCAAGGAAGACACCGGTGCCGTACATTTTTTCAATAATGCTTCTGGGCGCTTTGCCGCGTCTGAAGCCGGGGATGTTGAAGTTTTTGGATTGCTCGCGGAACACCTTGGATTTTTCGGCTTCAAGAACAGCCGCATCCTCCGAAAACTCAACAGTGCAAAGATTCTTTTCGTTGATCTCTTGTTTTGTAATTGTCATGATGACCATACCTTTCTTCGATGTCCCTGTGACAGGGCACATTTTTACATTCTAATATATTTTACTATAAATTTTATTTATGTCAAGTCCTATAGCCGAAATTCGGCAAAAAAATACAAAAAATAATACAATGGTAAGTTGCCAAAGTAAAATCCGTTTTCAAAAGCAGTGAAATTGAAATTGCA
>CAZPYK010000089.1:0-5973 GCA_964590755.1 uncultured Ruminococcus sp. | reverse complement strand
GAATTTTCTGACCGCGCAATTGAGCAAAAAGAATTGTGCGGTATTGCCTTAAAAACAGTTCAACAGTTCATTTGAAACGGAGTGTTCAGCTTGAAGATAAAACAACTGCAAATAGACGAATTCGGGCCGCTTTGCGGGCTTCTGCTTGAGCCCGGCGACGGAATAGTCCTCTTTGAGGGGCAAAACGAATCCGGCAAAAGCTCTGTCGTGGGGTTCATCCGATTCATGCTTTACGGCTTGCCGTCCAAAAAAGGTGAGGCAAGCTCGACCGACCGCGAACGTGCGTTGGGCAGACGCGGCGGCATGGCGGCGGGAAGCATGATCGTTGAGACCGACGACGGCAAAAAGATCAAGATAGAGCGCCGCGCCAACGGCACCTCCGGTGAGCGGGTGAAGATGACCGACATCGAAAGCGGATGCGAGATCTTCCGCGGAGAGGTCCCCGGAGCGGCATTGCTCGGAGTCTCGCAAAAGGTATTCGACAGCACGGCTTGTCTGCGTCAGCTTGATATCGGCAGACTTGACGGCGCCGAGGTCACCGGCGCGGTGGAGAACATGCTCTTTTCCGCCGACGCCGCAGTCAGCGCCAAAAAAGCGCTCGCTCTGCTTAACGCGGCGCGAAAGGAGCTTCGCAACGCCCGCGGAGAGGGCAAGCTGACCGTTCTTGAGCGTCGAAAAGACGAGCTCACCTCCCGCCTTGAACGAGCCGAGAGCACCGCGAACGCCATTCGCGAGGCAGAGGCACAGGCGGCGCGCTGTCGCACGCTGAGCACCGAGATACGCCGTTCGCTGAATGTAAACGAGGCTAAGCTCTCGGCATTTGAAGGTCTGCAGACCGTTCACCGTTTTGATATGCTCCACGCGGGCGAACGAAAAATAGCCGAGCTGAAGGCAGAACTTTCGACGCTTGAAGAGACCGGCGGCTTTGCGGGATATCTGCCCGATCGCTCGTATGCGCCGGCGCTTATCGCCGCCGCCGAAAGGCTTGAGACCGCGCACACCGAAAGGCTTGATGCGGCAGAGACGGCGGAAAAGCTGCGTCGCGGCAGAATGGCAAACGAAACCGCGGCGGATATCGGCGAGGAAGCCGCAAGGGCTTACGGTGAGAACTGGGCAGAGCTGATCCCCGAGAAATATCGCAAGCTTTCGTCGCGCGCCAAGGGCAGACGCACGGCGGGAGGCATCCTTCTCGCTTTGGGCATCGTCGCGGCGGCGGCATCGGCGGCGCTCCTTACCGTTCTCGCCGGCACACTTCCGACCATGCCGGCGGCAGCCGTGGGTATCGGCGGCGCGGTGGCGGTCCTTGCGGGCATACTGCTTTCGGTGCTCGGCGGCGCAAGTCGAAGACGCGCCGCGGCTGTCGCGCGGATGCTTATGCCGACGAACGAGAAAAAAACCGCGCTTCCGACTCTTGCGGAGCTTAAGGAGCACGCCGCTCTTTGCGCGGATGCGGTGAACGAGCGAGGATATTTTGCCAAATTGCTATCCGAACTCGATATATCACTTGCCAAAAAGGACGCCGCGCTCGATGCGGCGCGCGAGGATGCGATCCGTCTGCTTTCGTCATCCGGAAGCGACTGCGGAGATAAGCTCTCCGATCTGCTTGCCGCTCTGCGCGACACGGCTCAAAGGGCGGACTCCTTCTGCGCCGAGCGCGAGGAGATACAAGGCGGCATTCAAAAATACACCCTTTCGGTCACCGAGACCGCAAACGTGCTCGTCGGCGAGGACGAGGCGGCACTGCGCGCAAAGCTTGCGCCGATGCTTTCCTCGCTTGAGGGGAAGAATCCGAGCGATGTAAAAAAAGCGCGGGATTTCGACCGTGCGCGACTTGAAAAAACCGAGGAAAAGCGCATAGACCTTGAAAGAAAGCTTGCCGCGGTCGAAGCGACCGCGGAGGATCCCGAGCGGATATATCACGAGCTTGAGGCGACCGCCGCCGAGCTTGTCGCCTGCTCGGAGAGATACGAGGCGCTCTGCCTTGCGATAGAGTCGATCGAAGGCGCGGGTGAGGCACTGCGCCGCAGAGTGACGCCGCGCCTGCGGCGCGATGCGGGAGAGCTGCTTTCGGTCTTGACCGACGGACGCTATCGCGAGCTGGGGATAGACAATGAGCTCTCGGCTTCCGTGATCACCGAGAGCGGAGCGTATTCGGTCGCCACATTGAGCGCGGGCACGCGCGATGCGGTATATTTTTCGCTCAGAATGGCGCTCTCACGCTTGCTTTTCTCGCGCTCCGAGCCGCCGCTTTTGCTGGATGAAACTCTTGCAATGCTTGACGACGCGCGTGCCGAGCGTCTGCTCGGCGCACTTGCCGAGATGACGGACGCTTCGCGCCAGTGCTTTATCTTCACTTGCCACAGCCGCGAGCGCCGCTTGCTTGATGCCCTCGGCGCAAAATATACCGCCGTCTCTTTATAAAAAGAACCTCTGACATGAGGGAAAAGAGAAGAGAAGCGAAAAAGAAAAAATCAACGGTGCTGTCTCATCAACGCGAGACAGCACCGTTTTTACGTTTTTGCGCCGAGTCCGACACCTAAGACGGCTCCGCTTATCTTTTTTGTGTGTCGATCACCAAAAAACGCGCGTCTGTCGGAGCGTTCGCTATATCCGCCACGCCGACGGCGTTGGCAAGCGCCAGCTCGCCGGCATCGACGCCGTAACGCTTCGCAACGCTCCAAAGCGAATCCCGCGCGCTCGGATAAAAGATCGTTATCCCTCCGTCGCGCTCGGCACGCGCCTCGCCGATCTCCGCCTCGCTTACCGCTCTTATCCGGTCACAGTCGCAAAGACGCACCGCCAACGTCAGCTCGCAATCCGCGACGAGCCTCTCGCCGTCGATGCGCGCGCGGCACACGGGCGCACCCGCGATCAGCTCGGAATATCCGCCCGCGCAGCGCAGCTCGCCCGCCGTCGCGCCGTCGGGCTCGTACTTAAACGGAAGTTCCATATCCTTTGCGACCGTTTGCGCGCCGTCGTCAAGCCAAACGCGGACGCGCAGCTTGCCGGCGGGCGCAAAACCGCCGTCCTTTTCCGTGCTCGACAGCGATATCGCTTCCGCGTGCGCGTCGATGACCCGCATTCCGCTGTCAAGCCCCAACGCGGAAAGCTCCTCGCCGCCGCCGAGCGAGATATTCGCGTTAAAGCACCTCTGCGCTCGCGGCATATCGAATTCGACCGTTTGCACCTCGGAGCGGCAGGACATCGAATAAACATCCACCGTGTATGTTACCGTCTCGGACGCCAACGCCTCGGCGCTCAAAACGAGCCCAAATGTGCAGGTGACCGAGCCGTTTTCGTCCGGCTCGATCGCGGTGCTTTCGACGCACCCCCATGCTCGGCAACCCGAGCTTTGGTCGGGAATGCGATCAAGCGGGACCGTCTCGCGGAACGGAATTCGCCTTGTAACGGCAAAAGGACGCGCCCCCTCGGTGTCGCGGCAGAGCATGACCGACGCAACGATCTCTCCGCGAACCGCGACGCCCTCAAGGCAAGCACCGACCTCTCCGACAAAGACCTCGGCATTGCAGCCGAGAGCTCTGAGCTCGCCCGCTCCGCCGTCGTCGGGCAGAAAGGAATCCGAATATTCGGCGGGCTCGGTCTGACCGCGCAGTATCACCGCATTTTGGGCGGTGCGCTCAAGCTGCTTGATATCATCGGTCGGCAGAGCCGACGCGCCTGTTATCGTGACATCGGTGCTTCGATGACCGACCGCGACCGCGTCGACACGCAGTCTTGCGCGAAGGGACAGCTTTCGCGGAGCGACTACGCGCACCGTTACCGCTTCGCAGATCGCATCCGCATAAGCCGACACCTCGCCGTCCGCGGATGAAGCGTCCTCGATCGGGAGCGCGGTCTCATATTCGCTCGGCAGTTCTGCCGACCAAACCGCGCCGTCGCCGCCCTCATAGAGCACGCGGAAACGCACCGAACCGGCAAATTCCGCGCGACCGGGCGCAAGATAGTGCGCCGTCGGGAGCACACGTGCGGATGCCGATATCATCCGACGCAGCTCGGGCATGTAATCGGGTATCAAAAATTCGCTTGCGGCTTCGGCGTTGAGCGACCGCGCCGCTATCGGCGCCGAGGCGCGGCGGCAGACATCACCGCCGCCCGGGGATATGTTTTTATATGTGTTCATCTCGTTTTTTGTCTCCTTTCCGGACATCTCGGTCTATTATATTCCGCTCGCGCGGAATATATGATATCGCGGAAAAGGAGATCCGTCTGCGCTCCGTGTTCGCTCTATCCCCGTAGGGCGTGCTACCTCGGCTTCGCCGAGCTGCCGCTCCCGCCGTTTTTTGCAACCCCTCAGTCAGCCTGCGGCTGACAGCTCCCGCAAAAAAACCGGACCTAATATTGTTTGGTGCTAACAAAGATAATAGCCCACCTCATCCGTAGGCTCGCACCAACCGCAAAAACGGCGTTTTTGCTTGCAAAACGGCGAGTTTCACTCGCCGAGCCGCTTTTGACGACTTGACTCGCGAAGCGCGGCAAGTCATTTCACATATCTTCTGTATGCATCCATCTTCAGCTCGCGCTCCGTGTTCTCGGCGGCATAAAGCACCGCGATGCACGCAACGCAAAAAGCCAGAAGCACCCACTTCGGTGCCGGTCCGGCATATCCCACCGTGACCTCGAAAAGGTAATATTTTTTATACATTCGCACTATAAAATCGGGCAGGCATGCATAGGGCAGGCAAAGCAGCGGGCAGAGCGCCATAAACCACTTGTTCGGCACGACCAGCCGCAAAAGCAACTTATATCTCAAGGCTCCCGGCGAGACGGGCGGCAAGGTTATCGCCAAAAGCGCGAATATCGCCGCCCAGACGGAAAAAAATATCGCCGCCCACAATCCGATACGCGAGATGATGATATATACTATCAATGACCGCGCAAAGGATTCGTCGTTCGGATTTGAATCCTGCTCGGCGCCTTCATCCAGCTTCTCAAGCCGCTCGACCGATGTTGCATATGCGGAGCTCGCCAGATCTTTGAACGACTGCCGCTGTTTGACATCTCCTTCCGCGTCGATAAAGAAGACCGACCGATAAAACAGATATGCGGCAAAGCAGAGCACAGCCGCCGCCGGCATGAGATATTTCAAATATACCAAAAGCTTTTTCAAGAATTTTTCCCTCATAGGTTCGGAATAAGATGACTTTTTACTCGCCCGAGTATCATTTCAAGCGCGACCTTGTTTTCGCCGCCCTCGGGCACGATCAAGTGCGCATATTTTTTCGACGGCTCGACATACGCCTCGTGCATCGGTTTGACGGTCGCGACATATTGCCGGAACACCGAATCCACACTGCGCCCGCGCTCCTTGACATCCCGCCTAAGGCGCCGCAGTATCCTTATATCCGCATCGGTGTCCACAAAAATGCGAATATCCATCAGCTCGCGCAGTGCACTGTCGGCGAAGATGAGGATACCCTCCACGATTATTACCCGCGCCGGCTCAAGATGACGCGTCAGCGGCGAGCGATCGTGCACCGAATAATCATACTGCGGGCAATCCACCGCGCGCCCCGCCTTGAGCTCGCAAAGGTCGCGCACCAGCCTGTCGGTCTCAAACGCCTCGGGACAGTCATAATTCTGCCGCGCGCGCTCGGCAAGCGACAGCTCTCCGCGAGAGCGGTAATACCAATCGTGGCACACAACGCACACGCTCTCTCCGAAATGCTCGGCAAGCTTGCCGACCAGCGTGGTCTTTCCGCTGCCCGTTCCGCCGGCAACACCTATAAGCAAGACATTATCTTTCATGTCGATCTCCGTTCCGGACGATAAAATTCGCCGCACATCGCCCTTATCTTCATTTATTATAATATATCTTACCTCAAAAATCAATAGCAGACGAAGAGATTCTTGCCGCCGCGAATATTGACACGGCGCTTTTTTGTGATATAATATTTATAAAGGCAATACCGCACAATTCTTTTTGCTCAATTGCGCGGTCAGAAAATTCGTCAG
>CAZPYK010000088.1:0-6049 GCA_964590755.1 uncultured Ruminococcus sp. | reverse complement strand
TTTTCTCTTTGACACCACAGGCGCAAAGAGAAAAGTTAGCAAAAGAGAAACGCCAAGAGCTTTTTCGCGCTCTGCGGAGCGCGAGGAGGGCTACGCGCCCTCCACTGCGCCGCCTTTTGAAAAAGGCGGGCGAAAACTTTCGGTGCTTCGGCGAGACCGTTTGTTTGGTCTACAACCTGACGGGCTGTCTTACGTTAGCAAGACAGCCCGATTCTGTATTATCATTCTTCTCCGAACATAGCGCGCACCTCGCGCCGCAGGAGCGGATATTCGGAAAGTGTGGGATCGCGCGAGAGAAGCTCACCTGCCGCCTCGGTGGCCGATGCAAGCAGACCCGCATCCGAGCAAAGATCGGCAAATCTGAACCTCACGCCGCCGCTCTGACGCACGCCCGAGGCATCGCGCCGACCGAAAAAGTCGCCGGGACCGCGCAGGGCAAGATCCTCCTCTGCTATTTCAAAGCCGTTGTTCGTACGCGTGAGCACCGACAGCCGTTTCTTTGCATTTTCCGAGCGGCTGTCCGACATAAGAATGCAGTATGATTTTGCCCCTCCGCGCCCGACACGTCCGCGCAACTGATGAAGCTGTGAAAGCCCGAATCTCTCGGCATTTTCGATAAGCATAAGCGAGGCGTTGGGAACATTCACTCCGACCTCAATGACCGTTGTCGACACAAGGACGTCAAGCCTTCCGGACACAAAAGCACTCATTACCGCGTCCTTCTCGGCAGATTTAAGCTTACCGTGTATAAGCCCCACGCGAATATCGGGCAGAACGCGAGAAAGTTCGTCGGCGACGACGGTTGCCGCCCTCAGCGGAGGTCTCTCCTCATATCCGCTGTCGTAAATATCCTCGATACCGATCTCACCGCCGTCCGGCTCATCGCGCTCCTCGATGGCGGGACAGACCACATACGCTTGTCCTCCCGCACGAACGATCTTATCGATAAACGCATTCACGCGCTCCCTGTAGCCCTCATCGACCGAAAATGTGTCGATCTTTTGCCGTCCGGGCGGCAGCTCATCTATCTTTGAGACATCAAGATCTCCGTATATCGCAAGAGCCAACGAGCGCGGTATCGGAGTTGCGCTCATTGCGAGCACATGCACATGCTCCCCTCCCGCCGACAGCGCGTCGCGCTGTGCCACGCCGAAGCGATGCTGCTCATCGGTCACGGCAAGCGCAAGTGCGGAAAACTCCACGCCGTCCGATATCAGCGCATGAGTACCTATCACTATATTGAGCCTGAGTTCGGGCGAAACGCAGGCAAGCCTCTCCCTTATCCGTCTTTTTTCCGAGGCGGGCGTCGAACCGGTCAGAAGAGCGACATCTATCCCCATGGCTTCAAATATCGAAGAAAGCTCAAGATAATGCTGACGCGCCAATATCTCGGTCGGCGCCATAAGAGCCGCCTGTCCTCCGCTCATGACGGCAATAAGCATCGCCGCCGCCGCGACTACGGTCTTTCCGCATCCGACATCCCCCACAACTATGCGATTCATCGGAATGTCGGTGCGCATATCGGCGGCAATATCGGATATTGCGCGCTTTTGCGCTCCGGTAAGCTCGTACGGCAACAGCTTCAAAAGAGGCGTAATGTTTTGCTTGCGGCACGGCATGGCTCCCGGAGTGCGCTCACGTCTTTTTTGCCCGGCAAGCCCCAGCGCGAAGAAAAAGAATTCGTCAAATATCAGCCGTCTCTTTGCCGCGGCCAGCGCCGTATAGCTCTCGGGCATATGGATGTTGCGCAGGGCATACGCAAGAGTGGCGAGCCCGTAGCGGCAACGCACCTCCTCGGGCAGATGATCGACGACCTCGCGGGCGCAGAGACGCATGGTTTGGGCAACATTCATTGCCAGCTGTTTTTGCGTCAGCCCCTCCGAGAGCGGATATACCGCAAAAAAGTCGGGCAGTGTACCCTCCTCCCACGGCTCGTAAGCGGGAGACGTCATATTATAGCGGCTTCCTCGCCCTTTAATCTCGATCTTTCCGTAAAAACGCCAAACACTGCCGACGGTAAATACCTTTTTCAGATAATCCTGATTGAAAAAAGTGATCTCGGCGGCGTCGGTGTCGTCATACGCACGGAATTTCAATATCGTCATACGACCGCGCAGTCGCGCTCCGCGCGGCTCGGTGGCAACGGTCAACACAACGGCACTCTTGCCTCCGTCCCGCCGCGCCTCGCTCAGCGAACGAACGTCTCCGCGGTTCTCATAAGCGCGCGGAATGTGATAAAGCAAGTCGCGCAGCGTCACGACCCCCGCTTTGGCATACGCCGCCGCACGCGTCTCGCCCACTCCCGACAAGACCTTTACCGATGAATCAAGCCCCGGCGTTCCCATATATCCACTCACCTGCTTTCGTTTTTCGCCCCCGGTTTCGGAATTCAATTGCGTGCGCATTTGAATTCTCGGTAAGAAAACCGGTGCTGTCAAACCCGATCTGAATTTTGTTCCGAACCTATTATATACTTCACACGCACAGTTGTCAAGCAAAAAAATCATTCTCCTCTTGACAAATTCCCCATCGGGTCATATAATTATGATAGCTTCCAAATCAAGCACAAAAACGGCTTCAGTGCCGAATTTCGGAAAGGACCGAGAAAAAGATGTCAAAAGGACTTATAATACTTGACCCGGGACACGGCAAGACCGGCAACCCGCACACCACCCGCGAGGGCTATTACGAGGGAACCCAGAATTTCATTCTCTCGCAATATCTGCGCGACGAGCTGATAAAGCGCGGCTTTGAGGTCAAGGTCACGCGCGAGACCGTTGACGACGACCCCGAACTGACCGAGCGCGGAAGCATAGCCGGCAGGCTGGGAGCCAAAATGTTCCTCTCTCTGCACTCAAACGCGCCCGGCGCCTCTCGCTCGCCCGAGGAATACGCTCTCGTTCGCGGCGCCGAGACCTTTTATTCCGTCACCGACGAGGAGGGTAACGCTCCGATAGCCCGCGCCCTCACCGATGCCGTCGTGCGCACCATGAACACGCTCGACCGCGGCATAAAAACGCGGCGTTACCCCGGAGAGGAGAACACCGACTATTATTCCGTTATACGCAACGCGGCGCAGTCGGGCTGCAAGCGTGCCTTTCTTATAGAGCACGGCTTTCACACCAACCCCGAGGATTCGGCGTTTTTGCAGAGCGACGAATGCCTTGCCCGCCTTGCCGCCGCCGAAGCGGAGGTCATAGACAAATATTTCGGCTGATATTCGAAAACATACGGGCTGTCTCACGCCGGTGAGACAGCCCGCTTTTTTTCATCAACCGATATCCGAGATAACTCCCACGAATATCGGAATGCCGCTTGCGTTATCCACTATCATACAGATAAACGGACGGTCAAGTATCACGACCTTGGCTTCTTCGATAACCGCCTCGCAGGTGTTCGTTGCCCACGTCACCGCGGCCGCGCGAGTGCCGTTGCGGTCAAGCTCTATAAAGGTCTTGTGCCCGACCTCGGTGCAATATGTCGGTTCATCCGACAAACGACCGAAGTCCGCGCAAAAGCCGTCAAACATGTCGGAAGCCCCAAAAGATTTGAGCGCATCGTTAAGCCCCAGCGAGCACTCAAGCTTGAATTCGGGTATGCCGGCGTCGGCGCTTCCGCCGCGCTCGCGCCAGAGCGCCAACCAGCTCTCGCCGTCAAGATCCGCGGCAACCTCAAATATATCCGCCGTCTCATCCTTCGGAAGCAGCCCCACAAAGCTGAAATCGCCGCCCTCGTAGTTTTTGGCAAAGCCTTCAAGCGCATCCGAGGAAATATAGGTCTCGCCAGACGAATGAAGCATCTGTACGGCACGCTCGTCGCCGTTTTGATTTACAAAGATATCGTCAAGGATGTCATTTTTTTCGTATTTATTCTGCCATTCGGCGTCAAAGCAGACCGCGTTGATAAGATAGGTCACCGTATCCGACTCTATATTATCAATGATCTTCTTTATCATTCCGTCGGTGTGCTCCGAGCACCATGCGTTGATATCGTTCACGGTCTCCTCGCCAAAGCTTGCGTTGTATATCTGCGCACCGTACCAATCGGCATTTCGCTGCAAAAAGTCGGACTTGACCGAAAAGCCGTTGCGTATCCACAGTGAATCGGCGACCGCAAGAGGGGAATCCGCATCGCACAGGCGGGTCGTGAAGGCGTAAAGCGCACGAGACAGCTCGTCACTGCTCATTCCGAGCAGAGCCTCAAGCTGAGCGCGGGTGTTGCCGTCGGCTCCCTCGGTCAGCATTCCGAGACACATGGCTATCGAATAGGGCGAGATGAATATGCTCTCGCCGTCATCCGACATCGTCGCGTCAAGCATTTTAAAGGTAAAGCTCGCAAGCGCATTGTAAAGCGCGTCGTCCTCATTGCCGCTTTCGGTCGTGCTTCGCGTATATCCCGCGGAAAGCTCGGCGGCGGACACCCGCGTCACGCAGGAAGCCAGCGGCAGGCAAAGGGCAAGCACGAGCAGTGCGCATGTCGCACTAAGCATTCTTTTTGTTTTTTTCATGATCTTCGGATCCTCCTCGGTTAATATAATATTTCATCTTCGTCGATCAAAACCTCCGCAAATGAGTCGGCACTAAAGCTCTCCGGTCCCTTAATGACCTTCTCATCCGACACCACGATAGTCAGATTGGCGGAATATAATAGCTCAATGCGTTCGCCGAATATGTTCACGGTAAATTCAAAATCCATATCTCTGTCAGCGTTCAGCTCGGATATATCCAGCTCCAGTTCATACGATCCCGGCGCCGTCGGAAGTGCGTCGGCACGCTCGCCGTTCACCTTCAGCGCCAAGCTATCCGACACGCCGTTCGTGTCGGCGACCGCCGAAGGATCGCCCTTTTTGCGCAAGGATATGCTCATCTCGCTCTGCGCGGTGTTAAGCTCAAGCCGCAAGAAAATCGTCGTCGGCGTATATCCCACATAGGCAAGACTGCCCCGAGAGCAGACAAATCGCGTTCCCGCCCCATAGGCTACGGCGACATATTCGCTTGTGATCGTGGAATTGCTTTGATCGTTGCTCCACACGCCTTCGGGGCTGTCGATAACGGCACCGTTTTTTATATCGTCGCCGGAGCGCTCGACCTCAGGCTCGCTCTCACCGTTGGAGGCACCGTCAAACGCATCGATGCGCGAAAATATCACTGTCACAGCCAGCACCAGACACGCCGCCATTCCGCCCAGAAGCAGTTCAAGGCGTCGGCGCGCCGCCTTTTTTTTATGTTTTTTTATCTCCTCCTCGGATGACTCGGCAATAAGCTCGTCGCTTATCTCGCCTATGCCCCGGAGAAGCAGCTCCGAACCGCTGTTATCAATCATATATAAAATCCCTCACCTTCAAGAAAAGCCTTAAGCTTTTTTCGTGTTCTGAACAAAGACGAGGTAATGCGCGACACGCTCTCACCGGTAAGAGCGGATATCGCCGCTATCTCGTCTGCGTAAAAATATCTTCTCACAAAAAACACACGCGCATCGCGCTCAAGCCCGCGCAAAAAGCGGTCTATGGCGGCACCGAGCTCGCGCGATTCGAAATGCGCCGCGGTGTCCTCTCCGCCCGGCAGGATCTCGGCAAGCTCGTGCGTCAGAGGCAGAAACTCACCGCCGCGCTTTGCCGCGGTGTTTTTTTCGCGCACATGGCAGGCAAGATTGCGAGCTATGCGGCAAAGGTATGCCGCCAGTCTTTGCGGTCTTGCGGGAGGAATATTATTCCACGCGGCAAGGTATGTATCGTTCACGCACTCCTCGGCGTCCGAGTCGTTACCGACTATTCCGCGTGCGGTCGCGCGAAGCATGCGCCCGTATTTGCGCTCGACCTCCGCAATGGCGGCCTCGTCGCGCCCGAAAAACGCGTCGATTATCGCATTGTCTTCCATGCCTTGTGTCTTTCCTCCTTTGCCGTGTAAGGTACCTTCACCTTAAATGTACGATTTTTCGCGCCGATATTGCACATTTTCTATTGAATAATTCACCAAAGTGCGATATAATTATTATAGGCAACACCGCACAATTCGCGGCTCCCGCCTGCGCCTTGGCGCGTGTTTACTCA
>CAZPYK010000087.1:0-6124 GCA_964590755.1 uncultured Ruminococcus sp. | reverse complement strand
GAAAAATGGACGATGTTTTTCTTGCCGTTACCGGCAAAAAACTTTCCGGAGGTGAAGACAAATGAGTGTTATTTTTAAGCTGATAAAAAGAAACGTTAAGCTGTTTTTTAAGGACAAGGGAATGTTTTTTACCTCGCTGATAACACCGGCGATACTTTTGGTGCTGTATGCGACCTTTCTCGGCAATGTTTATCGCGACAGCTTTGCCTCGTCGCTTCCCGCGGGCTTTGAACTGCCCGAAAGCTTGATGGACGGTCTGGTCGGCGGCGAGCTGATATCCTCGATACTTGCGGTCTCCTGCGTGACGGTGACCTTTTGCTCGAACTTTTTGATGGTTCAGGATAAAGCGAACGGCGTGATAAAGGATCTGCGCATCTCTCCCGTCAGACCCTCGGCGCTGGCGCTCGGCTATTATCTTGCCAATCTTTTGTCGTCGCTTGCAATATGCTATGCCGCCATGGGATTATGCCTGGCTTATGTCGGTGTCATCGGGTGGTATATGTCGCCGGCGGACGTGTTGCTTCTGGCACTGGATGTTTTATTGATCGTTTTGTTCGGAAACGCGCTCTCCTCGGTCATAAACTTCTTTTTGTCCTCGCAGGGGCAGATATCTGCCGTTGGAACGGTGATAAGCGCGGGCTACGGCTTTATCTGCGGCGCATATATGCCGATATCCTCCTTCAGCGAGGGACTTCAAGACATAATATCCTGCCTGCCCGGTACCTACGGCACGGCACTGATGCGCACGCATTCGATGCGCGGAGCTATGGCGGAAATGCAGGAGCTGGGGGTTCCCGCCGAGGTGATAACTCAGATAAAGGCGGCGCTTGATTGCGATATTTTCTTCTTTGACAATAAGGTCGAAATGCCGGTGATGTATCTGATAATCTGCGCCTCCACGCTGATATTGCTGGGTGTATATATCCTGCTTAACGCAACAAAAGGAAAGAAAGCATAAATAAATCAAAGGGGGGGAAGATCACAAATGAAAACTTCAAGCATAATATTGATCATTGTTGCCGCGCTGTTGGCATTTGCTTTGCTGGTCGGTGCGGCAGTGGCTGTGATATCCGTCTTTATAGCGAAGCGTACGGGCGGCAGCCTTTTGTCGACTGCGTCATATGTTGAGACACGGTGCGATATCGACTCCGCTTTTCTCGATATAAAGATAGATTCCGACGCGGCGGATATCATAATAGTTAAGTCGGAGGACGGCGGCTGCCGTGTGGTATTTTACGACATTGAGGATGATGCCGTGCAGCACAACGCCGCGGTGACAGCCGACGGCACGCTCACGATAATGCGACGCAACACGCGGGTGATCGGAGTCTCTGTCTTCGCATCCCCGAGCATTACGCTGTATCTGCCCGACAAGAGCTACGAAAAGCTTGAGATATCCTCAATGAGCGGGCATATTGAGATATCAAGTGCGCTTGAGCTTAAAAAAGCCGAGATCGAAGCCTCGAGCGGAGACATCAAGCTGTCCGAGCTCAAGGTCGCGGGGGAGCTCAAGGTCGAAACCACCAGCGGAGGCTTGCATATCGCCGACTCGGTTTGCGACGCACTTAACGTGCGCTCGTCAAGCGGGCAGATAACGCTTGAGGATATGGAATGCGGCGACGCCGATGCGGAGACGACGAGCGGTGGAATAAGCATTACGCGTCTTGATGTCTCGGGCGAGCTTGAGACCGAGTCGTCCAGCGGCACGCAAAGGCTTGAGGGGGTTCGCTGTGCCGAATTCGAGGCGGGCTCCACGAGCGGCGCGATAAAGCTTAACGATCTTGTTGCCACGGCGAGCATCGAGGTGAGCTCATCGAGCGGGTCGATATACATCGATGAGTGCGACGCCGCCGAGCTTGATCTGAAAAGCACGAGCGGAAGCATTCGCGGCTCGCTTTTGACCTCCAAGGTATACGACGCGTCGTCGACAAGCGGAAGCGGCGGTCGCTGTCGCATAAGGACCTCAAGCGGGTCTATACGCTTTGAATGACAGAATAAAAAACATGGGGTGTTAAAAAATTCCGAAGGAATTTTTTAACACCCCGCGATTTATACGGTCTTTTTCTTTTGGCGCTCAAGGTCTATCAACGACATGACGCCCGGGCGATATTCCTTGCGAATCAAGTGGATGATCAGCTCCTCCGCGGAGGCGACCATGCCGACAAAGCAAGCAATAAAGCAATAGGATCTTCCGATGTCGCTCATTATAAAATACGGAATAAGAAAGACGCACAGACCGGTCAGCTTATTGAGATAGGTGTGCAGAGAAGCGAAGCGGTGATATTTGACCGCGGCAGTGATGTACGCCGCCGCGCGTATGAGCAGTATCAGCAGCACGAACAGCCATATCATTTTCGGCAGATGTTCCCAAAGAGTGGGGAATATTCGAATTATCATGGCGAGATAAAAAAGCAGATCTGCCGCGCTGTCAAGCTTTGAGCCGAACTCGCTTTCAATATGAAATGCGCGAGCAATAACTCCGTCAAGCACGTCGCTTATTCCGCAAAGGGTATAAACGACAAAAAAGATATCGGTAAACGGAGTTATAAAATATAAGCTTGCCGCACCGAAAATACGCAATGAGGTCAAGATATTCGGTATAGTCAGCAGATGCATAAACGCCCCTCCTTCTGTCGGGCAGATCGATAGAATCGCCGCGATATCGCACGCGAAAATATATCATTATAATTATATCACAATCTCCAAAAGCTGTCAATCGCTAAAATTACCATAAAAAATACAATTTTTGATAAAGCGGTTGACAAGCGTATGAATATGTGATATAATATGCAAGGTGTATCAAATGAGACACCTCGGGGAGGTTGGGGATGCCATTATCGGTTCCTATGTTGTCAGAAGAAGCCTTTGAGATGTTGAATGCGCACTGTCCGTTGTTTCGGTACGCGTCGCCCGAGTGCTTTGCACGCCATATGGGTCAGGAGCTGAAAAAATATATATACCGATCCGGGGAGACGATATGTGAGCCGACGACGGCACCGGAGGATATCTGCGTGGGTCTTATATGCTCGGGACATGCGTATGTTTATTCGGGAGACGGCGGACGAAAGGTGCTTTTGCGTGTTTTGGAGCGCGGTGGAGTTTACGGAGTGGCATCGCTCTTTTCAAACGAACCGCCGCCGACAAGGATCAGCGCCGTCGGTGAGTGTTCGGTGATAAAGATACCGAGAGATGCCATGCGCGGAATGCTTTATGAGGATCGCAGCTTGTTGGATGCTTATCTGACATTTATGTCGGAGAGGGTGATGTTTCTGAATCGCAGGATCGCATGCGTCACCGGCGGAAGTGCCGAGCGCAGGCTGGCGGTCTATCTGCTTACGCTTTCTGAGGACGCTGCTGCGGATGAGAGCGGTGCGGCGGAGATAACGTTGCCTTCGGGGCTTGCGGAGCTTTCGCGTTCACTTGATATCGGACGCGCGTCGCTTTATCGTGCGCTTGATGCGCTTGAAGCGCTCGGAGCCGCGGAACGCCTTGAGGGGCGCTGTATGCGTGTCATGCCCGCAAAGCTTTCAAAGATGCTTTCCGCCGATGAATAATATTGTCCGATAATAAAAAATAATAAAATATAAAAGGAAAAAACAAAAATGAAGATTGCAAAAAGACTTTTATCATGCACACTTGCACTTTTAATGCTTGTGTCGGCTATGGCGCTCGTCTCGTGCGGAAAAAAGGACGACACTCAGCTTCGCGTTGCCGTGCTGAACGGTACCACCGGATGGGGAGCCGCTCCGCTTATCTCGCGTATAAACTCGGGCGAATCGACGCTCAATGCCAAGATCGACACATATACAAGTGCCGATCTGGTCAGCCCCTTGCTTATAAACGGCGATGCCGATATCGCCGCCGTGCCCACCAATCTTGCGGCGGTGCTTTATAACAAGACGGAAGGAAACATCCGCGTGCTGGCTGTAAACACACTCGGCGTACTCTATCTCATCGAGGACGGCAACACGGTAAACAGCCTTGATGATCTCGTGGGAAAGACAGTATATCTTCCCGGTGAGGGCTCAAACCCCGAATTCATCCTTCGCGCATTGGTCGACGGCGCGGGTGTTCAAAACGTGACATTTGATTATACCTATTCATCTCCCGACGAGCTTGCCACCGCTCTTGCCTCCGGCAAGGCGTCGCTCGGCGTACTGCCCGAGCCCAAGGTGACAGCCATAACCTCTAAGAAGGAATCTCTCAGAGTGGCACTTGATTTTACCGAGGAATGGAAGAAGCAGACCTCCGCGCCGCTGGTGCAAGGCTGTATCATAGTGCGCGAGGATTTTCTTCGCGATCACACCGCGTTGGTGCGTGAATTCCTTAAGGAATATCAGAGCTCGGTAGAGTATGTTAATTCAAATCCTGCCGAGGCGGCTGTGATGATAGCCGACACGGGTCTTGCGGGAAGCGCCGCCGCGGCCGAAGCCGCACTGCCCAGGTGCAATATCACATATCTGACCGGCGACGAGATGCGCACGGCGCTGAACGGTTTTTGGTCTGC
Organism: uncultured Ruminococcus sp.; assembly: GCA_964590755.1. GTDB lineage: Bacteria > Bacillota > Clostridia > Oscillospirales > CAG-272 > CAG-390. The sequence continues at coordinate 1,617 of CAZPYK010000087.1, read as the reverse complement.
GCTCTACACGGTCGCACCAAAGTCTGTGGGCGGAAAGCTGCCCGATGACGCGCTGACCGCGCCGATCGAATAATGAGAGCAAATAAAGCTGAGAATGCCGAACGCGGAACGTCGTGCCTTTTGCGCACGGCGTCGGCGCTCGGCGTTGCGCTGTTTTGGCTTGCGGTTTGGACGCTTGCCGCGGCGGCGGTCGGCAACAGTCTGTTGCTGCCTTCACCGATCGAAACGATCACCGAATTATTCGAGCTCATACCGACTGCGAATTTTTGGAGCTGTGCCGCACTGTCACTGTTGCGCGTTGCGATCGGTATAGTTGCCGCTGTTATCGCCGGGACGCTCACCGCGGCGATATGCTGTGCGTGTCGTGTGGCGGACAAGCTGATGTTCCCGTTTATGACGGTAATAAAGTCAACTCCCGTCGCATCCTTCGTGATCTTGGCGTTGGTTTGGCTGGGGACCGCGGTGTTGCCGGCGTTTATTTCGTTTTTGATGGTCTACCCGATCATCTTTTCGAATGTCAGAGCGGGAATACTCGGAACGGATAAAAAGCTTCTTGAAATGGCGCGTGTGTTTAAGCTTTCGCTACCCACGCGAATACGCAGGATATATATTCCGTCGGCATATCCGTATTTTGTTACGTCGCTTAAGACCTCGCTGGGGCTGGCGTGGAAGGCAGGCATCGCCGCCGAGGTCATTGCGGCTCCGAAATATTCGATAGGACGCATGCTTTATCAATCAAAGGTCTATTTTGAAACGACCGAACTGTTTGCATGGACACTTGTCATAATATTGCTCAGTCTGCTTATAGAGCTTGCCGTCGGCAAGCTCATCGATGCGGCGTCCGCGCGTCGAAGATATCCTAAGATGAAAAAGAATGCACAGGTTTGAATATTCTAATGATATCTGTCACGCAAACAAAAGGAGGCAAAAACGGTGAAGTTGAAGTTTTCGAATGTAACCAAAAGCTTTGGCGAAAAAACGGTCATTGACCGTCTTTCATATGAGTTTGACACCTCCGTCTGCCGGCGCGTCGCACTGTTGGGTCCGTCCGGGTGCGGAAAATCCACGCTGTTGTCTATGATAGCCGGGGCGGATACGAACTACGAAGGGACAATAGATCTTGAGCCTTCGGGGATCGGTGTGTCGATCTCATTTCAAGAGCCGAGGTTGCTTCCTTGGCTCACCGCGGCGGAGAACGTGAGCCTTGTGTGCGGAGGCAAAGACCGCCGAAATGCGGCGAAGCGAGCTCGTGACCTGCTGGGCGAGCTTGGACTTGACGGGCATGAGGATAAATATCCCGATGAGCTGTCGGGCGGAATGCAAACGAGAGTGTCGATCGCGCGCGCACTTTCCGCAAAGGCGGGTCTTTATCTTTTTGACGAGCCCTTTGCGAGCCTTGATCCGGACACGGCAGAGCGGTGCGTCGAGGTCATTGGACGCCATACGGAAGGGTCGGGCGTGATAGCGGTCATACATTCTCCGGAACTCGCCGCGAAATTTGCCGACGAGGTGCTCGTTTTTTCGTCAACCGCACCAACAAAGCTTGAGCGGCTATAGACAATACCGCACAATTCGCGGCTGACGCCTTTTTCACTCACTTGCTTGCATAAAATCCGT
>CAZPYK010000086.1:0-6461 GCA_964590755.1 uncultured Ruminococcus sp. | reverse complement strand
GCACTGCCTCTTTTCCTCACGGTAAGGGGATTTTACTTTGGCAACTTACCTTTTTCGGATTTAAGGCAACACCGCACAATTCGCGGCTGACGCCTGCGCCTTGGCGCGTGTTCACTCACTTGCTTGCATAAAATCCGTCATATTTTACAAAATTCCTTCGCGTAAGGTGAACTACGCGTGCGGAAATTTGTTTCATCTGACGAATTTTCCGGCTGCGCAATTGAGCAAAAAGAATTGCGCGGTATTGCCTTAAAAATTGCAATCGATATCCCGCTGTGCGATCACATGAGCGGAGCGAACAAACGAAGCACGGGTCTGAGCAATCGCTCAAAAAGCGAGCCGCGGCAATCCCCGAGTGTTATCTCCTCACATGATTCGAGCGTCTTGAGAAAATCCTCCTTGACCTGCGTCACCGCATCGGTGCCGCACATCCATACGCCGCATTCGAAATGAAGATAAAGACTGCGAAAATCAAGATTTGTCGTTCCCACCGTCGCGCATTCATCGTCACTGACGAAGGTCTTGGCGTGCAAAAAGCCGTTTGAATACTCATACACCTTGACACCGGCGCGGATAAGATCGCGATAATAGGATCTCGTGGTCATATGAACGAAGCGCTTGTCCCATTTGTGCGGAGTGATAATGCGCACATCCACCCCGCTCTTTGCCGCAAGCGTCAGCGCCGAGATCATGCTGTCGTCGATTATCAGATAAGGCGTTTCGATATAAAGATACCGTCGCGCGTTGTTTATCATCTGCATATAAACATGCTCGCCCACATTGTCATCATCCATCGGACTGTCGGCATATGGCTGAACGAAACCGTTCCTCGGGGGATGTTCAAGCGCGTCCTCGGTCGGAAGATAACGAGCCCATTCACCCGTATCCTCCTCGCGCGTAGAGGCGAGGTGCCACATCTGCAGGAAGATCACGGTAAAGCTCCACGCCGCATCCCCGCGCAACATGATGCCCGCGTCCTTCCAATGTCCGAAGCGCTCGCGCGCGTTGATATATTCGTCGGCAAGGTTCACGCCGCCCGTGAATGCGGTCTTGCCGTCTATGACGCATATCTTTCTGTGATCGCGGTTGTTTTGCAACACGGTAAGAAAGGGCACGAAGGGATTGAACACTCGGCATTTTATCCCGCGCGCCTCAAGTCCGGCACGATAATCCTGCGGAAGCAGAAAGAAGCATCCGATATCGTCGTACATAAATCGAACCTCTACACCTTCGCGCGCCTTGCGCTCCAAGATTTCGAGGATGCTGTCCCACATCAGCCCTTCCTCAACGATAAAATACTCCATAAAGATGTATCGCTCGGCTTTTTCAAGCTCACGCAGCAGCGCCTCGTGGTAGCTTTCCCCGGGGGTCAACAGCTCGGTCTCGGTGCGATCCCATATCGGAAATCCCGCGTGTTTATCGAGATATCTTATCTGAGCCAAATGCTCGGGCTCGGCGGCCGCCGCCTCATCATAACACCCGCAACCTTCAAATGCGGGAAGGACCAGCGAGGTCTGCAGCGCTTCGAGACGCTTGCGATACATCAGCGTGGTGGATTGAAAATTCGAAAGCAGATAGAACAATCCGCCGAACACCGGAAACGCCAACACCAGCAGCATCCATGAAAGCTTGAACGCCGCCTTTCCCTGCTTTAAGAATATGATCATGACCACGATAAAGCTCAGCAGATAGAGTGCGGCATTTATATATACCGACGACCGCGAACCGCTGATGAGCAACCAACCGAAGAATGCCAGCTGAAGCAACAGCATCAGCGCCACCGCGGCACGTCGCCGCACGAGGGCGTTGAACCATCCGCGGCGCATACCGCGCCCCGCGGTCCCGCGCTTTGCGGTCTCGGAACTCTTTTCGGGCATACTGTATTCGCCGTCCGATCTTGCTTTTTTGTGTTTGTTATCCTTTTTCATTTTCTTGGGTCCGTTTTTTTCTGTTTTTCAGTCCTTGAAAGATCCGTCTCCCCGCGAAGGTAACGGCAAATATCCCCACCGACAACGCCGCCGTCCAAATGAACATCGGAGATGTCGGATCGGATACCGATGTGCCCAAAAAGGTCACCGATATCACTCCCGGAAGCACGCCGAGCAAACTTCCCAGCATAAAATGCCCGAAGTCGGCACCCGACGCGCCGAAATAATAGCTGATAATGTCTCCCGAGACCACGCTGAACAGCCTCACCGTAAACACGGAATATATCGGCGAGCGTTCCTGCGCCTCCAAAAGCTTACCGAGCCGCGGATACTTTTCAGCCAGCCTCCGCGCGGCATGCTTGCCCGAGGTGCGCCCCATGAAATACTGCAACGCGCACGCGGCGGCATCCCCGAGCATATTTACCGCACATCCGAGCCACGGTCCCAGAACATATCCGCCGAGAGCGTAGAGCACCGTCACCGGAAAGAAATAGGAAAGGCTTTTCAGTATGTAAAACACGATCAGGGCGATCGCCGCGGGAAGCACGCTCTCGGGTGTGTGCTCGAGAAGATTTTCAAGCGTCACGGTATGCCCGAGCACCGCGGTATATACAATATATGCAACTATCATCAGAACTGCGAGCATCGGGAACAGTAGCCGCAAAATCAACGCGCCGACACTCTTGCGTTTGCGCTTCTCGGGAACCGCCGAGTCCCGCTTTTCATTTTTTATATCTCTTATATCACTCAAAACATTACTCTCCGTTGCGGCTCGATATGATATTCATTTTTTCGCTTTTGCCGAAAAGATCCGCATATCTTATTTTAGCACAACTTGCCGTCGGGAGCAATATCCCGCGGCGTCGGTCGAACTTTTTTAACACTTAATTCACATGCGGTACATTTTTGCGACCGCGTAAAAAAACATTCATCCGACCGTTGACAAATCGTTCGTGTTGTGATATAATAAGCGCATATTGGTGAAAGGTTGATCTTTTTAATGAGTAACGGCGACGGCGACGGTAACGACCGAAGTTGCGATGCTTTTATAAAAGAATAATTTAACGACCGAACCCGCCGCGGAGGATCCGTTGCGGGCTCGGTCGTGTTGCTTTCACAAAAATATAATTTGTTTTCGGAGGAAAGAAAAACAACAATGGACATTCCCTTATGGTTGAAGATCTTTTTGCAGATACTTCTCCAGCTCTTCTTCATCATGCTCAATGCGATATTCGCATGTGCCGAGATAGCCGTCATCGAGACCAAGGGCACAAAGCTCGACAGCCTCGCCGAGAACGGCAACAAAAAAGCCCGCCGCTTGAAAAAGCTTACCGATCAGCCGGCTAAATTCCTTGCCACCATTCAGGTCGCCATAACGCTGTCCGGATTTCTCGGAAGCGCGTTCGCCGCAGACAACTTCAGCATTTACATAGTCAATGCTCTGCACGGCAAGACCCCGCTGTCCGACGGCGCGATAAACACGATCTCGGTCATCGTGATAACCATTATACTGTCATATTTTACGCTTATATTCGGCGAGCTGGTACCCAAGCGCCTTGCCATGAAAAAGGCTGAGGCGATCTCACTGGGACTTTCCGGCACGATAAACTTCATAGCGGTATGCTTCAAGCCGCTGGTGTGGCTGCTCACCGTATCCACCAACGGAGTCTTGCGCCTTTTGCATATCGATCCCGACGAGGAGGACTCCGCCGTATCGGAGGAGGACATTCGTCTTATGGCGGATGCGGGAAGCGAGAACGGCGCCATAGACGAGAGCGAAAACGAGATGATACAAAACATCTTCGAATTTGATGACATCACCGCCGGGGAGATAGCCACACACCGCACCGAGCTCTCGGTGCTTTGGGCGGACGACAGCGATGAAGCATGGGAGACCGCCATCAAAAACGACATCCACAGCTTTTATCCCATCTGCGACGAGAATATCGACACGGTGATAGGCATTCTGGATGCAAAAAAATATCTGCGTCTCTCCTCGCGCAACCGCGCAAGCGTGATGAGCAAGGCGGTATCAAAGCCGCGCTTCGTCACCGAGGTCATGAAGGCGGACACTCTCTTTCGCGACATGAAGCGCGCTCACTGCAAGGTGGCGATAGTCGTTGACGAATACGGAGGCACGAGCGGACTTGTGACGATAAACGACCTCATAGAGCAGATAGTCGGCGACCTTGACGAGAGCGCCAACGCGGGAGATGTCAAGAGACAGGGCGAGGGCTACACCATATCGGGACTTGCCGAACGCGAGGAGCTTGAGGAGCTCTTTGATATGACCGTCGAAAGCGATGCCGCAACCGTGGGCGGCTGGGTAATGGAACAGCTTGAAAAGATCCCCGCCGTAGGCGACGAGCTTGAAACGGACGGTGTGAAGATCAAGGTGACCAAAGCCGATGAGCGCCGCGTCATCGAGATCTACGCCGAAAAAGCGCCGACCTTGGCGCCGATCGAATAACGAATGATATACGAACACCGGGTTGTCTTAATGCGACAGCCCGGTGTTCGTACATAAAAAATTTATCCGAAGGCGAATATTTTTCAAAACAATACTTGTGCTTCCCCTCAAATACGCTTTGGTTTCACACGTAGTCGGGCAAATGTTCGGAATCGGGATTTCGCTATCCCTTCTTCTCACCTATACTTCACGACATAACCCACGCGAGTCGCTTTCAGGTTGGTCGGTAACTACCTCCCGGCGGACTTTCACCACCAAGTTATTGCCCATGTCGGGCACACCACAACAGCGGGCTGTTAAAAACATCAATGTTTTTAACAGCCCGCTTTGCATCTTTATCGGTCGTTATGACCCGCATGGGCGTGGCGGCTCCGCAGTCGCCGTTATCCGGGAAAGCAAGCTTAATATCGACGACAGTTGCGTTTTTCCTTCGCACAAGAGCCTTTATTTCCTCTTTAATTCCAGTGCTACATCACCGGTGTCGGTGATCGACATTCTCATGGTCTTCAGATGCTTCTCCGCAAACTGATTGCGCTCCGAAGAGCTCATTTCAATGCGTGTGGCCCTCAGCGCCTCATCGAACATCTCATAGATGTTCAGCCGGACAGCCCGATCAATGTAATGATACATCTCCTTGAACAGCGCGCCGAGCTTGATGTCCTCTGCGTTGCCGGAATAAAAGTCATCAATGTAGCAGTAGAAGATACCGGCATTGACAAGCGCATTTTTCAGATCCGGTCCGCAGTTTTCGCGCTCGATCATAACGAGGAACCGAGCCTCCGGCAAGGAGGAGATCAATCCCCAGTAATCCGAATCGCTGGACACCAAGATAAATGAATCCACATTGTTTTTGTAATGCTCCTGACAAGTACGAGCGATCAGCATCACATCGACAAGAGACTTGTTCTGCTTTACCCGTTCGATCATCATGTGTTCAACCGGAATATTGGTGAAGCTGTCCAAAATACGCCACGCGGACGCACTGTGCTCATCGTCGAACAAAATGATCGATGCGATCTTCTGCGTATACTGATAATCAAGGTTTCTGAGCGTGGCACAGAGCTTGTACGGATCCGAGTTTTCGCAGTCCACCACGACAACAACTTTTTCGCTGCTTCCGATGAATTCATAGATGCTGCCCTTGATGTAGCTTCCGGCATCCGAGACCTTGCTGTACTCGGTGAAGTAATCGCCGTTCATCCGATACAAAAGCGTCACGAACTTCTTGTCATTGTAAAGCAGGTTGCCGACCTCCTCGGGCTTCCAGTTTATATACATCTGGTAGGGATAGCAGGAAAGCTGCGCATAATAAGCATCGGATGCGTTTTTCGTGCCCTCATCCCTTAAACCGTCCGGCATGATAAAAAGGTCCTTCACATATTGCCAATTCAGCCAAAGAGGAAACAATTTTTTGCAGTTATTGATCCTGTCGGATATCACCCTGTTGATCTCAACAATATGCCGACTGAGCTTTGTGCTGGATTTTTTGATAAAGTTCACACCGTCGGCATCCAACTGCCGCAGGCTCTACTGAGGTACATATTCCGGCATACCGGAGATGGAGAGACAGCTGGTCCTCATTCGCTCATTGATATGCTTGAAGTTGCGTTCGATCGCCGTCCTGACTATGCACAGGTGGCGGATTATCCTTGCCGATTTATCGGATTCGAGCTTTTCGTATATTTCGATCTTCGGTGCTTCGTGCTCGTTATCGAAAATGCGCCTCGGAACACCGATCAAATATGCGATCTTGGAAACGATCTCATAGGTGCTGTCCTTGTATTGTATCATGTCGTCCGCGCCGACGGTCTCCTCATCGACCGCAACCGCGACCTCAAACTCGGCGGCGGTATTTTCCGGAACGTCCGTATAGGGCTGTATTTGATCCATGTCTTTATGGCCTTTCGGTTTTGATGATATATTACTCCGAATATATTATAGCACAGGCGAAGCTTTTTTTCAATATCGGTTTTGCGCGCTTTGGGCTTTTTTATCGATTTGCGCATTGAGGTAAGTTGCCAAAGTAAAATCCGTTTTCAAAAGCAGTGAAATTGAAATTGCAT
>CAZPYK010000085.1:0-6502 GCA_964590755.1 uncultured Ruminococcus sp. | reverse complement strand
GCACTGCCTCTTTTCCTCACGGTAAGGGGATTTTACTTTGGCAACTTACCTTTTCTTTGGGCGCGACAGATTAAAGTCTCGATCGTCCGTTTAATTATACCAATCGAATCCTCCAAAAAAACAGGCACTGTTTCCAATGCCGCGCTGCGAGCCATAAAAAAACGAAAATATCTTCAAAACCTTTGACAAAGCGCCCATTATGCGATATAATAATATAGGGTATGTTTGACCATGCCGCATATAAAAAACGATTCCAAAGGTATCGACCGAAAATGAATGAAAAATATACCATAGGCGTAGACTTCGGCACGCTGTCGGCGCGTGCGCTGTTGGTGCGCACAAGAGACGGCAAGGAGATCGCCGACGTCGCGGAGGACTATCCGCACGGAGTGATCGACACCGTGCTTCCGGCAACCGGAGAGAACCTGCCGCCCGACTGGGCGCTTGAAGACCCGCACGACTTCCCGCTCGTGCTTGAGCATATAATTCCCAAGCTGCTCTGCCGCGCGGGGGTGGACAAGCGCGATGTGATAGGTATCGGCATCGACTTCACCTGTTGTTCGATAATGCCGATATATGCCGACGGCACTCCGCTCTGCTTTACCGAAAAATATGCACGCGACAAGCATGCGTATTTGAAGCTTTGGAAGCATCATGCCGCGGCGCCTTATGCCGAAAAAATGACCGCCGTGGCATCCGCACGCGGAGAAAAATGGCTAAAGGCCTTCGGCGGCAAGGTGTCAAGCGAATGGATGTTCCCGAAGATCTGGCAGCTTTATGCCGAGGCCCCCGAGATCTACAACGAATGCGACATGATAGTCGAGGCGGGCGACTGGATGACCTTTTTGCTCACCGGTGTCATGACGCACGGCTATCTCTATGCCGCATATAAGAGCCACTATATGATACACGAGGGCGGATTTCCCTCTCCCGATTTCTTCTCGGAGCTCGACCCCGGGCTTTGCGACGTGATAGAGAAAAAGGTCAGCGCTCCCATCGCCATGCCCGGCACGCTCGTCGGAAGAGTGACACCCGAAGCGGCAGCGCGCTTCGGACTTGCCGAGGGCACCGCGGTCAGCGCCGCCTCGCCCGATGCTCACATTGCCGCTCCGGCGGTAGGCTTTGAGCGTTGCGGAGATATGTACGGCGTGCTGGGCACCTCCAACTGCTATTACGCGCTGGCAGAGGACTTTTGCGACGTTCCCGGCATATGCGGCTGCGCGTGGGACGGACTTGCCGCGGGGCTTTACGGCTTTGAAGCGGGTCTTTGCTGCGGAGGCGACCACTTTGCCTGGGCGGCAAACAATATCGCCCCCGCCGAATACAAGGAGGAAGCCGAGCGCCTGGGCATTCCTCTTATCAAATACATAATCGAAAAAGCCGCGAAGAAAAAGCCCGGCGAGAGCGGCCTTTTGGCGCTCGATTGGTGGAACGGCAACCGCTCGATACTTGTCGACGCAGATCTTTCCGGCATGATCATCGGCATGAATCTGCGCACACGCGCCGAGGATATAATGCGCGCGCTTATCGAAGCTACCGCATTTGCGACGCGTGTGATAATCGAAAACTTCCGCGCTCACGGCGTCAGGGTCGAGCATTTTTATGCCGCGGGCGGGATCGCGCGCAAGGACCCCTTCACCATGCAGGTCTACTCGGATGTCTTGCGTCTGCCGATACAGATAGCGGGCTCCTCTCTCATGCCATGTCTGGGCACTGCGATACTTGCCGCGGTCGCGGCGGGCGAATATGCCACGATACATGACGCGAGCATGGCCATGCGCAACCTCAGCGACAAAATATACACTCCGGACCCGGATGCCGCCGCGGTCTATGACAAGCTTTACGCCGAATATCTCACACTGCACGACTATTTCGGCAGAGGCGGCAACGACGTCATGAAGCGCTTGCGCTCCATCGCCGCCGCGGCGCAGAGCACCGCGTCCGACAAATAAAATATCATCGATAAAAATTAAGGACTTTTCATCATCATGCAAAACGATAAAGCATCAACATCCCGTATCGCCGAAATAGCGAAAAAATATTCCAAGCGTTATTTTATCGACGCCATGGGCGCAATGGCGCTCGGACTCTTCGCCTCACTGCTCATAGGAACCATCTTCAAGGCACTGGGCATGATACCGCACTGCGACATTTTTGCACAGATAGGCGGCTACGCGCAAAGCGTTGCCGGTCCCGCCATGGCGGTCGCGGTCGCCTACTCGCTCTGCAAGGATCCGCTGGTGATCTTCTCCGCGGCGGCTGTGGGATATGCCGCCAACTCGCTGGGCGGCGCGGGCGGACCGCTTGCCGTGCTCTTTATCACGATATCGGCAGCGGAATGCGGTCGCCTGGTCTCAAAAAAGACCAAAGTCGATATAATCGTCACACCATTTGTGACCATATTCGTCGGAGGTGTGCTCTCTATCCTTACGGCGCCGTATATCGGCAAGCTGGTCGGATATGTCAGCGACTTTATCAGCTGGGCGGCGCTTCGCGCTCCCTTCACCTCGGGACTTATCATCTCGGTCGTCGTCGGAATAGCGCTGACGCTTCCCATCTCCAGCGCGGCGATATGCGCGGGACTGACACTGACAGGCAGTGTGCTCGCCGCAGGCTCCTCAGAAGGACTTGCCATAGCCGGCGGCGCCGCGGTCGCGGGCTGCTGTGCGCAGATGGTCGGCTTTGCCGTTATATCCTTCCGCGATAACAAATGGGGCGGATTGCTCTCGCAGGGAATCGGAACGAGCATGCTGCAAATGCCGAATATCATCCGTCACCCCATCATATGGCTCCCACCCACGCTTGCCTCTGCGGTCACCGGACCGCTCGCTACCTGCGTATTCAACATGAGAATGTACGGTGCCGCCATCAATTCAGGCATGGGCACCTGCGGTCTGCTCGGACCGATAGGCATAATACTCGGCTGGTGCGATGCATCGAACGGATATCCCGCCCCCGTGGGCACGGTCGATTGGATCGGACTCTTTCTCATCTGCTTCATCCTGCCCGCGGTACTCTCGTGGCTCTTCTGTCTGCCGTTGCGCAAGCTCGGCTGGATAAAGGACGGCTACATGAAGCTCGATTGACATACGCACGATCAAAAAACCATAATATACAATTAATAAGGAAGGAGACGACACCATGTTTGATGACGAGGATGATGAGTTTGAAACCGAAGAAGAATCTGAAATATCGCCCGCGCGGCGAATAATAAAAAAAGCATTCAAGATTTTGGCTTTTACGATAGTGTTCGGTGTTAACATGCTGCTGATACTGCGCATGCTTATGTCGGGTACGCCTTCTTCGATGAAGGCGGTGTCGCCAAACGAAAAGCTCGCCTCGGCATACGCCGCGGCGTTGGACGCAGACGAGGAATTTCGCGCCGTCGCCCAGGTCAGTGAGGTCTTCACTCACGAGCAGGACGAGGAGGAGGGCTACAACTACGGTTATTTTGCGGTGCTCGACCCGGTGTTCTTCCCCTCTGCCGAGCAAGCTCAGATAGTTTTTCGCTACAACGACAGCACGCTTCGCTATATGCAGGAGGACTATGAGCTCGACTTCTCACCCGACAAGAACGAGGATTGGTTCGATGTGACGCTCAGAATCGTCATCGACCGCACCCCCGAAAACAAGAAGGACAACGGTGAGACCTATTGGGAGGATCTTGACGCGGTTAAGATCATTCGCATCAAGCCCACCGCCGTCGAAAGCACGACCAGACCGCTTTACAGCTATCGCCGCTTCACCTTTGACGGCGTTCCGTCGATAGAAGAAGGCACAAACGTGCTTGCGGTATATGTCGATGTATACTATAAAGACGACGTGAATTACGATCGTCGCGCTTACGGCTCGATGCGTATATACACCGGCGGGGTGGAGATACACAAATATAAGCTCTCGGGCAAGGAGCTGAGATCCTTAAAGGAGCTGATAGACAAATGAAGCTTGACATCACCGTAAAGACCGTAACACGCGAAAACGGCGAATATGCCGAGATCAACGAAAGCCTCGCCGACTTTGCAAAGAGAAAGCTCGGGGACGGTGCCGCCTGCGCTTCTCGCGCGGCGCGTCGGGGCTGCGACGAATTAAAGACGCGCATTCCCGCGCTCAAAAAGCTCTTCGAAGAGATATCCGCCGAGATAAAGACCGACATTGCCGCCGTGCGCGAACGCGACCCCGCGGCGCGAAACGACGTTGAAGTGCTATTGCTTTATTCCGGCGTTCACGCGATACTCGCATACCGCGTGGCTCACAAGCTGTATTTGGGCAAAAGATATTTCCCGGCGCGAGCGGTAAGTCAGATTGCAAAACTATTCACCGGCATTGAGATACACCCCGGAGCCACGATAGGCAAGGGACTCGTCATAGACCACGGCTCGGGTGTGGTCATAGGCGAGACCGCCGAAATAGGCGATAATTGCACGCTCTATCAAGGGGTGACTCTCGGCGGCACCGGCAAGGACAGCGGCAAGCGTCACCCGACACTGGGCAACAATGTCATGGTCGGTGCGGGGGCAAAGATCTTGGGCCCCTTTAGGATCGGAGACAACGCCAAGATCGCCGCAGGAGCCGTGGTGCTTGAGGAGATACCGTCAAATGCCACCGCAGTCGGCATTCCCGCACGCGTCGTAAGGCGAGACGGCATGAGGGTCATGACCTGTGAGGAGGAACTCGACCAGGTGCATCTTCCCGACCCCGTGGCGCAGCAGCTCTGCCGCCTCGAAACAAAGACAGCACGACTCGAAGCCGCTCTCGCGGAGCTGAAAAAGGCATCCGCGGATGCATCCGAGAACGACACGCAAGCAAAGCAATAAAAAGCTTTCAAAGATAAAACTCAACGATCATTTCACAAAGAGAAAGAAAGGATATTGAAAATGGCTAACACACTTACTCCCCGCACCCTCGTTTGGGCGCACAGAGGCGCTTCCGCCTACGCCCCCGAAAACACGCTTCCCGCATTTGAGCTTGCCGCCGAGCTGAAGGCGGATGGTTGCGAGACAGACGTTCACTTCTCCAAGGACGGCAAGATCATGGTCCTGCACGATGCAAAGATCGACCGCACATCTAACGGTCAGGGAATCGTGACCGATTACACCTATGACGAATTGCGCGTTTTTGATTTCGGCATCAAGACCGACCCGCGCTTCAAGGGCACACGCATCCCCACGATCGACGAGGTGCTTGAGGTCTGCCGTCGCAACAACATGACGCTCAATATCGAGATCAAATCCGCGGATCCCGAAATGCCCGCCGCCCTCGCCGCCGCCGTCAAGGCGCACGACATGTGGGAGTCCGTTCTTTACTCCTCATTCGATCACGAGCAGCTTGCCCGCATGCTTCGCGTTGATCCCACCGCTTTCGTCGCTCCTCTTTACGGCTTCAACATGGTAAAACCGTGGGATTACTGCCGCAACATGGAAGCCAAAGCGTCTCATCCTCGCTTCAACCAGATCGAGCTTTACAAGGGCTATGTGGACAAATGCCACGAGCTCGGCATTCGCGTGCATCCTTGGACGGTCGACGATCCCGAGGTCGCAAAGATGCTGGCGGACGCGGGCTGCGACGCACTTATAACCAACCGCCCCGATGCCATTCGCGAGGCGCTGGGACTTCAGCAATAATTCGATACAGAGAACACATCTTCGGCTTCCGCTGCTTTGTGCCATCCGGGCGGCGGAAGCCGTTTTGATATTCCGTTCCGGAAAGTGTGACCGTAATGATAACATCAGAATATTCCGTCAGCATCGGCGCGAAGGTATCGACACGCTTTGCCATCATTGCCGATCTGCACGCGCGCCCCACCGACATGCTTTTCTCCATCGTTCGCAACTCGTCACCCGATGCCGTACTAATGCCGGGCGATATTTTCGACACACGTGCCGACTTCAAATCAACCATTGCGTTTCTGCAAAAGCTGTGCGCTCTCTGCCCGGTATTTTGCTCACTCGGTAATCACGACAGCCATCTCGATTCCGCCGAGAGATCAAAATTTGAACGCACCGGAGCCGTTGTGCTCGACAACGCTTCAACCGTCTTTCGCGGAATAAATATAGGCGGACTCACATCGGGATTTTTCACCGAATATCGCAACGATCTCAAAGAGACCGCACCGCCGGATCTTGAGTGGCTCTCCGCCTACGCGGCGGAAGCCGCGCCGCATCTTTTGCTGTCGCATCACCCGGAATATTATCCCGATTACATCCGCAACACCGGTATAGAACTCACGATATCCGGGCATGCTCACGGCGGTCAATGGCAGTTCTTCGGGCGCGGCGTTTTCGCCCTCGGGCAAGGACTCTTTCCCAAATATACCGCGGGAGAATATGACGGCGGCAGGCTGATAGTCAGCCGCGGCGTGACGAACACCGTAAAACTGCCAAGGTTCTTTAATCCGACCGAAGCGGTCATCGTCAACGTTCGATAGAGCTTGCGGCGTTCTAAGGCAATACCGCACAATTCGCGGCTGACGCCTGCGCCTTGGCGCGTGTTTACTCACTTGCTT
>CAZPYK010000084.1:0-6508 GCA_964590755.1 uncultured Ruminococcus sp. | reverse complement strand
CGTTTCTCTTTTGTTAACTTTTCTCTTTGCGCCTGTGGTGTCAAAGAGAAAAGTGACCGAGAACTTTATGCTTTTTTATATTTTGCATGTCTTGGGTCTACAGCCCTCGACGATGTTATTTGGTTTTTCAACCGTCGTTTCGGCACATCGAAACGATTATTCTGACCAGCGCGCTCATGGCGGCGGTGATACCCGCCGTGATGGCGGCAAACTTCACGATGTCAAGCAATGTCACGGTGAATTCCGCGTCGATGTGAGCCTCGTGCGTGGGCTCGGCGGTGTCATCCTTGCAAAGTCCGACGGTAAATACCGCGTGATTCTTCAGGCACGGCTTGGATACTTCCTTTTTAAAGCGCTTTGCCTTTAAAATGTACGGAACCGCTGCGTATTTTTTCATTATGTTCCCCCCCTTAAAGTAGTTTTTATCAAAACATTTTTGCCAGCTCTCGGTTCGCCGCGCTTTTTGCCGATTTGAGGGCATCGACAAGACTCTTGCCGCTCAAAAGTCGATCTCTCGCCGCGCCGTAAGTCGCGCCCGCAAGCTTTTCGGTCGCCTCGGCATAAAGATATGCGAAATCAAGGCTCTTTTCTTCGTCAAGCAAACGGCGCAGCACTATATACGAATCGTTGTCACGCAGGCAGGTGTCGAACGCCGCCTCGGCATATGCGTCGTAAAGCCACGCGCCGCTTGCACTGTCCAGCGCGGCAAGCGCCGCCCCGCTCACCTCGGTGCGGCTCTCGCCGCCCGTAAATATCATCACCGGCTGTGTTTGCGAACCGACGAGAGTATAGCTCGCGTTCGTCGCGGTGCAGGGTACCGGAAGTATGCCCCATTCGGTCCTTTCGCTGTAAAGCGTGCGGATATCCGAGAGCGGACCGAAGCGAAAGAGCGCCCCACCTTCGGCGAAGACCCTCTCGGGCGAACGTGCGCCGTCCCCGCTCGGGATATAAAGCAGTGACGCGATGCGCCCCAAAAACTCATCCGCCGCGGTGAGTGCGGTCTCATCGCAAAGAACGGTCGGATCCTGCCCGAAGGTGTTGTCGGTAAAGCGCACGCCGCAGGCGGCGCAGATGACATCCGCAAGATATGAATAATCGTCGCTGTCTCCGCCGACTATCGCGACGGTCTCGGTCGCGCTTTCGGTCGATGCGAGCTCGGACGCGGCGCTCAGCACCTTCTCAAGGCTCAGCCCCTCGGTCGACAGCGCCGCCGAATAAAGCTCGCGCGTCAGATCGGTCCCCGCAAGCGTACGATTGAAATAAAGCACCCAGATCGAATCTGCGTCGTTCGTTGCTTTTCCGGTATATACATAGCAAGCGCCGCCGCCCACTCCCGCCGACGAGGTGTCGATCGTGTAAAAGGGCAGCTGTCCCAGCGCTCCGGAAAGCCCCGCACTGTAGAACTTCGCGGCGGAGATCGCCGGAATCACGGTAAGGTCGGCATAGTATGTGCCCGCCCGCGCCGCAAGCAGAAGATCCGAATAGAGCGCGTCGTCGCTCGGTACTGTCACCGATATCTCGATCCCATAACGTCCGCTTGCCATTTCGGTGCGTTCACCGCGCGCGGCGTTCAGAATGTCCTCCTCGTCGGGGTAGATGAGCATTGCGGTCGCCGCTGAATTGGCGATTATGAGCTTATCCGCCGACAAGCTCAGCGTCGGAAGCGCGGCAAGCGCCTCCTCGGCATCCTTTTTGCGGTCGGGATAGCTGACCGCAGTCGGAGCCGCGGTCGTCTCCGCCGAAACGCCGGGCGCATCGGTGCCCGCGATCGGCTCGCCGGATGTCGATGGATCGGCTGTGGTGCTGTCGACTCCCGGTCGGGTTATCTCAATAAATCCGCAGCCCCCCAGCAGGAACGCGGCAAGCAACAGAGCCGACACCGCGGCAATGCGCTTTTTTCGGATATACTTTGTCTTCATAAACGAAATCGCCCTTAATTTTTGGTCACGGTCACGATAAATCCGTCGTAATTGTTGCCCGAAATGGTATATGGAAGGCTCGTGGGCACCGGAACCGAGGTCACGGCTCCGTCTGCGGTCTCGGCGGGAACATAATATATCTCATATGTCACTCCGTCCTCGCCGTTGATCACATAGTGCGTGTCGCTGTAGCTGTGACGCGCCGCAAGCACTGCGAGGTACTCCTCAAGGCAGAGATCGTTGCGCATCATTGCCAGCGCGTGGGGATATCCCACATAGCGATAGTGCTCGGCATAGTGACTTGACTTCGTCGTGCTCGCCTTGCTTTCGGGGTAGCGCTGTATGAAGCCGTATTTATAACAATTTTGGTTGATCCAGTTGTATATCTGCACGCAGGAAGCGTCGCTTGACTCGGAAATGTAAGGGAAGGTCCCGTTATCCAGCCACGCGCGAACGTCTACCGCCAGTCCGGTCTCGTGCTCACTGCAGCCCGCGGGGCATTCGCGGCTCGGCTTGGCTTCGTAAAGCGAGCCCTGCGTGGTGTAGCTCCTGTAGCCGCTGTTCTCGGGGAAATAAACATCTTGATTCTGCGTCGCGGTGTAAAAATCGTCGATCATGTTATTCAGATTCAGCACCGTGTTTGCGGTAAGCAGGATATTCGTGGCACATGAGAAGGAATAAACCGTTTTTCCGGTCGGCGAGGTCCCCCACTTTGCGTTGCGGTTGTCGCGCAGGTTGATCAGCCCGGACGTCGTCGTCGGCGTGACGTATCTGTAAGCGGTGTTCACCAATATGAGCTCGCCGCGGTGGACATCCTCGGCGGTCATCAGCTTCACGGTGTAGCCTTCGGGAAGTCCGCCCGTGCTTTCGTCGGTGGTTTCGGCACCCGTCGGCTCGTCGGTCTCGTCGGGACCCGGCAGTGCGGCGGTCAGCTCGCCCGCGTCCGTTGTCGTCTCACCGGGATCGGTCGTTGTTGGGGGTTCGGGATCCTTGCTGCCGGACCCGAGCAGCTCGCCGCAGATCACCGCGGCGGTGATGATCAGTGACAGCGCGATCAGCGACAGCAGTGTGATAAGCACCAGCTGCCTTCTTTTGCGCTGTCTTTCCCGCCGCATACGTCCGTTTACGGGGTCTTTGAGTGCATATGCGCGTGTTTCGGAATCGCGATCGTTCATTTATTGACCTTCCTTTCTCGATAAAATGCGTTCGGATGCGGTATGCTTTATTTGCACATGCCGCCGCGCATATAGTTTTAACATTCCACTTAAATATATGCGCGGCGGGCTTTTATTAACTTATCGTCTTATCTTCAGGCGTTATCAGCCCTGTTGTGCATCTCTGATCGAGAAATCCATTCTGCCCTTCTTGTCAAGGCCGATATACTTTACCTTTACGGTATCGCCCAGCTTGAGCACATCCTCGACCTTGTCTATGCGGTGGTCGGTGATGCGGGAGATGTGGACCATGCCCTCCTTGCCGGGAGCATATTCTACAAAGCAGCCGAATTCCTTGATGCCGGTGACCTTTCCGGTGTAGACGGTGCCCACGACCGGCTCGAAGCAGATCGCGTCGATGGTAGCCTTTGCGGCATCGGCTGCGGAGCTGTTGACGGCGGCGATATAGACGGTTCCGTCATCCTCAATGTCTATCTTGGCGCCGGTGTCGGCAACGATCTTTTGAATGACCGAGCCGCCCTTGCCTATGACTTCGCGGATCTTGTCGGGGTCGATATGGATGGTCATCATCTTGGGGGCATACTCCGAGACCTCGGGGCGAGGCTCGGCTATCGCCTTGAGAATGACCTCGTCGATGATGTAATCGCGTCCCGCGTGGGTCATTTCCAGCGCGGACTTGATGATCTCGGGGGTCAGACCGTCGATCTTAAGATCCATCTGAATGGATGTGATGCCCTTGTGCGTGCCCGCGACCTTGAAGTCCATGTCGCCGTAGAAGTCCTCAACGCCCTGAATGTCTATCATGGTCATCCACTTTTCGCCCTCGGTGATAAGACCGCAGGAGATGCCGGCGACGGGGGCCTTGATCGGCACGCCCGCGTCCATCAACGCCAGCGTCGAGCCGCAGACCGACGCCTGCGAGGTGGAACCGTTGGAGGAAACGACCTCGGACACCAAACGAATGGCGTAGGGGAATTCCTCGGGTGTGGGCAGCACGGGAACGAGCGAGCGCTCGGCAAGTGCGCCGTGACCTATCTCACGTCTGCCGGGGCTGCGGGAGGACTTTGCCTCGCCGGTCGAAAAGCCGGGCATATTGTAATGGTGCATATATCTCTTGGAATCCTCGTTGTCGATACCGTCCAGCATCTGAGCCTCGGCGAGAGTGCCCAGCGTTGCCAGCGTCACGACCTGAGTCTGTCCGCGGGTGAACATGCCCGAGCCGTGAACTCTCTTGAAGAGTCCGACCTCGGCGCCGATGGGTCTGATCTGGTTAAGGGCACGACCGTCGACACGCTTGCCCTCAAGCAGCCAGCGGCGAACTATCTTCTTTTGCAGCTTGTAGACCAGCTCGGGCATCTGCGTGGGCAGATCGGGATATTCCTCGCCGAACTTTTCAAGTATGGCGTCCTCGATGGGCAGCATGCGCTCGTCGCGCACGTTCTTGTCATCGGTGTCAAGCGCATTCATCAGATCCGCCTCGCAGAAGGCAAAGATCTTGTCAAACATATCGTGATCAAGCTCGCAGGAGGGATATTCGAACTTCGGCTTGCCGACCTCGTCGATTATGGCGTCAACGAACTTCAAAAGCTCCTTGATCTCGGCATGTGCCTTCATTATCGCGTCGTACATAACGTCGTCGGCGACCTCTTTGGCGCCCGCCTCGATCATGACGACCTTATTCATCGACGCGGCGACCGTCAGCTCAAGCTCGCTCTCGGCTCTTTCCGCCTCGGTGGGGTTGACAACGAGCTTGCCGTTTACCAATCCCATAAACACGCCGCCTATCGGGCCGTTCCACGGAATGTCCGATATCGACAGTGCGATGGACGCGCCGAGCATTGCGGTGATCTCGGGCGAGCAATCCTGGTCGACCGACATAACGGTCAGCGTGAGCGCCACGTCGTTGCGCAGATCCTTGGGGAAGAGCGGACGTATCGGGCGGTCGATAACGCGGGCGGTGAGCACCGCCTTTTCGCTGGGCTTGCCCTCTCTCTTGAGATATCCGCCCGGGATCTTGCCCGCGGCGTACATTCTCTCCTCATAATCAACCGACAGCGGCAGAAAATCGATTCCGTCGCGCGGCTTTGCCGATGCGGTGGCGCAGCAGAGCACTGCGGTGTCGCCGTATCTGACAAGGCAGGAGCCGTTTGCCAGCCCCGCCATCTTTCCGACCTCTACCGACAGCGGTCTGCCGGCGAGTGTGTAGTGAAATACCTTCCTGTTCGGGAACTGCATTTCGGTGCTTTTGATCTCATACATTTTAAGTATCCTCCATATATTTTTTCCCGGACCGGTTAGCACTTAATCGCATGCCCTCCGCCTTTCGCAGGACCCACGATTAAATGCTAAAAACCGCTCCGTTTTTTTTGAAGCTCGGGTGGCGTTTGATCGATATCTGATCTTCATACCTCGACGGTGACGAATTTCAATATCATATCTACTATACCAATACAGCAAGCACGGAACATTTAGTTTTTGGAGCTCCGTCGCGCGAACGCGAACCCGAGCTTCACACCACGATGGTCGGCTCGAAATTTAGACAAACAAGATTTCCTCGTACCGGTTTCCGAGCCGCGAGTTCAAATGCTCACGCATTTGAACTCCAAAGAGAGATAAAAATCGCATCCGCCACACCAATATAGATAGCACTGAACATCATCAACTATCAAATCTTGCTTTCTGTATTTCTGTGTCGTAGGGCGGGGGCTTGCTCCCGCCGAAAGATAAGAATCTTGCATTCTTCGCGTTTAAAGAACCTCGTTATCTTATCTGCCACACCAATATAGATAGCACGGAACATCATCAACTATCAAATCTTGATATCTATATGGCTATGCACCATGTTCGCGCCTCTCCCGTAGGGGCGACCTGTGGTCGCCCGGCATAATCCATCGTTGCGGGCGAACGCAGTTCGCCCCTACGGTGTAGCCGTATACGTTTGCGAGACTTTTATCTCCCGCCGCCCGCCGAACATCGCATTATTTCACGTTGATGCACCATGTTCGCGCCGCACATCGTAAGCCTTCCCCAGTGGGGGAAGGGGGACCGCGCAGCGGTGGATGAGGTGGGCTACGCAGTGTGTTTGCACCGAACGATGTTAGGTGTTCGTTCCGACGCACCATGTTCGCACCGCACGTTGTTAGCCTTCCCCAGTGGGGGAAGTGACTTGCCTCGCTTCGCGAGTCAAGTCGTCAAAAGCGGCTCGGCGAGTGAAACTCGCCGTTTTGCAAGCAAAAACGCCGTTTTTGCGGTTTGTGCGAGCCGGTGGATGAGGTGGGCTACGCAGTGTGTTCGCGCCGAACGATGTTAGGTGTTCGTTCCGACGCACCATGTTCGCGCCTCTCCCGTAGGGGCGACCTGTGGTCGCCCGGCATAATCCATCGTTGCGGGCGAACGCAGTTCGCCCCTACGGTG
>CAZPYK010000083.1:0-6536 GCA_964590755.1 uncultured Ruminococcus sp. | reverse complement strand
CGGGCATCACGATAAACGCGCAGATAGTGCTCTGCCGCGGCATCAACGACGGCGAGGCGCTTGAGCGCACGCTGTCGGATCTTTCGCGCCTGCGTCCGTCGCTTGAGGCGATAACCATAGTCCCCGCGGGGCTCACCAAATACCGCGAAGGGCTCTTCCCGCTGACGCTTTTCTCACCCGAGGAATGCCGCGCCGTGATAGAGCAGGTCACGCGCTGGTCGGATCGCTTTTACGCGGAATCGGGCAGCCATGTGGTGCGCTGCTCGGATGAATTCTACGTCCGCGGCGGCGTGCCGCTCCCGCCCCCCGAATTTTATGAGGATTACGGTCAGATAGAGGACGGAGTCGGCATGCTCACCTCATTTGAGGAGGAGGCGACCGTCGAGCTCAAATATACCGATCGCGCCCCCGCCGACACTCCGGAAAGAGTGGTGTCGGTCGCAACGGGATACGCCTCGTATGATATGATATGCGAGCTGGCGCACCGAGCCGAGCAGGCTCGCGGAGCGCTGAAGGTCAACGTATACCGCATAAAAAACAACTTTTTCGGAGACACGATAACCGTCTCGGGTCTGCTTACCGGCAAGGATATAGCCGAGCAGCTGGCGGGTCGTGAGCTCGGAAGCACACTTTTCTTCCCCGCAAACGCACTTCGCTCGGACGGCGACCTCTTCCTCTGCGGAATGACCCCCGACGAGCTTTCAAAAAAGCTCGGTGTTCCCGCCGTGCCCGTCAAATGCGACGGCACGGAATTCATCTCCGCTCTGACGGGTATTTGAATCGCGAGATCGGTGATCCGATCCGACCAAAAGAACAAAGAAGTATGAAAAACAAGAAAAAAGTCCAAAACACAAAAAACGCCGAGCGCGGCATCCGCCTTTCGGCTCTCGCCTTGATACCGCCGTTGCTCGCAGCTCTGACGCTTGTCTCCTGCCGCCGCGCGGAACCGGACGACAAGCATTCGCTGGTGGTCGGCGTCGACATTCTCACCGACGACGCGACGACAGCGCCCGACCCCGTATCGATACCAGAAAGCGACACCTCCCCCGCATCTCCCGACAGCTCGTCGCCGATCACCGAGTCCTCTCCCGTCACGCAAAAGCCGCAGACCGAGGAGACGACCGAGATAGTTGACGTCGTAAGCTATGAATACGACGTGGTGCTCTCCGAGCTGAAGCTCGCCGACGTCGGTTCGCAGCAGAGCCGCAGGATATTGCGCTATCCCAAGCTCACCGGGCTTTCAAACGAAAGCATGCAGACAAAGATAAACGAGTTGCTTGAGGAGATAGCCTTGTCCGAATTCAAAAATCGTCTGCTCGGACTTGAGGAGTATACAAAAAGCGGTGTTGCCGTGACATATGAGATCACCTCATCGCAGGTGACCTATCTCGGAGGCAATCTGCTCTCGGTGCGCTCGGAGGGCGGCATATCCTATTCCGACGGAGCGGATACAGTGCGATTCGTTTATGCCAACACGATAAATCTGAACACGGGCAAGAACCTCTCGCAAAAAAAGCTGTATTCCGATTTTGAAGGTCTGAAGCGGCTGTTCGAGGCGGGCGCCTTTAAGCAGATCAGCGGAGCCGACAACATCACCTCCTCTATCTCGCTTGCCGACATGATGTCGCAATATTCGCTTTGGGAGCTGTATAACACCTATCCCGTCACATATTTCACCTCAACGGAGCTGATCATTTCGGTCGAGCTCACATCAAAGCTCGGCGGCTTCGCCGAATTCTCGCTGCCGCTGACAACAGCCGATGCATATCTCGGCATAAGCCCGACAAAATAAGGCTTGAAGCCGGGACACAAGATCCACACAGAAAAGGAACCATCAAAATGTCACGACCCGTAATTGCAATAGTAGGAAGACCCAATGTGGGGAAAAGCACACTTTTCAATAAGCTGATAGGCGAGCGCCGCGCGATAGTCGAGGACACCCCCGGCGTCACCCGCGACCGTATCTACGGCGAGACCGAATGGTGCGGAAAAACGCTGACCGTTATCGATACGGGCGGCATCGAGCCGCGCACCGACGATATAATTCTCGCCCATATGCGCATGCAGGCGGAGATCGCCATAGAATCGGCAGACGTTATCGTCTTTCTCTGCGACGTGCGCACCGGCCCCACCGCCGACGACCGCGAGATCGCGGTAATGCTGAAAAAGAGCCGCAAACCGGTGGTGGTCGCGGTCAACAAATGCGACAGCATAGGCAACCTGCCGCCCGAATATTACGAATTTTACGAATTCGGCTTTGATGGCGAGCTTATCGCCCTCTCCTCGGTCCACGGCACCGGCACCGGAGACCTGCTTGACGAGGTGCTCAAGGTCCTGCCCGAGACCGACGACGGAGAGGATCCCGAATCCGGCATTCGCGTGGCGGTGATCGGCAAGCCGAACGCGGGAAAATCCTCGATAGTCAACCGCATAGCGGGCGCCGAGAGAATGATAGTTTCAAATATTCCCGGCACCACACGAGATGCCATCGACACCCGCGTGGTGAACTCCTACGGCACATATACCTTCATCGACACCGCCGGCATCAGGCGCAGTGCCCGAATAAAGGACAGCGTCGAAAAATATTCGGTGCTTAGGGCACACACCGCCGTTGAGCGCGCCGATGTCTGCCTTATCATGATAGATGCGGGCGAGGGCGTGACCGAGCAGGATGAAAAGATAGCCGGAATCGCTCACGAGGCGGGCAAGGCGTCGGTCATCGTCGTAAACAAGTGGGATTCGATTCCCGACAAGGATAACTCCACCGTCAAGGATTTCGACAACAAGATACGCACCGCGCTCTCGTATATGCCTTACGCACCGATAATGTACGTCTCCGCACTCACGGGACAGCGCGTCACCAACCTTTTCGGACAGATAAACGCGGTATATTCCTCGTCGGTCATGCGCATATCCACCGGAATGCTCAACGACGTGCTGCGAGAGGCGGTCACTCGCGTACAGCCTCCCACAGACAAGGGCAAACGTCTGCGCATCTATTACATGACCCAAACTTCGGTCGCGCCGCCGACCTTCGTCATCTTCTGCAACAGCGCCGAGCTGTTCCATTTCTCCTATCAGCGCTATATAGAAAACTGTCTGCGCGACACCTTCGGCTTTGCGGGCACGCCCATAAAGCTGATCATACGCGAAAAGGGCGAATAAGACCGCGCATTTCGCGCGCATATCGCACAGCGGCGGAAAGAGAGCATAAAAAATGTTTGTCGACAAAATAAAGATCTATACAAAAGCCGGAAACGGAGGCAACGGAGCCGTTTCCTTCAGACGTGAAAAATACGTCTCTCACGGCGGTCCGGACGGCGGCGACGGAGGCAAGGGCGGAAGCATAATCTTCCGCGTAGACCCCGGCAGCAACACCCTTCTCGCCTTCCGTTACAAAAGAAAATTCACGGCTCCCGCGGGCGCCAACGGCGCGGGACGCAAGTTTCACGGCGCGGACGCCGAGGACGTGATAATTAATGTTCCGCCCGGAACGCTCATACGTGACGCCGACACAGACAAGATAATCCATGACATGTCGGAAAACGACGGCGCCGACTTTACCCTCTGCCGAGGAGGCAGAGGCGGCTGGGGCAACAGGCACTTTGCCACCCCCACGCGACAGGTCCCCATGTTTGCCAAAAACGGCACTCGCGGCGAGGAACGTGAGGTCACGCTCGAGCTTAAAATGATAGCCGATGTGGGGCTTATAGGCTACCCCAGCGTCGGAAAATCCTCGCTTCTCGCCGCAATAAGCGCCGCGACACCAAAGATCGCCGACTACCACTTTACCACACTCTCCCCGATGCTGGGGGTCGTTCCCGCCCCCGCGGGCGGCGGTGCCGGCTTTGTCGCGGCGGATATCCCCGGACTCATCGAGGGCGCGTCCGCCGGCGCCGGACTCGGACATGCCTTTTTGCGTCACGTCGACCGTTGTCGCTTGCTTTGGCACGTGGTGGATATCGCCGCCACCGAATATCGCGAGCCGACAGAGGATATAAAGCTGATCGACCGCGAGCTTGAGCAGTACAGCGCCGAGCTTGCCGCACGTCCGCAGATAATAGTCGCAAACAAGGTCGATTCGATCGACCGTGAGCGCGTCGATATCGATGCATTTGAAAAATATGTGTCCGATCTCGGTTGCCCGCTCGTCTATGTCTCGGCGGTGACCGGCGAGGGAATAGACAAGCTGATACGCCTGACCGCCACGGAACTGCAAAAGCTGCCGCCCGTCAAGGTCTACGATCGTGAATACGAGCCGGAGGATGCCTACGTGGGCGGCGGTCGCGAGACCACGATCACGCGCGAGGGTGACACCTTTATCGTTGAGGGCGAGTGGCTCTTTAACCTTATGGGGCAGATAAACTTCGGTGATTACGAATCGCTCAACTTCTTCCAAAAGGTGCTTCGCCGCAGCGGTATCTTCGACGAACTGGAGGAACGCGGCTGCACCGACGGTTGCACCGTCTCGATATACGATTTCGAATTCGATTACGTAAAATAAATGAATTACAAATTACAACGGAGGTATCCACATGAACATCTGGCATGACATCGACCCCGAAATGATCCGCCCCGATAACTTCTCCGCACTTATCGAGATCCCCAAGGGAAGCAAGTGCAAATACGAGCTTGACAAGAGCACCGGAACACTGCGCCTTGACAGGGTTCTCTACACCTCAACGCACTATCCCGCAAACTACGGCTTCATTCCCCGCACCTATGCCGACGACGGCGACCCGCTGGACGTTCTGGTCATCGGTGCCGAGCCACTCTACCCCATGACGCTGGTGCAGGTATATCCGATAGGCGTCATGCGCATGATAGACGGCGGCAGACTTGACGATAAGATAATAGCCGTTCCCTTCTCCGACCCCAACTATAACAACTTCAAATCCATCGACGACCTGCCGCCACACATTTTCGACGAGATAATGCACTTTTTCTCGGTCTACAAGCAGCTTGAAAACAAGCAGACCGCCGTCAAGGAGCTATATTGTGCCGACGAGGCAACAAAGATAATCGAGGACGCCATCGAGGCATATAACGAAAAGTACATCTCCTAAAACGGCGTCGCCGACACCTTTATAAATGTAATATATGTTCCGAAATCGTTGATGGCTTTTGCATCCTTGCCTCGGACTTCAAACGCACAAGCGATTGAAGTCCGAGTTTTTTTCGAGCCGACCCTCGGCATCGACAATTAACACAAAAGCGACCTTTTTTACAAACGTTCATTGACAATTAAATAAACATCAATTCTCAAAAATACTTGACAAATCCGTGTGGGTGTGCTATATTATATGTGTCGACAAAAAGCAATTTGCGTCGACCGGGATGCACACCAAAAACGGTGGCGGCTGCTCTCCCTCGCGATCACATTGTGAGCGGAGACAAATATCTTTTTTCTCCTCTCAATCGAATGTGAGAGAGGAGTGATGCGAAATGGATTATGTAACATTTGATGCAATGTTTAATTACACCGGTGTTCTTATCGCTTTCGCGATGCTGC
This sequence comes from uncultured Ruminococcus sp., assembly GCA_964590755.1. GTDB lineage: Bacteria > Bacillota > Clostridia > Oscillospirales > CAG-272 > CAG-390. Next base: position 1,024 of record CAZPYK010000083.1, on the reverse strand, counting down.
TTTACAGCATCTTTCGCAAGAAATAATAAAAAAAGATAACCGCCTACCCTTCCAAAGTTAAAGCGGTTATCTGTTTTACAACGGGAGAGCAACCGTCATCGGTGTGCACCCTGTACTTAAAGTATAGCACAGCCGCATGGATTTGTCAATAGGTTCAAGAGAGTTTACCGAAATTTCCGCGATCCTACCTACGCACATGCGGCTTTTATTCCCCCAAAACAAAATTCAAACAACCGAAAGAAAGGAGTCCTCAACACAATGAAACGCAAAAATCCCATAATTCTTTTTGTTGCGATCGCGATCCTCGCGGCGGCGGCAATGTCCGCATACGGCTGCGCACGGCGCAACGACCCGCCCCCCGACACGAGCGCGGCGGAGACCACCGTTCCGATAGAATCGGAAACCACCCCGGAAGAAACGACAACGCCGATCGAATCGGGAATCGATCCGGCGGAGACGTCCGCACCGGAAGAAACCACAACGCCGATCGAACCGGAAACGACACCCGCCGAGACGACAGCCCCGATCGAGCCGGAGACGACACCCGCCGAGACCACCGCCCCGATCGAGCCGGAGACGACACCGACGGAAACCACCGCCCCGATCGAGCCGGAGACGACACCGACGGAAACCACCGCCCCGGTCGAGCCGGAGACCACACCCGCGGAAACCACCGCTCCGATCGAGCCCGAGACGACACCCGCGGAGACGACAGCTCCGATCGAGCCGGAGACGACACCCGCGGAGACGACAGCTCCGATCGAACCGGAAACCACCCCGCCGGAAACGACAGCCCCGATCGAGCCGGAAACGACACCCGCCGAGACCGAGCATGTGCACGACTTCAGACTTGAGCGCGTGATCGATCCGACCTGCACCGAAAACGGCTACACGCTGCTCGGCTGCTCCTGCGGAACGACGAAGCCGGTCGACGAGACCGCGGCGCTCGGTCACAGCTACGGCGAATGGCAAGTCACCACACCCGCGAGCTGCACCGCCGAAGGCATCGAGATCCGCGAATGCA